>NZ_CP037858.1:4223333-4535000 GCF_006974125.1 Stenotrophomonas maltophilia | reverse complement strand
GGTACATCTTGCGGTACATCATCCAGATCAGGCCGAGCAGGAATGCCGGCCAATGCCAGGTGCCACTGCCCGTGGCAATGCCCTGATCCAGCCGCCAGCGCTGGCGATAGATCGGGAAGTTGCCGCCGACCACGCTGGCGTACAAGGCCATCTCACCCTCCAGCCCGGCAGCCGCAGCCATCTCCGGTGCAGCGGCAGGCGCACGATACGGATCGGACGGGTCGCCGGCACTTGGCGCGATGCTCTCAACCGCCGGGACCGCGTCGATATCCGGGAGCGGAGCCACCTCGATGGGGGTGGAAGCCTGTTCCAGTTCCGCCAACGGCCGCCACGAGGGCATGCCTTCGCACCACAGCAGCGTGCGTGCAGTCACCGTCCCGTCCTGCTGCAGGCGACGCAAACCGGCCAGGTCCACCGGTCCTTCGCTCTGCCTGCCGTTGGCATACCACCACTGTGCTTCCTGCATGTTTTCCATCCTTGCTATCCACATCGACAAACTGGAACTGCTGCCAGCGCTTACAGCATGGAACTGGCCAGGGTCTGCACCAGCTGATGGCGCGCGCCTGGCACAAGGGTAATCTGCTCTGGCCCGGCGTTGGCCACTTCCAGGCACACATAGTCACGCCAGCCTTCACCCACATCGGCCATTTCCGCCGCGGCTTCGGCGCCCGGATTCCAGACAACCAGGGTCTGGCTGCCTTCACTACGGATCTCGATGCGTCGCTGCAGGACAGGATCACGCAGCACGTAATGGCCGCCGGCACCGGTATAGATTCGATCGCTGCGACCGGGATCACGTGGATCGCGCAATGACCACGGTCCCTGTTGCAGGCGCAGCTGCGCAGGGTCCTCGTACTTGTCCAGGTACTGCAGGCCATCAAGGCCCTCGACCTCGACCCGCTTGGCATCGCCCACCCGGAAATAGCTGTGCAGGGCCTGGGTGAAGGTCACCGGCGAGGTTCCGATGTTCTCGGTGACCAGCTGCTGGCGCAGCTGGCGGCCGATGCGCAGCTGCACCTGCAGGCGCAGGCCGGGATCGGCGCTGGGCGCAGGCGCCAACTGCAGCTCGACCTCGCCATCATCGCGCTGGCTGGCCTGCAGAAGCTCCCAGCGCGCGGTACGCACCAGGCCATGCGCCGGTACATCGGCGCTCTGGCCCTGCCGACCGAACCACGGCCAGCACACCGGGACGCCACCGCGGATCGGCGTGGGCAGCTCGGCGCGCGTGGGCGAAAGCCACAGCAGATCGGGCTGCCCATCGGGAATGAACGACAGCAGCTGGCCACCAAACACACTGACGACCGCCGTGGCGTTGGCGGTTCGCACCAGCCAGGCCTCCAGGCCGTGATACAGGCCGGTGCTGATGTCCGGATTCGACTGCATGCGATGACGCTCCTTCAAGACCGCGGCGATGATGTCGCGGTCAACGTGCCGCCGGCAAGGCCTTCTGCCCAGTGGGTGCGATAGCGGCTGCCTCTTCCTGCAGCGTGCGCAGGATGCGCTGGCCGGCGCGGCCGTCCACCTCGCTCCAGCCCAGGCGCTGCTGCTCGGCCTGGATCGCGCGACGCGTGGCGGTACCGATCATGCCGTCGGCGGCACCGATGTCGTGACCACGGGCCAGCAGCAGGGTCTGCAGCTGGCGGCGCTCATCGCGGCCCAGGCCCGGGTCATCGGTCGGCCAGGCGGTGGCCAACCCGGTGCCGCCACGCAGCTGATCGGCCAGCGTCGCGATCGCCAGCGCGTAGCTTTCGGCGGCGTTGTAGCTGTAGATCGCGTCGTAGTTGCGGAACACCAGCAGCGCCGGGCCCTTGCTGCCGGCCGGCAGCAGCAGCGCCGCACGTGCATCCGCCGGCAGGTTGGCCGGAGCCAACACGCTGCCATCCAGCGCGGTCACGCCCTGCGCACGCCAGTCGGCCAGGGAGCGACGCTGGGTGCGGCCGGCCTGGCTGGCGTTGAAGCCCGCAGGAACGCGGACTTCCATGCCCCACGGCTCGCCGCTGCGCCAGCCGGCGCGCTTGAGGTAGTTGGCAGTGGAGGCCAGTGCATCGGGAATGCTGCCGACCAGATCGCGGCGGCCATCGCCATCACCGTCCACGGCGATGCGTGCATAGGTGCTGGGCATGAACTGCGTATGCCCGAAGGCACCGGCCCAGGAACCGGTGAGCCCCTGGGCCTGCAGGTCCCCGCGGTCGATCAGCTTGAGCAGGGCCAGCAGTTCACCGCGGAAGAAGGGTTGGCGACGGCCGGCGCAGGACAGCGTGGCCAGTGACTGCAACAACGGGCGCTTGCCGAACACGCGGCCGTAGTCGCTCTCCACGCCCCAGACCGAGACGATGGTGGCCGGATCGACGCCGTACTGCGCCGACACCCGATCGAGCAGGTCGCGGTGCAGCAGCAGCAGGGCGCGCCCATCGTCAACGCGCTGGCGATCGACCAGCGCGGCGAGGTAGTCCCAGATCGGCGTAGTGAATTCGGGCTGTGCATCAAGCAGGCCGAGCACGCTGGGGTCGGGTGTGAGGCCGACGGTGATCTCGTTGAAACGGTCGGGACTGATGCCTTGTGTCGCAGCGGTGGCCTGCAGGCCCGACAGGCAGCGGCTGAAGGCCGGATCGATGCCGGCGGCAGGAACGGCAGGCGCTGTCGGTGCCGAGGCAAGAGCGGCCGCCAGGCCGAGCGTGGTCAGAATGGGCATGGCGTCCTCCGTGTTGCCGTTGCAGGGTCATCTTAGGCGCAGCGTCGCCGTCGAACCTGAAGCGGCGCCGGCTGCCGGCGGCTATATGCCGCGCAACAGGCGCAGGCCATAGGCCGGGCCTTCAGCATCCCAGCGCTGCATGACCTGCAGGCCAGCCGGCTGCAGCAGTGCTTCGAAGCTGTCGTCGGTGTACTTGTGGCTGTATTCGACGCGGATCGGTTCGTCGGCCTCGAAATGGAAGGTGCGGCCATCCAGATGGACGTCCTGTGCCCGCTGGCTGACCAGATCGGTCTCGATGCGCAGTCGCGCGACGCTGTAGCGGGCACGATGGCGGAAGCCATCCAGATCGAAATCGCTGCCGATCTCGCGGTTGAGGCGGGCCAGCAGATTGAGGGTAAAGGCGGCGGTGACACCCTGTGCATCGTTGTAGGCCGCCTCGATCAACGCTGGCTCCTTGTGCAGGTCGATGCCGACCAGGGCCAGGCCATCACGGCCCATGGTCTGGCGCATCGCGCGCAGCAGGGCGACCGCGTCCTCACCTTCAAAGTTGCCCAGCGTAGACCCGGGGAAGAACAGCAACCGCCGCGCGGGTTCGCGTTCGGGCATGGGCACGGCAACGGGACGGGTGAAGTCTGCACAGACCGGCAGCATCTCGACCTCCGGCAGCGCCGGGGCGAGATGGTCGATGCTGGACAGCAGCGCGGCGCGCGAGATCTCGATGGGTGTATAGGCCACCGGTTCACGCAGCGCGGCCAGCAGCAGCGCGGTCTTGCGGCCGCTGCCACTACCCAGTTCCACCACGTGCAGGTGCGGGCCGACGCTGCGGGCGATGTCTGGCAGTACCCGCGAAAGCAGGGCCAGCTCGGTACGCGTGGGGTAGTACTCGCGGGTCTGGGTGATCTGTTCGAACAGGCGCGAGCCACGTGCATCGTAGAAGTACTTGGACGGCAGCTGGCGCGGTGTGCGCGACAACCCGGCCACCACGTCGGTGAGGATCTGCTGGCGGCCGGGGGTGAGATCGGTCAATGCCTGCAGCGCGTCGTGCACCGTACTCATGCGAGGTCCCTGGCCAGGCGCAGGCCGGAGAACTGCCAACGCGCCGGTGGCATGAAGAAGTTGCGGTAGCTGGCGCGCACATGGCCACGGGGCGTGGCGCAGCTACCGCCGCGCAGCACCCATTGGCCACACATGAATTTGCCGTTGTATTCGCCGAGGTTGCCGGCAAAGGGATGGAAGCCCGGATAGGCGCCATAGGCGCTGTGGGTCCATTCCCATACATCGCCGAACAGCTGGCGCAGTCCACCGCCCTGCCCGGCCTGTGGGTGCAGGTGATCGTCATCGGCGAAGTGGCCCCGCACCGGCTGAGACGCGGCCGCAGCCTCCCACTCGAACTCGCTGGGCAGGCGCGCCCCGGCCCAGCGGGCACAGGCGTCGGCCTCGAAGTAGCTGAGATGGCAGACCGGCGCATGCGGGTCCAGTTCGCGCCAACCGCCCAGGGTGTATTCGCGCTGCAGGCTGTCGTCCCAGTACAGCGGGTGCCGCCAGTCTTCGGTTTCACGCAGTGCCCAGCCTTCGCTGAGCCACCAGCGTGGCTCGCGGTAGCCTCCGGCCTCGATGAAGGCGCGGTACTCGGCGTTGCTGAGCGGGCGCTCGGCCAGGGCATGGGAGGGCAGCAGCACGCGATGCGGCGGCGATTCGTTGTCATAGGCGAACGCGGCATGCCGTGGCCAGGCTGCGGCACCGATGGTGATGATGCGTTCGGGCGATTCGATCCAGCCCTGTGCACTGGCAGTGCCGGGGACGGTTGGCAGGTCGTCGCGGTAGGCCGGCTGCAATGGATTGCACCAGAACGCGTGCTTGATGTCGGTGAGCAGCAGCTCCTGGTGCTGCTGTTCGTGCTGCAGGCCCAGCTGCAGGTGCTGCAGCGCCTGATCGTCGAGATCACCCGCGTCCAGCCGTGACTGTACCTGCGCATCGATCTGGCGGCGGTAGTCCTGCACCTGCTGCAGCGAGGGCCGTGACAGCAGCCCGCGCTGCGGCCGCGCGTGGGCCGGGCCGAGGCTCTTGTAGTAGCTGTTGAACAGGTAGTCCCAGGCAGGGTCATGCGCCGGTGCAGGTGGGAAGCCGGCCAGCACGAAACGTTCGAAGAACCAGGTGGTGTGGGCCAGGTGCCATTTACTCGGGCTGGCATCGGGCATGCTCTGCAGCATGGCGTCTTCGGCGCTGAGGGGGGCCGCCAACTGCATGCTGCGGTCCCGCACACGTGCGTACTGGCGGGCGAGATCGCGCTGCGGGGCAGCGACGGCGGTGGCTGCGCTGTCCATCCGGGGAGCATCTGCGCAGCAGGGTGAGTGCGACGTCATGGTTCGACGTCAACGCGTTCACATGCGTGACCATCCCGCATTCAAGAAGCCGGTGCAGAGGCCGCTAACGGCAATGCTGCGGCCGCGTCGTCACCGCGCTGGAATTCCTGCTTGCCCCTGCATCCGCTCCGCCAGCCTGCGCATTACCTGTTCGTGCTGCCCGCCGTGCTGGTTGCCGTGGTGCTGTGGGCGGCACTGGGCAACGAAGACGTGGCCAATCCGGCCCAACGCATCCTGCCCTGGCTGCTGGCCTGCCTCGGCGCCGGCCTTGCGCTGCTCTACCACCAGGTGCGTACGCTCTGCCTGATGCTGGTGGTGGCCGTGATGTTCGCCCTGCTGCACCTGGACGTGGGTGGCTATCTGCGCAACGGTCATGTCACGACGCTGACACCGCTGCGCTTCCATGCCATTTCGGCCTGGCTGCCCTTGCTGTTCGCGGGCCTGGCGTTGTGGCCCGAGCGCGGCCGCCGCCGCCGCGACCTGCTGCTGCGGGGTGTTGCCAGTGGCACCGCGCTGATGATCTTCCTGCTGCTGGCCACGCAGCAACCGCGAGGCATGCACGATCTGCTGTCCAACCGCCACTGGAGCTGGATTCCGGCCGACTGGAACGCGCTGGCACAGCTGCCAGCCCTGCTGTTCCTCCTGGCAACCGCCGCGCTGGGCTGGCAGGCCTGGCGGCATCCGCGGCCGCTGCACACGGCAATGCTGCTGGCCCTGCTGTGCCTGTGGTGGATGCTGCCGCGGGTGTTCCTGCAGCCGGTGCTGCTGCCGGCGCTGGCCAGCGCGGCCTTGCTGCTGATGCTGGGCGCGATGCTGCAGGAGTCCTTCCATATGGCCTTCCGCGATGAACTGACCGGCCTGCCGGGGCGCCGCGCCTTCAATGAGACCCTGCAACGGGCGCGCGGCACCTACAGCATCGCGATGGTGGACGTGGACCACTTCAAATCGTTCAACGACACCCACGGCCACGACACCGGCGACGATGTGCTGCGCCTGGTGGCCTCGCGGCTGGGGCGGGTGGGCGACGGTGGCCGTGCGTTCCGCTATGGCGGCGAGGAGTTCGCGGTGGTGTTCCTGGATCGTCCCGCAGCGGCCTGCGTGGATGCGGTCGAGGCGCTGCGGCAGACTATCGAGGACACCCGCATGCAGCTGCGCGACCGCAGCACCCGCAGCCGCGACGATGAAACGGGACGCCAGCAACGCGGACGCGGCGGGAGCGGGCAGACGGTGCAGGTGACGGTGAGCATCGGCCTGGCGGACAGCCGCGTGGATGAGCGGCCAGCAGCGGTGATCAAGGCTGCCGACCAGGCGCTGTATGCAGCCAAGGACGGCGGCCGCAACCAGGTCCGCGCGCATGCCGGCCAGCGCGTGCTGGCGGTGCGCGGCGGCTGAGGCTCACACGGCGTCGAGGTAGTACCAGCGGCCGTCGACACGCAGGAAGCGGCTGTGCTCTGTCATCTTCACCGCGCTGCCGCCACCCACGCGGTAGCGGGCGGTGAAGCGCACTTCGGCGCTGTCGGCACCGGTGGCCGTGTGTTCGTGCACGGTCAGGCCCAGCCAGTGCGTACGCTGGCCCGGCGCATCATCCAACGCCAGCTCGGCCGGACGGGTGTCCGGGTGCCAGCTCTGGCGCAGGTAGTCCGCCAGCCCCCGCACATAGGCGCTGTAGCGCGATCGCATCAGGCGCTCGGCATCGGGTGCTGCCTCACCGGCATGGAAACGGCCACAGCAGGCGGCGTAATCGGCGGGAAGGCCGCAGGGGCAGGGGTCGGTGGATTTTCGGCTCATGCAGGCATTGTCGCCGGGTTGTGCGGATTGATCCACGCGGGGCACGGGTCAGCCGGTGCAGGACAGGCGTATGCTGTCGCGCCCCCACATCGATTGATCGCCGTGCTGGAACTGGTTCCCCCTGAGTTGTGGTGGCTGGTGGTGATCGCCTTCATCGCCGGCCTGGTCGATGCCGCCGTCGGTGGCGGTGGGCTGGTGCAGTTACCCGGCCTGTTCACCGTGCTGCCGCAGCAGACGCCGGCAATGCTGTTCGGTACCAACAAATTCAGCTCGATGTTCGGCACCGGTGCAGCCGCCTGGCGCTATGCGCGCAACGTGCGCTTCCCGTGGAAGCCGGTGCTGTTCGCGGCAGGCACGGCCTTCATCTTCTCCTTCGCCGGCGCCACCGCGGTAAGCCTGCTGCCCAAGGACGCGGTACGCCCACTGGTGCTGGTGCTGCTGATCGCGATGCTGGCCTACACGCTGTGGAAGAAGGATTTCGGCGCGCTGCACCGGCCGCAGGACATCGGCCGGCGTGAGCTGGCGATCGCGCTGGCCATCGGTGCGGCGATCGGCTTCTACGACGGCTTCTTCGGGCCGGGCACCGGCAGCTTCCTGATCTTCCTGTTCGTGCGCTTCTTCGGCCTGGATTTCCTGCGCGCCTCGGCGGCATCGAAGGTGGTGAACCTGGCCACCAACGTAGCGGCGATCTCGTTCTTCGTGCCGACCGGCAACATCCTGTGGCTGTTCGCGCTGCCGATGGCGGCGGCCAACATCATCGGCTCGGTGGTGGGCACGCGGTTGGCGCTGAAGGGCGGTACGCCGTTCATCCGCAAGCTGTTCGTGGGGCTGGTGGTGGTGCTGATCGCGCGGATGGCGTGGGATACGTTCCGCGGTGCGTGAATGAGCTTGATGACCAGGTAGGTGCCAACCTTGGTTGGCACGCTGAGTCCGGCCGCGAAGAGCAGCCGAGCATGGCTCGGCTCTACAGGTAGATGGACCGAGGCGCTCAGGCCTCGGCTTCTTCCGGTTCGTTGGCCTGCTGACGGCTGCGCTCCGGCAGCTTCAGGCGCTTGCCCTCTTCGTCGTACTCGATCAGCAGCACGCCCGAGTCGTGGCGGCCGCTGATCTCGACGAAGCAGGCGCCGCCGATGAACGGTTCCAGCGTCATCACCGACTTCAGCGGGGTGGCAACCACCATCTGGAAGCCGAAGTTGTCGAAGATGTTCATCGCCAGTGCGGTGAACTCGTTGTCGGCCTTGTCGAAGGCTTCGTCGAGCACGACGGCAGCGTAGCTGGGCAGCTGGCTGTCGGCACCGCCGAGCTGGTAGCGCAGCGCGGCCGCCAGGCAGGTGGTGGCCAGCTTCTGGCGCTGGCCACCGGACTTGCCGGCGCCGCTGCGATAGATCTCGACCTGCTGGCGCGTTTCCGCATCCAGCTCGACGCCGATGAACTCCACGTGCATGCGCACGTCCAGCACCAGCTCGCGCCAGCGCTTGTCCTCGCCTTCCTGCGAGCCCAGGCGGTTGACCAGCTGGCGCAGCACAGTGAATTGCGATTCGGCCAGCTCACGCTGCTCGGTCTGCTGCTGCGACAGCACTTCGCGCAGCTGCAGGTGGAACTCGCCGACTTCCGGCAGGCGTCGGTCGTTCAGTTCGATGGTCAGCAACGTGCCGCGGTTGAACGGCACCTGTTCCAGGCTGGCGTTCACTTCGTCCAGGCGCTGGCCGATCGACTTGCGGGCCTCGGCGCTGTGGCGCTGCAGGGCCAGCAGGTTGTTCTTGCTCTGGTTCTGCAGCAGATCGAAGAAGCGCTCTTCGTGCTGCGGCAGGCCATCGCGCTCCAGGCGTTCGAGGCGAGCGAGGAAGTCCTCGGCCGAGGCCACCGAGACGGTGAAGTCGCCCGATTCCTCTGGCCACTGCTGGATGAAGCGACGGAAGCAACCGATCAGCTGGTTTTCGATGCGGTTGAGGTCCTGCTGCGAGGACGACAGCTGCTCGTTCAACGCGTTGCTGACCTGGCGCATGTGCGCTTCCAGCGTTTCCAGGCTGAGCGGGCCCTGCTCCTGCAGGCGCTCGGCAAGACCGGCTTCCTGCTCCTGGGCCAGGCTCGGCAGCACCAGCGCACGGCTCTGCTGGCGTGCGCGGTCAAGGCGATCACGTTCCTTGACCAGCTGGCCACGCTCGACGCGGACGTCTTCATAGGTGCGGCGCGACTGCTCGATGTCGGCGCGCACGGCGTCGATCTGCTTGGCCAGCTTGGCCAGGTCGGCATTGCCTTCGCGCAGATCGCGCAGGGTGGCCTCGATATCGCCCAGGCGCTGCTGCGGGGCGGCGATGTCGATCTCGTTCCAGCTGATGCTGACCAGCTCATGGCAGGCCAGGCGGCGTTCGTTGTCGCGATCACGCTGGCCGCGCAGGCGCGCGATATCGGTCTCGCAGCTGGCGATGCGCTTGGCCAGTTCCTGTGCTTCGCGCTCGAAGGCGCCCACCTTGTCGTGGTTGTTGAAGCCGAGGATCCAGCGACGGCGGTCGCCCACCGCACTGCGGTCGTCCTTCTCGAAACGGTCGCCCGGATGCTTGACCTGGCCTTCGCGGGTGATGCCACGGTCGACGTTGCGCAGCTGCTTGGCGTCCACGCACTCGTAGTCGAAGCGCTTGCCGAGCTCGCGCCGCAGCCAGCTTTCGAACACATGCTCGCGAAGTTCCAGCTTGTGCAGCAGCGACTTCGCCGACGGCTCGCGGGCGAACGCATCGTCGTTGCGGCGCACGCGGTAGTAGGTGAAGCGCATGCCCAGGTGGGTACGGTTCACCCACTCGGCGACGTCGTTGTAGTGCTTGTCATCGACCAGCAGCGACAGTGCGAAGCCGCCGAGCACGCGCTCGATGGCGCCCTGCCAGCCCTGCTCTTCCGAGCGGACCTGGATCAGCTCGCCGACGAACGGCAACGCCGCCTCGGCGATGCCGGTTTCCTCGGCCAGGCGCGCGCGCAGCTTCTGCATCGGCGCCGGGATGTTGGAGGGGGTGCGCTGCATCGCTTCGAGTTCGCTGCGCACTTCACCGAAGCGGCGCTCGTCATCGCGCTTGCCGCCGAGGCGGTCGCTGATCGCATCGTCCAGTGCTGCCGAGGCGCGCTGGCGGTCCTGCAGTTCGTTCTGCGCACGCTCGACCAGTTCGGCGAAGCCGTGGGCATCGTCGGGCAGTTCGGCCTGCAGCTGCTGTGCGGCTTCCTGGGCCTGATCACGCTTGGCCTTGCGCCGGTCGCGCTCGGCTTCGGCGCGGCCCTGCTCGCGTTCCAGTTCCTCGATGCGCTCACCGCCCTGCTGGCGGCGCTGCAGTTCCAGTTCGGCCAGGCGCTCGGTGTGATTGTCCAGTGCGGCGCGGCGCTGGGCTTCTTCGCCGAGCAGGCCACGGTCACGCACATCCATCTCGCGCAGGCGCGCTTCGATCAGCGCCTGGCGACGGCTTTCGCGGAAGCTGTCGACGCCGAGCTTCAGTGCTTCGTCGTCACCGCGCTGGCGGTGCATTTCCTTCAGGTCGTTGTAGTAGGCGCGTGCCGGCAGCAGGGTTTCCACCTGGCGGCGGGCAGTGACCACCGCCTGGTGCGCGCCATCAAGCTCGGCGAAGTCGCTGACCAGGCGCTCGGCGGCGTCGAAGGTCTTCGGCGTGTCGAGCATGAAGTCGCGCAGGAAGACGTTGAGGTCGCCCAGGTTCTTCGCCGACTGCGTCTTGTGCAGCAGGCGCAGCGCCATCTCGTTGTCGATGCCGAGCAGGTCGCGGAAGCGCTCGGCGTAGCCGGAGAAAGCGTCGAAGTGGTGCAGATCGGACAGCTTCTGCTTGAGCTTGCGCAGGTCCAGGTCGAAGCCGCCGAGATCCTTGGCGATGTCGAACGGACGCTCGGCGATCATGTAGTGCTTGCGCACGTCACCGGCCGAAGTGCCGTTGCCGGAGATCCACAGCAGGCGCACCAGGCTGACCACGCGGCCGTCGCCGGCGCGGTATTCCAGCACCAGTGCGGTCCAGGTCGCGCCCTTGCGCAGGTACTGGGTAGCGATTTCGCCGGTGCCGCTGTCCTGCTGGTCGGCCCACGCGCCACGCACATAGGACACCAGGTTGCGGTCGCGGCCACTGCGCTCGGCTTCACGCGCGGCGGCGTTGAAGTCGACGATGGCCGGCGGCGTCAGCAGCGCGGACATGGCATCGAGCAGGGTCGACTTGCCCGAGCCGGAACGGCCGACGAACAGGAAACCGCGCTCGGCGATCGGCACTTCGGTCAGGCCGTTGAAGGTGCCCCAGTTGTGCACCTGCAGGCGGCGCATGCGGAACTGCTGCAGGCGCGGGTCCGGCAGGCCTTCGTTGAACAGGGCGGGGGTGTGCTTGGAGATAGCCATGCGATGGTCGGGTCTCTCAGGCCTCGGCGGCCGGGGTTTCGCGCAGCTGGCGGTAGACCGCCGAAAGCTGGGACACGTCTTCGGCGGAGAACAGCAGCTTCAGCGCCGGCGAGACTTCGTGGCGGTCTTCCTGGCCGCTGAGGCGGGTCAGGATGTGGTTGTCCTTCATCTTCTGCACCGCCGAGGCGACACGGCGGTTGAAGCCGGCGCGGTCGGTGGACAGGTTCTTTTCGTAGATGGCCAGCGCTTCGGCCATCTCGGCGTCAGCCACCACCGCGCGGTTGCCGCGCGCGTCAGCCTCGGCCAGCTGCTGGCGCAGGTACAGCAACAGCACCGAATCGATGAAGGTCAGCGGCGAGGTGCGCAGCAGCACCGGCGCATCGACGTCTTCGGTATCGGCCTGGCGGGTGAAGGCCACGCCGCTGTCACGGTCGAGCACCAGTTCCAGGAACAGGTCCGCCAGCGACGAGCGGATGGCCGCTTCGCTGCGGATCAGCGCCGGCCACAGCTTGGCGTGGCGCAGCTGGTCGATGCTGGGGCCGATCAGCAGCTGGCACAGCGCACGGCGCGCATCCAGCGGCAGGCGACCGGTATCGCCGAGGTAGTACACGTCGTTGCCACGGCGGGGCTGCGCCACGGTCGCCACCGGCTCGGCCTCGTAGGCGTCTTCCGCCACGTCGGCCTGCGGTGCGTCGATGGGATCTTCATGCCAGCTCATGGCGTCTCTCCTGGGTGAACCAAACCAGCGGGATGCGGGCGCGACGGATCTGGCCGTCGCCACCACGCCATTGCGCAAGCTCCTGCTCGCCGGCGACCACGTTGCCGAAGCGCGTGCCCAGCGACAGGTAGCCGATGACGCTGCCAAGACCCTGCGGCGCCTCGCGCTGCGACAGGGCCTGGGCGATGCTGAGCCGCGGCTGTGCATCAAGCAGGTCGTGCAGGTCGCGGCGCAGGGTGCGGAAGTCGATTTCGGACGAAGCGACCAGATCGCCGACGCTTTCCAGGCTGATCGCGGCCGCATCGTTGTACTCGACGTTGCCATCGACCTGGGCGCTGCGCGGATCGTGCAGCCTCCACTGCGACCACGAGCGCAGGCGGCTGGTGGTCAGCTGCAGGTCACGGCCGATGCCACGCTGTGCGGGGAACTCGTCGCGCAGGGCCAGCGCTTCGGACTGTGCCTGCTTCAGCAGCTGGTTGAGGCGGCGCTGTTCAAGATAGCCACGGCTCTGCACGAAGCCGCGCAGGCTGCGTGCGAAGTTCTGCAGCACATCGTGCACCTGGCCACCGCGTTCGAGCATGGTGCTGGTGAAGCCGCGCAGGAAGTTGCGTTCGTTGCGGTCCAGGCGGCGGGCAAAGCCACGCGCCAGCACCGCTTCCAGCGCGGCATCGAGCTGGGCACTCTGCTCGGCGTCGTTGAGCAGCCGCCAGAAGGCCTGGAAGCTGCGGCCGGCATCGCTCTCGCCGATCACGTCCACGCCTTCGAACAGCTGCGACAGCACGTCGCCACGTTCGCCCTCGTCGTCGATGATGCGTTCGCGGAAATCGCGGTTGAGCTGCTCGAAGTCATCACGCACGCGGCGGAAGTCCTCGGTCAGCTCGTCGGCCAGGCCGATGATCTGGCGCGCACGTTCCAGCGCGCGCTTGCCATCCAGCGCGATCACGCGGCCGGCACCGACGCGGGCGATCTCGGCGTC
This sequence comes from Stenotrophomonas maltophilia, assembly GCF_006974125.1. NCBI lineage: Bacteria > Pseudomonadati > Pseudomonadota > Gammaproteobacteria > Lysobacterales > Lysobacteraceae > Stenotrophomonas > Stenotrophomonas maltophilia. The sequence goes on along the minus strand of NZ_CP037858.1, from coordinate 4,522,094 downwards.
GATGCGGTCACGCTCGTCGCGCAGTGCCGACAGGCGTGCGTCCGGATCGGACTCGGTCTGCGCGGCCAGCTGCGAGAGCTGCTCGATGACCAGTGCCAGCCGGCTTTCGGTGGCCGCCACGCGGGCCTGCTCGAGGCCGTCGGCGAAGCGGATGGCCTGCAGCGCCGCGGTCGACAGCTCGTACTGTTCCTGGTCGGCACCATCGGGCAGACGGCGTTCCAGCCAGCCCTGGGCCAACCAGTGCGCGATGTAGGCCTGCGCGGTACGCGGCAGGTCGCGCGACAGTTCGTCGCCGTTGAGCTGGTCCAGCGCACGCTGCAGGCGCTCGTTGAGCACCGACGAAGGCAACGTGCGCTCGCCGTCCATCAGCAGGCCCTGCAGCAGGCCGATGATTTCCGGAGCGTGGTCGGCGGCGAGCAGCTTCCACTGGGGCTGTTCGCGCAGATGGCGGTAACGGGAGATGCGTTCGCGGTGCTTCATGCAGCGAAAGGAGTCATGAGGGCTGGCGGGGACGAGCAGCCGCCCACGGCGGCCGCGCAGGCAGCCGTGGGCATGCCGGCCACCAGGGGCCGGCGGGGTGCGGGCAAGCGGCTCAGCGCTTGCCGCCCACTTCGATGAAGCGCAGGAACTCGGCGCGGGTACGCGCGTCGTCGCGGAAGCTGCCCAGCATCTTGGAGGTGACCATGCTGACGCCGCGCTTGTGGATGCCGCGGGTGGTCATGCATTCGTGGGCGCCTTCGACGACCACGCCGACGCCGATCGGCTGCAGCACATCCTGGATGCACTGGGCGATCTGCGCGGTCATCTTCTCCTGCACCTGGAAACGGCGGGCATAGGCTTCGACGACGCGGGCCAGCTTGCTGATGCCCACCACCTTGCCGGCCGGCAGGTAGCCGACGTGCACGCGGCCGATGATCGGCGCCATGTGGTGTTCGCAGTGGCTTTCGTACTCGATGTCGCGCAGGACGATCAGTTCGTCATAGCCGGCCACTTCCTCGAAGGTCCGCTCCATGTAGGCGCGCGGGTCATCGCGGTAGCCGCTGAACCAGTCGCCATAGGCTTCGGCGACACGGCGGGGGGTATCCAGCAGGCCTTCACGGGACGGGTCCTCACCGGCCCAGCGCAGCAGGGTGCGCACGGCATCCTCGGCCTGGTCCTGGGTCACGTCGCCCTGCGGGGCGGCCTTTTCGTTGTTCTTGCTCATTGCGTACAGCGTCCCGAACGGGGGGCGAGCATCGTACCCGACCGGGGGGTGGGTCGTCCTGTTGGGACGGTTCATCGGGGGGCTGGCGGCGCCTTGTTTGGTATCGGCTTGGATGGGGAAGGGCGGCAGGGCAGGACACGCCGTAAACCCCCCTCCGGGGTCCGGCCCAGCCGCTGGCGGCTGTGCGTTCGGTCGCTTGCGAGGCATGCCTCGCAAGCAAAGCGCCCTCACCCCTGGGGGCTCGATGGCGCCATCCATGGCGCCAACGGTCCTGCGCAGCCCCCTCTCCCCCTCCCTGACGGTTTCCCGCGGACGCGGCCGGACCGCCCGAAAGCGGGGGCAAAAGCGGGGGTTCATGGCTTCGGAAGCAGCGCGCCGCTGCTGTGGTCTCTTCTGCTTTGGTGGGTGCGGACCGTTGGTCCGCACTGCTTCTGCTCTTGCTTCCAAGAGCCAACCCACCGCGCTCGGGGGATGTGGGGTGGGTGGCGGAGGGCCGGGCGGGACAGGGCCGTGAGGCGCATGGATGCGCCGATCGAGCTTACATGGGTGAGGGCGCTTTGCTTGCGAAGCACTGTTTCGCAAGCGACCGAACGCCCAGCTGCCAGCGGCTGGGCCGGGCCCCGGAGGGGTACTTGCAGCGTGCCCTGCCCCGTCCGGCCCTCCGCCACCCCAACCGATAGCCAACAGGCGCAATGCTTTCCTCACTACACCCCACCCATTCAGAAAAACCCATTGATAGGAATGAAATTAGTAGTATCCTATCTATCTCTTATGGACCGACCCCTCGACGAGCGCACCGTGCTGCAGATGCAGCTCAGCTCCGGCCTGCTGTACGCAGGGCGGCAGTGGCAGCGCCTGGCCGACAGCCGGCTCGGCAGCTACGGCATCTCCACCGCCTGCACCATGCCCCTGCTGATGATCGGCCGCTCCGGCGGTGGCATCCGCCAGGTGGCGCTGGCCCAGCAGCTGGGCATGGAAGGCCCTTCCCTGGTGCGCCTGCTGGACAAGCTGTGCGCCAGCGACCTGGTCCGCCGCGAGAGCGACGCCAGCGACCGCCGCGCCAACCTGCTGTGGCTGACCGACGCAGGCCATGCGCTGGTCAGCGAACTTGAAGACCAGTTGATCGGCTTGCGCCAGGACGTGTTCGGCGAGCTTTCCATGGATGAACTGCACGCCGTGCTGAAGGCATGGCGCCTGCTGGCCGAGGCCGCCGACCGCATCACGTAAGACCGCTGCCCCCGAACACCGCCGCTGCCGTGCACACGCCAGCGGCTTTTGCCCGTTGCCGTTGTTCTGTTGTCCCTCCCCTCCCCCTCCTCGCCCCCGCCCCTACCGATGCCTGGTGAATTCAGTCTCCACGGAGTGTTTGTCCCGACCCTGCTCGGGTTGATGTTGTTGGCCTATCTGGTCAACAGCGGCCTGCACGCGCTGCTGCAGCGTGCCGGTGCCTATCGCCATATCTGGCACCCGCCGCTGTTCAACCTGGCGCTGTACGGGATCGTGCTTGGCCTGCTGTTCCACCTCCTGCGTTGGATGCAATCGTGAACAAGATCGTGAAGAAGACCCTGCCGGTGCTGCTCACCAGCGCAGCCGTGATCGTCGCCCTGCTGGTGCTGCGCCAGCTGTGGGTCTATTACATGGATGAGCCGTGGACCCGCGATGCGCATGTCGGTGCCGACGTGGTGCAGGTGGCGCCGGACGTGTCCGGGCTGGTGGAAACGGTGCAGGTGGCCGACAACCAGGCGGTGAAGAAGGGCGACCTGCTGTTCGTGGTCGACCGCGCCCGCTACCGCATCGCGCTGGAGCAGGCCCGCGCCAGCCTGGGCGAGCGCCAGGCCTCGGTGGCACAGCTGCGCCGCGAGATCGGCCGTGACCGCAGCCTGCAGGACCTGGTCGCCGCCGAGGACGCCGAAGTGCGCCGCGCCAAGCTGCAGGCTGCACAGGCTGCGCTGGCCACCGCACAGGCCGCGGTCGACCTGGCCGAACTCAACCTCGGCCGCACCGAGGTGCGCGCACCGGCCGACGGCCGGGTCAACGACCGCACCATGCGCGTGGGCGACTACGTGGTGGCCGGCAAGCCGGTGCTGGCGCTGCTGGATACCGGCTCGTTCCGCATCGATGGCTACTTCGAGGAAACCCGCCTGCGCGGCGTGGCCCCGGGACAGAGCGTGGACATCCGCCTGATGGGCGAGTCGGCCCCGCTGCGCGGCCATGTCGAGAGCATCGCCGCCGGCATCGAGGATCGCTACCGCAGCAACGGCAGTACCTTGCTGCCAAACGTGACCCCGGCCTTTGACTGGGTGCGGCTGGCGCAGCGCATTCCGGTGCGCATCGCCATCGACGAAGTACCCAAGGGCGTGGAACTGATCGCCGGTCGCACCGCCACGGTGACCGTGGACACCGGCCGCCATCCGCACAACGACAAGGCCGGCACCGCGCCGACACAGGCGGGCCTGTGAACGCTGCCCTGCCCCGTCTCGGCCTGATCGTTGCGCTGGCCAGCCTGGCTGCGTGCAGGACCGTCGGCCCCGACTACGCGCTGCCGGAAGGCTCGGCGTTCAAGCGCCCGGAGGCCAATGCGGCCTTCATCGATACGCAGAACCCGCAGGTGGCCGCCAACCAGGCGCTGCCCGACCGCTGGTGGTCGCTGTACAACGACCCGGTACTGGACGGCCTGATCACCCAGGCGCTGCGCGACAACGTGGAACTGAAGGCCGCCGACGCGCACCTGCGTCGCGCTGCAGCCGTGTACGAACAGGCGCTGGACGCCGGTGGCTTCGAGTACGAGGCCGAGGCCGGCGTCAGCCGCGCGCAGCTGTCGGCCGAATCGTTCCTGCAGGAGCACGAACTGCCGGTGATCAACCTGGCCGATGGCAAGTTCGCGGTCAGCTACCAGTTCGACCTGTTCGGCAAGCTCAAGCGCGGCGCCGAAGCAGCGCGTGCCGACGAGCAGTCGGTCGCTGCGGCGCGCGACCTGGCCCAGGTCAGCGTGGTGGCGCAGGTGGCCGACAGCTACCTGGAGATCTGCCACGCCAACCACGAACTGCACGTGGCCGAGCATTCGCTGCAGCTGCAGCAGCGCAGCCGCACGGTCACCGAGCGCCTGATTGCGGCCGGTCGCGGTACGCCACCGGAACTGGCCCGCGCCAATGCCCAGGTGGCACTGCTGGAAGCTGCACTGCCGCCGCTGCATGCGCAGCGTTCTGCAGCAGCGTATTCGCTGGCCGCGCTGCTGGGCCAGACCCCGGGCCAGTTGCCAGCCGGCGTGATCGACTGTGCACACGCCCCCCGCCTGGCGCAGCCGTTGCCGGTCGGCGATGGCCGGGCGCTGCTGCAGCGTCGCCCGGACGTGCGCCAGGCCGAGCGCAAGCTGGCCTCGGCCACGGCTCGGATTGGTGTGGCCACCGCTGAGCTGTACCCGGACATCCGCCTGGGAGCCTCGCTCGGTGCTGCCGGCCTGCTGGAGGACTTCGGCACGCCGATGACCCAGCAGTGGTCGATCGGTCCGCTGATCTCGTGGACGCTGCCGTCGTCCGGCACGCACGCACGCATCCACGCCGCCGAAGCCGGTGCCGATGCCGCCCTGGCCGAGTTCGACCACACCGTGCTGCAGGCGCTGCGTGAGACCCAGACCGCGCTGGACCGCTATGCGCAGGACCTGCGCCGGCTGCAGTCGCTGCGCATCGCGCAGGAGCAGGCCGCGCTGGCCGCCGAGCAGAACCGCCGGCTGTATCAGGGCGGCCGCACGCCGTACCTGTCGAGCCTGGATGCCGACCGCAGCCTGGCCACCAGCGATGCCACCCTGGCCGCCGCCGAAGCGCAGGTCTCGCGCGACCAGATCCACCTGTTCCTGGTGCTGGGTGGCGGCTGGCAGGCCAGCGCCGCCGCGACCGGCACCCCGACCGCAGCGAAGTAAGCCATGAACGCGCTGACCGACCGCCAGGCCTGGCTGTTCTCGATCAAGACCTACCTGGCCGCGGTGGCCGCGCTGTACATCGCCATGGCCGGCAACCTGTCGCGCCCGTACTGGGCGATGGGCACGGTGTACATCGTCAGCCAGCCGCTGCTGGGCCCAACCCGGGCCAAGGGCGTGTACCGCATCGTTGGCACCCTGGTGGCCGGCCTGGCCACCCTGCTGGTGCTGCCGGCGCTGGTGGAAACGCCGCTGGTGCTGAGCGCGGCGATGTCGATCTGGCTGGCCGGCTGCCTGTTCATGGCCCTGCTCAACCGCGGTCCGCGCGGTTACGCGTTCCTGCTGGCCGGCTACACCACCGCCTTCATCGGCTTTCCGGCGGTAACCTCGCCGGAAACCATTTTCGACACGGTGGTGGCACGCAGCGAGGAGATCATCCTCGGCACGGTGGTGGCAGTGCTGTTTGCTTCGCTGCTGTTCCCGGCCTCGGTGCGCCCGATGCTGCGCGCCCGCATCGGCAACTGGATGGAGGACGCCGCGCAGTGGTGCCGGCAGATCCTTGAACGTGGCCGCGCACACGCGCCGCGCAACCGGCTGGCCGCCGACCTGGTGCAGTTCGAGGCACTGATCGAGTTCCTGCGCCGCGACGACCCGCGCCACGCCGGTTCGGCGGTATCGATGGAGCGCCTGCGCGAGCGCATGCTGCTGCTGTTGCCGGTGCTGTCCTCGATTGCCGATCGCCTGAGCGCGCTGCGCAGCGACGGCCAGGCCCTGCCCGAAGGGCTGCCGGCGCTGGTCGATGACATCCACGACTGGCTGGATGGCCCGACCAACGCCAGCGAATACGCCCGTCTGCGCGCGCGCATCAGCGCGCTGAAGCCGCAGGTGGACCGCGACCTGCAGCACTTGCAGCTGGCCAGCCTGCTGCTGCGCCTGGAAGAACTGGTGGACCTGTGGCAGGACTGCCGCACCCTGCAGCACGCCATCGACCACGGCACCGCGCCGCTGGACCGCGCGCACTACCGCATCCGCACCGAACGCGTAGCCGCCGACAAGCACGTCGACTACGGCATGGCGCTGTTCTCCGCGCTCAGTGCCGGCGTGGCACTGATGAGCTACTGCGTGCTGTGGATCGCGCTGGGTTGGGAAGGCGGCGGCAACGGCGCGATGATGGCTGCGGTGACCGCCGCGTTCTTCGCCGCACAGGACGATCCGGCACCGAGCATGGTGTCATTCCTGGTATGGGCGATGGTCGCCTCGGTGGTGGCCGGCGTGTACCTGTTCGGCGTGTTCCCGGCCGTGCACGACTTCGGCCTGCTGGCGTTGGTGCTGGCGGTGGCGTTCCTGCCGCTGGGCCTGATGCTGCACCACCCCAAGAGCGCGCTGTTCGCGCTGCCACTGACGGTGAACCTGGCCGCGCTGCTGAGCCTGCAGAACACCTACAGCGCCAACATCCAGACCTTCCTCAACTCGTCGATCGCGATGTTCATCGGCATTGGCTTTGCGGTGGTGATGACCCGCCTGTTCCGTTCGGTGGGTGCCGAGTGGACCGCGCGCCGGCTGGTGCGGCAGGGCTGGACCACGCTGGCCGAAGCCGCCGAAGGCCGTGGCCAGCAGGACCGGCAGCGCTTCGCCGCACGCATGCTCGACCTGCTGGGCCTGCTCGCACCGCGCCTGGCGGCGACGCCGGAGGGCAGCGACATCGCTTCGGTGGACATGCTCAATGAAGCGCGCATTGGCCTGAACATCCTGCAGCTGCGCCGCGCCCGGCTGGAACTGCCCGAGCGCAGCCGCGAGGCGGTCGAGCACATCCTGGAGGAAATCGCGGCGCACTACCGCCGGCAGATCACCGCACGCAGGCCGATTGTGGCGGCCGAGGCGCTGCGCGAGCGGCTGGATACCTCGCTGGGCCGGGTCGGCAGCGTGAGCGCCTGCAAGGCCCGCGACGAGGCGCTGATGGGCCTGATCGGCCTGCGCTTCGCGCTGTTCCCGGAAGCCAAGGCGTTGGCGCCGGGATGGGCGGACGCCGACGCTGCATCAGCCTGATAATGATCGGTGGCGCCGGGCGATGCCCGGCAGCCTTTCGCCACGCCAGCAGGATGGTTCAATGAGTTACGACATGATGGTGTTCGAGGCCAGCGCCGCCCCACGTGAGGCGGCGGCTTTCATCGCCTGGTTCGAAAAGCAGACGCAGTGGAACGAGCGCCACGAGTACGACGACCCGGCCGTCAGCAGCCCGGCGCTGCAGGCGTGGTTCGCGGAGATGGCGCAGGAATTCCCGCCGTTGAACGGGCCGTTGAGCAACGATGATGACGACCGTGCCGAGGTGACCGAGTACAGCATCGGCCAGCAGGTGATCTACGGCGCGTTTTCCTATTCGGTAGCCGAACGTGCGCATGGCCTCGTGCAGGACCTGGCCGAGAAGCACGGCGTGGGCTTCTTCGACGTGAGTGCTGATGAAACGGCGATCGTGTTCCCGGATGGGCTGGTGTTGATCGCGGAATGAAGTGGCGGCAGGGCTGCGCCCTGCACCTGCCGAGGCAACGTCAACGTCAAAAGCGGGCATTCCGTGGGATGGCGGGGTGGGTCCGGTTGAGGGGGACGCCGTAAACCCATCCATGGGGGCTTGGTCGCGGCATCCATGCCGCTCACACCCCCTCAACCGGACCCACCCCGCCTTCGACAGTTTCCTGCGATCTGTCGGCACGGCGTTCTGCTCTAGTGGGTGTCGACCTTGGTCGACACGGTAGATCCACGCCATGCGTGGATGAACGTCGGAATGATCGAAGTACGCTTTTGTAGAGTCGAGCCATGCTCGACTGCTTCTGGCTAGCGATTGAGGAACAGATCAACCGCTTCATCCGCTTCGTAAGCGGTTATCTGCCCAAGCATGCGTGCGACGCCGGTATTGCCGTGGGCCAACGCGAGCGATGTCAGCAACGCTGAACTCATGCTTCTATCATGCGTCTCCAGGATTACGCTGGCGGCAAAGCGAGCGAGGTTCTGGAGCGCCTCTGAGTACTGCGGCTCCAGAAAGTCCGGGAGCACGATGTCGGCTTCTCGTCTCTCAACTTCAATTTTGATCGGCAGCCCAACGAAGTCGAACATCAGGAGCTCTGGCTGCCGCAGAAGCGCATCAACAATATGCGGCACCGCTGCAAACGAAGCGCTGTAGACATCCCCTTGATGGCACAAGCTGCTCCACAATTCCTCCCAGGTATCTTCAATCGGATCGTCGTCCGCTCTTTCACCCTTCGGAATACTCAGATTCACCAGCAACTCCGGAATGTCATCCGCAGCCCCGTAGGCATGCTGTAGTTCGGCCCAGCGCGGGTCATCCAGGGCGATAAGCGCCATGTGCCGGTTCCTGTGTCGTGGGATAGCAACTCAGGATAGGTAGCGCCGACGGCGTCATCAAAGGGCAAATGCGACATCGGGGCGATGGGGTCAGAGCCCGTTCCCGATGGGAACGGGATCCGACCCCGATTCAGAACAACGTGCCCTGCACCGTGGGCTGTTCGACGCGCGTTGGTGCTTCGGCCACGTCTTCCGCACCCAGCCGCCAGGCCAGGCCACCCAACCGGCTGGCGTGGCGTTTCAACGCGGCCTGCAGCACATCAGCGCTGCCCGCCACATGCAGCACCTGGCGGGCGCGGGTCAGGCCGGTATAGACCAGTTCGCGCGACAACACGCGGCTGTCCTGGCGTGGCAGCTGCAACCACACTTCATCGAACTCCGAGCCCTGTGCCTTGTGCACGGTCATCGCGAAGGCGCTTTCGTGTGCGGGCAGTGCTGCGGGATGGAAGGCGCGCGGCTGGTCGACGCTGTCGCCGGGGAACCAGGCCACCATCGCGCCGCTGCCATCGCGCAGGCAGATTCCGATATCGCCGTTGAACAGGCGGTGCCGGTAGCTGTTCTCGGTGACCAGCAGCAGGCGGCCCTGGAAGTAGCCCGGGGTGTTGCCGGCCAGCAGCTGTTCGATGCGGCTGTTGAGCCCGCGCGCACCCTGCGGGCCTTCGCGCAACGCGGTCAGCACGCGCAGGCGCCCGGCCTGCTGCAGGGCAAGCGCTGGATCGGCCGCGTCTGCCAGTGCACGCCAGTGGCCCAGCAGGTGCTCGCGCTCGCCACGCAGTGGATCGGCTTCGCCTTCATGGAAATGCACACCAGCCAATGCACCGCCGCGCAGCAGCCGCAGCGCGGTACTGCCGTCGCCTTCGCGCACGGCGTGCGCCAGCGGTGCCAGGTCCAGCGCATCGCTCTGCCGGTAACCCCGCTGCAACTGCACCCGGCGGCCAGCGAAGGCGCGTGGTGCCGCCTGCGGCTGCAGCGTGGCCGGAAGCAGCAGACCATGCAGTGCCTGCGCGTCGTCGGCACGGGTGCCGATGCCGTCGCCGCTGGCACGCAGGATCGCGCTGAGCACATCACCTGCCTCGACCGACGGCAACTGATCGGGATCGCCAAGCAGGATCAACCGGGTGCCGCTGGCGATCGCGTCGACCAGTTTGGCCATCATCGGCAGATCGATCATCGAGGCTTCGTCGACCACCACCACGTCCACCGGCAGCGGATTGTCGGCGTGGTGGCGGAAGCGTGGTGAATCGGGAATCACGCCGAGCAGGCGATGCAGGGTGGTGCCGGTACTGGGCAATGCCGCGCACAACGCCGGGTCCAGTCCTTGTTCCTGCAGGCGTTGCACGGCGACGCGAAGGCTCTCGGCCATGCGCTCGGCGGCGCGCCCGGTAGGCGCGGCCAGCGCCACCTCGGGCAGCGGCTGGCCAGCGTGCCGGGCCTGTGCGGCCAGCAGCAGCAACAGGCGCGCGATGGTGGTGGTCTTGCCGGTGCCGGGGCCGCCGGTGACCAGCGCCAGCGGGTGGCGCAGGGTCACGCCGGCGGCGCGTGCCTGGTGATCTTCAGTGCCCGATGCCTGCGGGAACAGCTGCGCGAACAACGGTGCCAGCGCGGCCATGTCCGGTGCCGGCAGCGAATACCGGCCGATGCGCTGCAGCCCGGCGGCCAACTGCCGTTCGTACTCGCGATAGCGGCGCAGGTAGAGCAGGCCGTTCTCCAGCACCAGCGGCGCGTCCTCGGCGATTGCTTCGGCCTGCTCCGGCGCGGCGACCCACGGCGATGCACGCAGCTGTGCCAGCCAGGCCTGCGCATCCGGCCATTCCGGCACGCCTTCCAGCAGGCGCTGCGGCTGCGCCGGATCGAAGCCGGCGTGGCCCTGCGCCACCGCCAGCGAGGCCAGTGCTGCCGCCAACGCCACGCTGTCCGGGGTGTCGTCGCGCAGCCGCTGCAGGCTGGTCGCCAGTGCATGGTCAAGAGTGCGCAGCAGACCCTTCTGGTGCAGTTCCTTCAACAGGCTCATGCGCTGGCTCCACGCGCACGCGCGGCCAATTCGGCCTGGGCCTGCTCGCCACCAGCGAACAACGCGTCCAGTGCATCCACAAGTGCCAGCGGGAAGCGGTCCACATGCACGCCGTTGCCGGCGCCATCCAGGCCGCGGCAGAACAGGTAGCGGATGCCGCCCATGTCGCGCTCGTAGTTGTAGGCCGCACCCAGGCGGAAGCGCAGCCAGCGATGCAGGGCCACGGTGTAGATCAGCGCCTGCAGGTCGTATTCGCTGTGGCGCATGGCGATGGCCAGCAGGTCCGGGCTGTAGCCCGGCAGGCGGTTGGACTTGTAGTCGAGCACGTACCAGCGCCCGTCGCGCACGTAGGTCAGGTCGATCATGCCGGTCATCAGGCCTTCCAACCGGCGGCGCTGGCCGAACCCTCGACGACTGCTGGAAACGCCGTGCGCGTGCAGCACCTGCAGCAGCGCCGGCACCGTGGTCGGTTCGATGGCGAAGTGGAAGTCGATTTCCGCGCGGCGCTCGCCTTCGGCCAGGCTGTACAGGGCGCCGCCTTCGGGCAGCGGTACGGTAAGCGTGTGGCCAACCAATGGCACCAGCACCGCCACGCCATCGTCCAGGTCGACATCGGCATAGCCTTCGTCGTGCAGCGCCTTGCGCAGCACCTCGGCCTGCCCCTCGGGCGCTTCCCGGCCCGGCTGCCAATCCGCCCATGCAGCGAAGTCGACATTCTCCATCGCCTCATGCAGCACGTTGCCGAAACGACTGCCCATGAAACGCGGATCGAGCGGTGCGCTGTCCGCGGCGGCCGCGGCGGGTTCCGGCAGGGCCGGTTCCAGCGGCAGTTCCGGACCAGCCGGTTCGTCGGCCGCCGGTGCTGGCAGTTCCGTGGCGGCCGCTTCGATATCGTCGCCGGCGCCAGCATCGGCGTGGGCCAGCTGGGTGAAGCTGTACACCCACCAGTCGTGCGGCACGCGCCGGGTCAGCGCACGCACCGCCGGAAGGTCACCTTCCACTTCAGCCGCCAGCTGCGGCAGCGCGGCTGGTGCCTCACTGTCATCGATGTGCACATCGGCGTGCGCGCGCAGCGCCTGCAGGTCACCCAGCAGCGGCGCCAGACGCGTCCTGCCGAGCCCGGCCAGATCACCCACTGCGATCCACAGCGCATGCTCGGCACGGGTCAGTCCTACATAGAGCAGGCGAGCATCCTCGGCGCGCTGCTCGCGCTCACGCTGCGTGCTGGCCGCTTCCCAGGCCTCGTCCTTGTCCAGCTTCCAGTGCAGCTGGCGCTGGCCGCCGACGTGCACGGTGCAGTGCGAGGCGGTGTTCGTTGCGCCGCCGTCGATGCCGACAAACGGCAGGAACACCAGCGGATACTCCAGGCCCTTGCTCTTGTGCAGGGTGATGATCTGCACGCGGCGCGCATCCGATTCCAGGCGCAGCAGCTGCTGCTCGTCATCCTGGTCGGCGCTGGCCATCTGCCCCTGCAGCCAGTCCAGCAGCCCGTGCATGCCCAGCGCCTGCGCCGAAGCTTCCTGCAGCAGTTCGCCCAGCTGCAGGTAGTTGGTCAGGCGGCGCTCGCCATCGATCAGCGCCAGCAAGCGTTCACCCTGTGCGGCACAGACATCGGCAATCACTGCGAACGGTCCGCCGCGCTGCCAGCGCTCTCGCCAGTGCAGCAGCTGCGCCTGGAACCCGCGTTGCAGGTCGCCCTCGCGCTCCATCGCCGCGATCGCGCTTGCGCGCTGGCCAAGCAGCACGGTGGCCAGCACCGTACGCAGGCGGCCTTCGTCGGCCGGTTGCAGCAGCGCCAGCAGCAGCGCGCGAAGATCGCGCGCTTCAGCAGTGGCGAACAGGCTCTGCTTGCCGGCCGCCACCGCCGGGATACCGACTGCAGCCAACGCGCGCTGTACCAGGGTGGCCTCGCGATGCGAGCGCACCAGCACCGCGATATCACCGGGCTGCACCGGTCGCCCACGCAACATGGCACTGCCCGCACGCGCCTCGACCAGGATCTGGTGAATCGCGGCCACGCAGGCCTGGGTCGCCGCATCACGCGAGGCATCGGCGCTCATCGCCTTGTCGCCGCCAGTGCGCAGCACGCGCAGGGTGAGCGCCGCGGCGGCATGGCCGTCGCGCTGGTAGTCCTCGTCGGTACGCAGGCCACCGGAACGCACCGGCTCGAACCGGATGTCGCGTTCGAGGAAGGCGTCTTCGCCACCGTTGTCGTACAGCGCCTGCAACGCGCGCAGCACAGACGGTCGCGAACGGAAGTTCTGGTCCAGCACCGGCGCCTGCTGCGCCACCCGCTTGGCCTTCAGGTAGGTGTGGATATCACCGCCGCGGAAACCGTAGATCGCCTGCTTGGGGTCGCCGATCAGGAACAGCGCCGGCGCCAGGCCCAGCTCGCGCACCTCCGGCGAATCGCCGAACACGGTGTGGAAGATGCCCCACTGGCGGTCGTCGGTATCCTGGAACTCATCGACCAGCGCGATTCGGTACTGCGCGCGCAGCTGCTTGACCAGCGTCAGCCGCTGCGGGCCTTCCAGGGCGAGCGCTACGCCATCGATCAGATCGTCGTAGGTCTGCACCCGGCGCGTGCGCTTCAGCGCCTGCAGGCGCTGCGCGGCTTCGGCGCGAAGCGCGTGCAGGAAATTCAGCGCTGTGGCACGCAACCAGGCATCGCGTTCAGCCAGCAGCGCGACATAGCGCGCCAACGGCGCCTGTAGCGGCGACGACGGCGTGCGATCCGGGAACTTCTTGTTGGTCTTGTCGGCCAGCACCTCCGGCAGCAGTGCCGGCAGGCGATCGCCGGCCAGCAGCTCGCGCGGGTCGCCGCGCCCGGCCCAACCCAGCAGCTGCCGGCCCAGTGGGTGCAGCCAGCCAAGCTTGTACGACACGCCGTTGAGCCACTTGTTGTCGACTGCATCGCAGAGGTCGATGAAGAACTGCTCGCCATGCTCGCGCACGCTTGCGGACAGGGCTTCCGCCGCGCTCTGCAATGCCGGGTGTGGATCGGCCAGCGCCACCGGCCGTGGCAACGGGTGCAGCGGCGGCGTGCCCAGCAGCGCGCGCAGATCGGCGGCCAGCGCGTCCGGGTTGGACCACAGCCAGGTCAGCGGCTCCAGCGTGGCCGGGTCGTTGGCATGCACGCGCCACAGATCGGCCGCGAGCTCCTCCAGCAGTTCACGATCGCTGCCCAGCAGTTCCGGCGGATCAAAGGTGTGGCCGCTTTCCAGCGCATGCTCGCGCAGCACGCGGGTGCAGAAGCCGTGGATGGTGAAGATGGACGCCAGGTCGATCTCGTCGGCGGCCACCTGCAGGCGGCGCTTCAGTGCGGTGGAGTTCTCGGAGCCGCCGTGCAGATGGCGCTGCAGCACGTCGCGGGTCAATCGCACGTCCGGTGCTTCGCCCTCGGCCGGTTCCAGATCGACCAGGCGCGCGGCCAGCGCCAGCCGCTCGCGGATGCGCTTGCGCAGTTCCTGGGTGGCGGCATCGGTGAAGGTCACCGCCAGGATCTGGCCGATGCGCAGGCCCTGCTCCACCACCAGGCGGGTGAACAACGTGGCCAGGGTGAAGGTCTTGCCGGTGCCGGCGCTGGCTTCGATCAGCCGGATGCCCTCCAGCGGCAGCGCCAGATAGGGATCGCGGCTGAGGGATTCGATGCCGTCTTCGGCGATGGCGGTGTTCATGCGTTGCCCTCCTGGCGCGCTTCGGTGCCAAGAGTGCGGCCTTCGCGCACCGCACTGAAGACCACCTGGCTGTTGCGCAGCAGGTCGGCATAGCTGGCATCGGTAGCGAACGGGTCGGCACCGCGCAGCAGCAGTTGCCAGGCGTCGCTGCTGGATTCACCCCAGGTGCGGTCGCTGCCGTGCCACTGCTTCCAGCCTTCGCTTCGCTGTTTTTCTGTCGGTGCGTTGTATAGCACCCAACCGGTATACGGGGCGAAGCGCAGCGGCTCGCGCAGGCCGCGTTGGCGCAGCTGCAGCAGCGCACGCAGTGCCGCGCGCGCAGCGGGAACACTCAGCGCCGGCAGCACATGCGGGCCGGGACCGGCGTCACCGCCATCGTGGAACTGCACCAGCGGCAATGCGTCGCCGGCGGCGTTGGCCAGCAGCCAGTCCAGGCCCTGGCGGATCACTGCATTGCCATTGAGCGTGCCAGCACGCAGGCGCACCAGCCCTTCGGGATGCCGATCGGCCACGCGGCCATGCAGGCGCACACCGTCGATGTCCACTTCGTAGCGACGGCTCTCCAGCGGTTCGCCCTGCACCCAGCCCAGCAGCGCACTGGCATACGGACGCGTCTTCAACTGCTCCACCTCGAACTGACGCTCGCCCAATGGACCCGAGGGCAGCAGGCCGCGCGCGCGCAGCCGCGGGTACAACGGCTCGGTATCGCCGCTGAGCGTGGCGCGCACCACCGCGGCCTGCACGCTGCGCTTTTCCGGCCCCCGCGAAGACAGCACCAGCGGTTCCAGGTCATCCACCTCCTCGACCTCGTCGGCCAGGCGCAGGCCCAGCGACTGTGCGAGAAACTGCCCGGCCGGGTCGCACAGGAAGCGGCGCAGGGTATCGAGCGCGACCTCGTCTTCCACCGCATCGTCGGCCGGCGGCGGCAACGGTGCGTCGAACCACGGCTGCAGGCCACCGCGCCGGCCGGTGAGGCGACCGGCGGCCGGATGCCACTGGCGGCGATAGCTGAAGCGACGCGGGTCGCCATCACCAAACGCGGCTGGCGAGAACGGCTGCAAGGCATGACGGACGATGAAGTCACGGACCGCCGCAGCCGGATCGAGGTGATACGCGGCAGCAGCATCGATCAGTTCGCTGACCAGCACTGACGGCTCACGCACGCTGCCATCGCGCGGATCAGCGCCGAGATAGCTGAGATAGAACACCTCCTGCGCGGCGGCGAACAGCTGCAGGAACAGGAAGCGATCGTCCTCGCGGGTGGAGCGGTCGCCCGGGCGGCGGCGCGGCGTATCCAGCTCGGCGGTCAGCTGGTTCAGGCCAGCGGCCGGGTCACGGCGCGGGAAGTCACCATCATTCAGGCCCAGCACGCAGATCACCCGGAATGGCAGCAGGCGCATCGGTACCATGCGGCCGAAGCTGATGCCACCGGTCAGCAACGGCGCACGCGTATCGGCCTCGCCCAGCGCGCCAGCGAAGTGCGCGCGCACCACCTCCGGGGGCACGCCGTCCACGAAACCGGCCTTGGCCGCGTCTTCAGCGAACTGGTTGAGCAGCTTGCGCAGGCGCTCAAGGGCACGCTGGCTGTTTGGCGAGCTGGGAGCGGTTGGCAGCAGTGCATCCAGCAGCGACAGCAGGCGCTGCCGCCACTGCGCGGGGGTCAGCAGCTCGCCGAGGCGCCGCTGATACACCGCCAGCACGCGCAGCAGGCGCAGCAGCCGGTCCAAGGCGTCCAACGCGCCGCCTTCCAGTTCGATCCACGGCGCCACGCCGGCCAGGTCGGCCTCGCTGCCGGTGGCATGGCCGAGTACCAAGCGATCCAGTGCGAACTGCCAGGTATAGGCATCGTCGGCTGGCGCCTGATGCTGGTCGCGATGCTTCGCATCCAGCCCCCAGCGCGCGCCGGCCTGTTGCAGCCAGCCGTGCAGGCGGTCGAAGTCCACCGCTTCCAGGCCGGCCGCTTCGGCCAGCGGCGCGCTGGCCAGCAGGTCCAGCACTTCGTTCAGGCCGAAACGCGAGACCGGCAGGCCCAGCAGGTGCACGAACACATCGGCCAACGGCTCGCCGGCCAGTGGGCTGC
This sequence comes from Stenotrophomonas maltophilia, assembly GCF_006974125.1. Classification (NCBI taxonomy): domain Bacteria; kingdom Pseudomonadati; phylum Pseudomonadota; class Gammaproteobacteria; order Lysobacterales; family Lysobacteraceae; genus Stenotrophomonas; species Stenotrophomonas maltophilia. The sequence continues at coordinate 4,505,852 of NZ_CP037858.1, read as the reverse complement.
TGTCGGCCAGCGCATACGGAATGCGCTCCTCGTCGCCTCCCCGGCCACCGAATACCGCCTCCAGGTAGGGCACATAGGGATCGATATCCGGCGCCAGCACCGCGACCTCGCGCGCCTGCAACGGCGGGTCGAAGCGCGGGTCCTGCAGCAGGCTGCGCAGCTGGTCGTGCAGCACCTGCAGCTCGCGCAGGCGGGTATGGCAGGCATGCACCTGCAGGCCGGGATCGTCGCTGCGCAGAGCCTCGCGCAGCTCGCCCGAGGGCAGCGCGCGGCGGTGGAACAGATCGCGCTGCAGGCGATGCAGCAGGCTGTCGGACAGGCCACCTTCGTCCAGGGTCGGCCGGGTGTCCTCCTCCGGATCGGAATAGGCGGCGATCTCGCCGGCCGGGTGCACCACCTCATAGCTGCCCAGCACCGCCATGAAATCGCGCCCGGCCGCGCCCCAGGCTTCCAGCAGGCGGTTCTCGCCGGCCGCTTCACCGAAGGGATCGGGCGCGCCGCTGCGCAGGCGCTCGGCCAGCGTCTGCAGGTCGCCCCAGTACGACTGCACCGGGGTGGGCATGTAGAAGTGCAGTTCGCCCACCCGCGCCTGGGTGGCCATCACCCGCAGCACATCGGGCGAAATGTTGAGCGTCGCGAACGCAGACATGCGCGGCGGCAGCCCCCGCGGCAGCGGCTGGCCGGCGCCTTCAAAACGGTCCAGATACTCCTGGATGCGACGCGCGCGGTAGTCGTGGCCGCGGGTGATGGTGCGCCACAGGATCGCCTGCGGATCGGCCGGATCGGCACCGGCTGCCCAGCGCAGCAGCCAGTCACGGCGCCATGCCTGGTACTTCTCGAATACCGAGGCCAGCTCGCCGGCCAGCGCCCACGGCTTCAATGCGTCACCGCCGGCAAGATAGGACTGCAGCGCGCGCATCGGTGGCTGCGCCAGCAACGCCGGGTCGCGCAGTGCCTGGTACAGCTTCCAGTGCAGGCCAGCCGCGTCCAGATCGTCCTGCTCACCGCTGACATTGGCCTTCAGCGCGCGCGCCACGAACTCGCCCGGGGTGAGGAATTCGAGGTTGGCAGCGACGCCGAATTCGGCGGCCAGTGTCGCTTGCAGCCAGCGGCGCATCGCCACCTGCGGGATCAGCACCACTTCCGGCGCCAGCAGCGGCTGGCCCGTTACCGGCGCACGCACGTTGCGCGCCAGCAGCGCGGCCAGCACGTCCAGGGAGTTGGAATGGTAGAGGCGGAAATCGCTGCCTGGGTCACTCATCATGCACAGTGTGCAGGACGGCAGGCAGTATTCAATGGTTGGCCCATCGACGGTACGGATTGTTCCGGGCTGCCGGCCGATTGTCCCGGCCTGCGCCAAGCCCTGCCGTGCAACAATACTGGACCGTCCAGTCTGCTTATGTTCAGCCGGCTGGCCCGATCCTTCGATGTCTAAAAAACGTTAATGGTGCCCATGTCGGCTTCCACCTCCAGTCTGGTGCAGTTGTCCAACGTCCGCATCGACCGGAGCGGACGCACGATCCTGCGCGACGTGTCGCTGCAGGTGCCCAAGGGCAGTATCACCGCGGTTCTTGGCCCGTCCGGCAGCGGCAAGTCGACCCTGCTGGCCGCGCTGACCGGTGAGCTGCGCCCGGTCGCTGGCGACGTCACCCTGTTCGGCAAGCCGATCCCGCATGACAGCAGCGCATTGCTGGAAATGCGCAAGAGCGTGGGTGTGCTGCTGCAGGGCAATGGCCTGCTGACCGACCTCACCGTGGCCGAAAACGTCGCGCTGCCGCTGCGCACGCATACGCGCCTGCCGAGGGCGGTGCTGCGCCGGCTGGTGGAGATGAAGCTGCATGCGGTGGGCCTGCTGGCCGCCGCCGATGCGTGGCCGCGCGAGCTGTCCGGCGGCATGGCGCGCCGCGTCGCGCTGGCCCGTGCACTGGCCCTGGATCCGCCGCTGATGATCTACGACGAGCCGCTGACCGGGCTGGACCCGATCGCCTCCGGGGTGATCATGAGCCTGATCCAGCGCCTCAACCACAGCCTGGGCCTGACCAGCATCATCGTCAGCCACCACGTGCACGAGACCCTGCCGATCTGCGACCAGGTCATCGCCATCGCCAATGGTGGCATCGTGTTCCAGGGCACGCCCGAGGCACTGCAGTCCAGCCAGGATCCGCTGCTGCGGCAGTTCCTGCATGGCCAGCCCGATGGTCCGATTCCGTTCGATGCCGCGCCACGCGCGAGGGTTGCCTGATGCCGTTCGTCCAAGCCACCCGCTCGCTGGGCCGCGCCGGCCTGTTCTCGCTGACCGTGCTGCGCGGTTCGCTGCCGACCCGTGATTTCCTGGCCGAACTGACCCGCGAGATCTACAAGATCGGCGCGCGCTCGCTGCCGATCATCGCCGTCGGTGGCGCCTTCGTCGGCCTGGTGCTGACCCTGCAGGGCTACCGCACGCTGACCACCTTCGGTGCCGCCGACGCGCTGTCGACCCTGCTCGGCCTGTCGCTGTACCGCGAGCTGGCGCCGGTGCTGACCGCACTGCTGTTCATCGGTCGCGCCGGCAGTTCGATCGCCGCCGAGCTGGGCCTGATGCGCGCCACCGACCAGATCAAGGCGCTGGAGCTGATGGCCATCGACCCGGTGGCCAAAGCCGTGGCACCGCGCTTCTGGGCGGCGGTGCTGACCGTGCCGCTGCTGACCGGCATCTTCTGCTCGCTGGCGATCAGTGCCAGCTACTTCGAGGCCGTGCACGTGCTGGGCCTGGACAATGGCGTGTTCTGGTCGGCGCTGCGCAACAGCGTCGATTTCTGGGATGACTTCGGCGTGGCGATGCTGAAGTCGGCGATCTTCGGCGGCACCGCCGCGCTGGTTGCCGCCTACGTTGGCTTCCATGCCGAGCCGACCATCGAGGGCACCTCGGTGGCGACCACCCGTGCGGTGGTCAACGCCTCGCTGCTGGTGCTGATGTTCAACTTCGTGCTGTCGGCAATGTTGTTCACCTAACCCCTCCACCGGCGGTGCGCAGGCGCGCGCGGCCACCACGACTCGATCAGGTAATCCACATGGCCATCCGCGGTCCCAGACTCGAATTCTCCGTCGGCGCTTTTCTGCTGCTGGCCCTGGCCTCGCTGATGGTGCTGGCCGTGGCCTCGACCAACCAGCGCTGGAGCTGGGGCAGCCAGGGCTACGAGCTGAAGGCGCGCTTCTCCCAGGTCGGCCAGCTGCGCAAGCAGGCGCCAGTGAAGATCGGCGGCGTCACCGTCGGCCAGGTCGCCTCGATCGACCTGGACCCGGTGAAGTTCGAATCGATCGTGACCCTGCGCATGGACAGCAAGGTCAAGGACCTGCCGGCGGACACCTCGGCCGGCATCTTCACCAGTGGTTTGCTCGGCGAGAGCTATATCGGTCTGCAGCCGGGCGGTGATCCGGACGTGCTGAAGGCCGGCGACGAAATTGTCTTCACCCAGCCGGCGGTTGACCTGATCCAGCTGGTCGGCAAGTACATGTTCAGTGGTGGCGCCGGTGGTGGCGCTGCTCAGAAGCCCAACGATGGCGCGCAGGCGCCTGCAACGGAACCGCAACCATGAAGATGAAACTGATCCCGGCCCTGCTCGCCTCGGCGCTGCTGGCAGCTACTCCGTTCCTCGCCCAGGCCCAGGCCGCCGCTCCCGCCGCTGCCGCGACGCAGGGCCAGGCCGGCAAGGTGGTGATCGATGCCAGCACGCGCATCCTCACCACCCTGCAGCAGCGCAGGAGCGAGTTCGGCAGCAACCCGGCCAGCCTGCGCAGCTACATCGACAGCGAACTGAACCGCACCTTCGACCGCGACTATGCGGCACGCCTGGTGCTGGGCCCGCATGCCCGCGGCGCCTCGGATGCCGACATCAAGCTGTTCGCCGATGCCATGGCCGACAGCCTGATGCAGCGCTACGGTTCGACCCTGCTCAACATCCAGGGCAAGCCGAGCTTCCGCCTGAAGGGTGAAAGCCCGCTGCCGGGCAACCGCGGCGTGCGCGTGAGCACCGAGCTGGTACGTGCCGGCAGCGAGCCGACCCCGGTCGAGTACTGGATGCGCAACGTGAACGGCCAGTGGAAGATCTTCGACGTCAACATCGAAGGCATCTCCTACGTGCAGACCTTCCGCAACCAGTTCGATACCCCGCTGCGCCAGAAGGGCATCAAGCAGGTGGCCAGCGAACTGCACAGCGGCAGCATGCAGGCCGGGCCCGCGGGCAATGGCAAGTAACGCACTGGCGCTGCTGGAAGGCGACACCCTGCGCCTGCGCGGGGTGCTCGACCGCGCCGCAGTGATCGCGCTGTGGCCGCAGCTGCAGGCCCTGCCGGCAAAGCTGGCACGGCTGGAGCTGGGTGAGGTCGAGCGCGTGGACAGCGCCGGCCTGGCCCTGCTGGCCGAGCTGGCAGCACGTGCCCGCAAGGCCGGCCATCCGCTGGTGATCACCGGCGCGCCGGCTGGCTACAACGAACTGAGCGCGGCCTATCGGCTGTCGCCCAACCTGGATTTCAACGCTACTTCTGCTGCGAGCTGACATGAACGTCGTGCGCACCCTCCCCCTGATCGTCCTGGCCACCGCCCTCACTGCCTGTGCCGGCAAGCCCGCGCGCAGCGATGCACCCGCGGCCAGCACCCTGGTTCCGGCCAGTACCACCACCTCGCCCGCTGCCGCGGCCACCGATGCCAGCACGGCTGACACTGCACCGGTCGCATCCGTGGTCAATCCGCCGGCGGCTGCCGCATCGTCGCCGGCTACGCCGACCGACAGCGGCGACAGCAGTGCAGCGAAGACCGCAGCGGCCACCGCACCCGGTGGCGATGACGACTTCGATGCCCTCTATGGCGGTGCCGGCAACACCACCAACGCGGCGGCCTACGACCCGTGGGAACCGTTCAACCGCAAGGTGCACAAGTTCAACAATGCGGTCGACCGCGGCGTCGCACGCCCGCTGGCCACCGCCTACACCCACGTGGTGCCGCGCTTCGCCCGCACCGGCGTCAGCAACTTCTTCAGCAACCTGCGCGCGCCGGTGACCATCACCAACCAGCTGCTGCAGGGCCGCGGTGCCGATGCATGGGACAGCCTCGGCCGCTTCCTGATGAACAGCACGCTGGGCATCGGCGGCCTGTTCGATCCGGCCAGCAAGGCGATGGTGCCGCGCCGCAATGAAGACTTCGGCCAGACCCTGGGTGCCTGGGGCTGGCGTCGTTCGCGCTACGTGGAACTGCCGTTCTTCGGCCCGCGTACCGTGCGCGACGTGTTCGGCCTGGCCGGCGACATCCCGCTGTCGCCGATCCGCCGCATCGAAGAGGACAAGATCCGCATCGGCCTGCAGGGCCTGCAGCTGGTCGATACCCGCGCGCAGCTGCTGGCGATCGACGACCTGCGCGACACTGCGGTGGACGAGTACTCGCTGGTGCGCGATGCATGGATGCAGCGTCGCAACTACCAGATCGAGAACGACCTGCGCAGCAAGCGCGAGCGTGGCCACGACGATGCCAACTCGCCGATTCCGGTCGATGCGATGCCGATGCCGCAGTGGACCCACTGAGCCCTTTCAGCGACGCATGAAAAACCCCGCCTCGGCGGGGTTTTTCTTTTCCGGTAGGTGCCAACCTCGGTTGGCACGCTTTCCTCAGGCCGCCAGTGCGGCCTCGATGGCCTCGCGCAGGCGCGCATCATCAGCCGCCACGTCCGGGGCGAAGCGGGCGATGACCTTGCCGTCGCGGCCGACCAGGAACTTCTCGAAGTTCCACAGCACTGCCGGCGCGGCATGGATCGGAATGTCCTTGCTGGCCAGGCGCTCGCGCAGCGGGCCTTCGCCGATCGACTGCGGCTGGGCCGCGGTCAGCTGCTGGTACAGCGGGTGGGTGTCGTCGCCGGCCACGCTGATCTTGGAGAACATCGGGAAGCTGACATCGTAGGTGAGCTGGCAGAACTGCTGGATCTCCGCTTCGCTGCCCGGCTCCTGGCCGAGGAAGTTGTTGGCGGGGAAGCCCAGCACTTCCAGGCCTTGCGCGTGCTTTTCCGCATACAGCGCCTGCAGGCCTTCGTACTGCGGGGTCAGGCCGCACTTGGAGGCGACGTTGACCAGCAGCAGTACCTTGCCCTGGTAATCGGCAAGCGAGGACGGCTGGCCGTCGATGGTGGTGAGGGAAATGTCCTGGATCGGGGTGCTCACGCGGGGGCTCCGGCTACGGCGGGGAATGGCCCACCAGCATAGCGCCGCGCGATGTCGGCACGACGATCAATCCACGCAGATCGTGCCCTGTGCCTTGCCGTCATCAATGCGCTGGCGGCAGCCGAAATTCTGGCGCACGTCGCGCTGGCAGGTACCGGTGGCGGCACTGCCAGCCGCCACTTCGCCGCTGGCAAGGCACTGGCCCGTGCAGTCGCTTTTGCGGCTGCAGGTCTTGCCGGCGTCGGCATACGGAATCACGCACTGCACGCGCTGCAGCCGGCCCAGCCGCTGCAGGGTGCCGCCCGCGGCCTGGCAGTCGACGTCACGTGCTTCGCGGTAGGCTTCGGCCGCTTCGGGGCTGGTGGCTGCGGCCGGCGCCGTGTCGGCAGCCGGGGGTGCGCTGCTGCAGGCGGCAAGCAGCACGGTCAGGATGAGACTGGTGCAGAGGCGCAGGCGCATGGTGGTACCTGATCCAGGAGGACAGGCCGCCAGCATACGCATCGGCGATGCAGGCGGCGTGTCAGCGTGGCTCAGGCCTCGTCGCCGTCACTGCCTTCCTCTGCTGGCAGCGCGTCCGGCAGCAACTGGCGGCTCTGCTCAACCGGCAGCGACTCGACATCCCTCAGCTTGCGGGCGATCGCGCGGGTGCGCACCCCGGTCTGGTCGATCTGCTTGCTGGCCTGGTCCAGCTTGGCCTTCACGTTGTCCAGCACATCGCCAAACTTGCCGAACTCGGTCTTCACCGCACCCAGCAGGCTCCACACCTCGCTGGACCGCTTCTCGATGGCCAGTGTGCGGAAACCCATCTGCAGGCTGTTGAGCAGTGCGGTGATCGTGGTTGGCCCAGCGACCACCACGCGGTGGTCACGCTGCAGCAGATCGACCAGGCCGGGGCGCCGGATCACCTCGGCATACAGGCCTTCGGTGGGCAGGAACATCACCGCGAAGTCGGTGGTGTGCGGCGGCACGATGTACTTCTCGCAGATCGACTTGGCCTGCACCTTCACCGCACGTTCCAGCTGCGTACCCTGCACGCGTACCAGTTCGGCGTCGCCCTGTTCCTGCGCGTCCAGCAGGCGCTCGTAGTCTTCGCGTGGGAACTTGGAGTCGATCGGCAGCCACACCGGCGTGTCATCGCTGCTGCGGCCCGGCAGGCGCACGGCGATATCGACCATCTCGCCACTATCCGGGCGTACCTTCACCCCGCGCGCGTACTGCTCCTGGATCAGGGTCTGCTCGAGGATGTTCTCCAGCTGTACTTCACCCCAGCTGCCGCGCGTCTTGACGTTGGTCAGCACGCGCTTGAGGTCACCCACGCCGGTGGCCAGCTGCTGCATCTCGCCGAGGCCACGCTGCACCTGTTCCAGACGCTCCGAGACCAACTTGAAGGACTGGCCCAGGCGTGTTTCCAGAGTGGACTGCAGCTTTTCATCCACCGTCACGCGCATCTGTTCCAGCTTCTGCGCATTGTCGCTCTGCAGCGCGCGCAGCTGTTCTTCCAGCGTCGTGCGCATCTCGGCGATGCGCTGCTCGTTGCGCTGCGTCAGTTCCTGCAGGCGCAGGCCAAGGCTTTCGGTCAGCCGCTGCTGCGACTGCGCGCCCTCCTCGCGGCCCTTGCGTGCATCGTCCACCAGGGTCTGGCGCAGCGCGCCGAGCTGGGTATCGGTACGCCCGGTGAGCTCCTGCAGCTGCTGGCCAAACGCATGGATGCGCGCTTCCTGCTGCTGGCCGAAGGTCTCCAGCTGGCTGCGCAGTTCCTGCAGCCGCTGTCCCATCAACGCCGCGCCCCGCTGCTGGCTCTCGGCCGCTTCGGCGCGCGCCTTGCGGGCATCTTCGCCCAGTGCTTCGCGCAGCAGGTCCAGGCGCTGGTCGGTGCGGGTGGACAGATCGGTCAGCGCGCGGGCGAAGCCATCGAGCTGTTCGCGCAGCTCGCTGCGCCCGGCGCGCGCCTCCTCACGCACCGCCTGTTCCAGGCGGTCGTGCGGCGGGCGGCGCAGCAGGGCCACAAGCTGCAGGATGAGCACGGCCAATAGAAGGCCGCCAATGAGCAGATATTCGGTTTGCATGGGGCAAGTGTAGGCTGGCAGAGTCTCAGCTGCTGCGCCGGAACCATGCTCTCTCTTTACGGAAAGCCCACCTCCATCAATGTGCGCAAGGTGCTGTGGCTGTGCGCAGGGCTGGATCTGTCCCTGCACCATGAGCCTGCGCCACCGGCGGACCTGCTGGCCGCACTGAACCCCAACCGGCAGGTGCCGGTGCTGCGTGATGGCGACTTCGTGCTGTGGGAGTCCAACAGCATCTGCCGCTACCTGGCCGTACGCGCTGGCCGTGATGACCTGCTGCCCGGTACGGCGCAAGGCCGCGCCCCGGTCGAGCAGTGGATGGACTGGCAGGCCAGCGACCTCAACAGCGCCTGGCGGCACGTGTTCATGGCGCGCGTGCGCCAGCATCCGGACTACCCGGACGATGCCCGCGCCGAGGCCAGCCTGGCGCAGTGGAACCGGCTGATGGGTGTGCTTGATGCACAGCTTTCCGCCACCGATGCCTACGCGGCGGGCAGCACCTTCACCCTCGCCGACATCGTGCTTGGCCTGTCGACCCAACGCTGGCGCAGCACACCGGGGCGCAGGCCCGCACTGGCACACGTAGAGGCCTGGTTCGAGCGCTTGCGCCAGCAGCCGGGTTTCGCCGACCACGTCGACAACGGCGTGGCCTGAAGCAGGGGTCAGATCCCTTTGGGAAAGGGATCTGACCCCAAGGGCGCGGGAACAACCAGCCTTACCAGCCTTCCAGCACGATCTTGCCCTTGGCGCGGTGGCTCTCCAGCAGCGCATGCGCGCGCCGCAGGTTGGCCGCGTCGATGCGCCCGAAGTGCTCGCCCAGGGTGGTCTGCAGCACGCCGGCGTCGATCAGCTCGGCCACCCGGCCCAGCAGGTCGTGCTGGCGCTGCATGTCCGCGGTCTTGTACAGCGGGCGGGTGAACATCGATTCCCAGTGCAGCGACAGCGCCTTGCGCTTGAGCGCCATCACATCCACCTGGCCCGGATCGTCGATCAGGCCGAACTGGCCCTGCGGCGCCAGCAGCTCGACGATCTGCGCGTAGTGCTGGTCGGAATGGGTCAGGCTGGCCACATGCTGCACCTCGCTGATGCCCAGCCGTGCCAGGCCTTCGGCCAGCGGCTGGCTGTGGTCGATCACGTGGTGCGCGCCCATCGCATACACCCAGTCCTGGGTGTCCGGGCGCGATGCGGTGCCGATCACCGTCAGTTTCGTCAGCTTCCGCGCCAGCTGCACCAGGATCGAGCCGACGCCACCGGCGGCCCCGATCACCAGCAGGGTCTGGCCCTCGCCACCGCCTTCGGGAATACGCAGGCGGTCGAACAGCAGCTCCCAGGCGGTGATCGCGGTCAGCGGCAGCGCGGCGGCAGCCGCATCATCAAGGCTGGCCGGCTTGCGGCCGACGCTGCGCTCGTCCACCAGCTGGTATTCGGCATTGCTGCCCGGCCGGTCGATCACGCCGGCGTAGTAGACCGCATCGCCGGGCTGGAACAGGGTCACTTCGCTACCCACGGCGTCGACGATGCCGACCGCGTCCCAGCCCAGCACGCGCGGTCCATCGGTGGCCACGCCACGACGGACCTTGGTGTCGACCGGGTTCACCGCCACCGCACGCACCGCCACCCGCAGGTCGCGTGGGCCGGGCTGCGGCAGTTCCAGTTCGATATCGATCAGGGCCCGGGTGTCGTCGATCGGCAGGCCGGCGTGGGTGTAGGCAATGGCGCGCATGGCAGCGGTCCAGTGGGGAAGGAGTGCACAGGTTGCGCCGCGCACGGTCGCTCAGAAAGGCGCAGAATCGGGCAGCACTTTCACTCCGGCAATGAAGATGATCCGCTTCGATGACCTGCAGTTGTTCGTCCGCACGGCCGCACTGGGCAGCTTCTCGCAGGCGGCCCGCGAGGCCGATCTGTTACCCGGCCAGGTCGCTGCTGCCGTGGCGCGGCTGGAACGCGAGCTGGACCTGCGCCTGTTCGTGCGTACCACCCGCAGCCTGCGCATGACCGGCGAGGGCGCGCTGTACCTGCCGTATGCGCAGGAGGTGCTGGCTACCCTGCGCGAAGGGCGGGCCCGCGTGCAGGGCGAGGACGCCGAACTGCATGGCACGCTGCAGCTGTCGGCGCCGTCGGACTTCGGTCGCAACCTGCTGCTGCCGTGGCTGACTGCGTTCCGAGCCGCCCATCCACGGCTGCGCCTGCACCTGCGGCTGTCCGATGAAGTGGCCGACGTGTTCCGCGATCCGGTCGATGTGGCGATCCGCATCGGCCACTTCGACGACGCCAACTACGTGGCCCTGCCCCTGCTCGAAGGCAACCGCCGTGTACTCGCGGCCTCGCCCGATTACCTGCAGCGACGGGGCACGCCGGTGCGCCTGGACGAACTGCGCGAGCACGATTGCCTAGTCTACCAGCTCAGTGGCCGCGCCTATGATCGCTGGTCGTTCGAGGTCGACGGGCGCCGCACCGTGATCCCGGTGCGCGGCCCGCTGGTCTGCGACGACGCCGACGTGGTGCGCCGCTGGGCGGTGGCGGGCGAGGGCATCACCTACAAATCCTGGCTGGACCTGCGCGAAGACGTGCTGGCCGGGCGCCTGCAGCTGCTGCTCGACGGCGTCGGCAGCCACATTCCACTGCAGCTGGTGTGCCCGCATCGCAAGCAGTTCTCGCCGGCGGTGCGGCAGCTGCACGCGCAGCTGCGCCAGCACCTGCAACCGCTGCTGTCTGGCATGCCCGATGGACTCGCCGGCCCCCTGTCGCCCGCCCCGGTGCTGGCCGACAATGGCGGCCCCCCGTAAGAGAGAACACCGCCATGCCGTGGATGGGCATCCAGGACCTGTGGACCTTTCTGGTCGCCGTGCTGGTGTTTCTCGCCCTGCCCGGTCCCGGCACCTTCACCCTGCTGACCGCCACCGGCCGAGGCGGCGTGCGCGGTGGCTACACGGCACTGGCCGGCCTGCTGGTCGGTGACCAGATCCTGATGTGGCTGGCGCTGGCCGGCGTGGCTGCGCTGCTGAAAGCCAACCCGCTGGTGTTCCACGCCGTGCAGTACCTGGGTGCGGCCTACCTGGTGTGGATGGGCATCAGCCTGCTGCGTACGCCGAAGCACGAGGGCGGTGATGCTGGCCCGATCCGCATGCAGCCGGGCCGCTATTTCCAGCAGGCAATCCTGGTCAGCCTGCTCAATCCGAAGGCGATCCTGTTCTACATGGCCTTCCTGCCGCTGTTCATCGATCCCAAGGCACACCAGGGCATTGCCACCTTCGCGGCGCTGGCCGGGATCATCCTGGTGGTCAGCATTGCGTACTGCTCGATGCTGATCGGCGTGGGCAACCTGGCCCGCCGCCGGTTGATCCAGCATCCGCGCATCAGCGATGCGCTGCGCCGGGTGGCCGGCCTGTTCCTGGTGGGATTCGGCATCCGGTTGGGGTTGAATGGATGAAGGCCTGGCTGGCAGCCGCGGTCGCACTCCTGCTCGCCGGCACCGCCTCTGGCACCACCGTGCAGGACCATCGCTGCCTGAGCGGCGGTCGCAATGACAGCATCCACCTGGAATGGCGCTGGCTGGAGGACGGCCGGGCCGATGTGCGCTACGCCGGGCAGCGCGAGCGCCTGCCCCTGCACCGGATCTCGATGGAGACCACGGTGCTGGCCGAAGATCGCCCGTACCAGTTCGACAGCGTCTGGGAAGAACGCATCGACGGGCGCCTCAACGGCCGCTACCTGCTGAGCACGCAGGGTGCCCTGGTGCTGGATCTGCGTTACGAACGCGCCCGCGATGGCCGCAGCACCACCTTCCACGACGACCCCGAAGCCTGGCAGGAAGACGGCTGTCGCTGGCCCGGCAGGGTGGCTGAGTGAGCACCATCGACGACGACACCCTGCTGGAGCGCAGCTGGGAGTATCGGGAGGAGACGCTGTACCGGCGGTTGTTCGGCGATACCGGACCGGGGATCTACCCCCTCGACATGGATCTGCTGCGCAACGTCTTCAAGCAGGAGCAGATCGACCCGCGCTGGCTGCATGTCGGTGTCAATGCGTGCCCTCCGCACGGTGATCGACGGCACTGGATCTATGTCAGCACCGGCCTGTCCAACCCCTGGGAAGGGCGGCACGAAGATGGAGATTCGGGGTGGGGCATCGAACTGATGCTTGAGACGCAGGAAGAAGCGACGTGGGCGCTGACCACCTTGCGCTGGTTCACCGCGTACCACCTGCTGCTGTGCCACTCACGCATGCCCGGCAATCCGTTGACGCCATGGGACCGGCTGAAGCTGGGGGGGCCGGTGGATCACGCAGGGAGCATGCTGCAGGCGGCCGTCTTCGTGCCGTCACTGCATTTTCCGGGACCCCAGCAATTGCCATCGGGACGATTCGACTTCCTGCAGCTGCTGCCGTTGACCCTGGACGAGCACGCGTTCGGCCGCGCGCATGGCTTCGAAGTGCTGGTGGCCCAGTTGAGAACCCAAGGTGCGGCGCCGGTGGTCGATCCGCAGCGGGTCAGCATCGATCTGGCCCCTGCTCTCGTACTTCAATCGCCTCCGGGCTCGCCTTGAGGGATCGAATCATTTCGAATCCTGCCAGCGTTTGTGCCGATTCCGGCAGCCTGGCCGGGGGGCAGCGCGCGCCCCGCCATGCATGACCCCCATCAGTGGTAATGCTGCGCTGCGTTCGGTCACACTCGGGAACTTGTCGTTCTTAGTCACCCCTTCCGAGGCCTGCATGTCCCTGTTCCGGCGCAAGTCCCTAGATTCCGTCACCGTCCACGAAGCCGGCAGGCGTCTGATCCCGACGCTCAGCTGGCCGCACCTGATCGCGCTGGGTATTGGCGCCATCGTCGGTACCGGCATCTACACACTGATCGGCGTCGGTGCCAACCTGGCCGGCCCGGCCGTACTGATCTCCTTCGCCATTGCCGGTGCGGTCTGCGCCTGCGCGGCACTGTCCTACGCCGAGCTGTCGACGATGATGCCGGCCGCCGGCAGTGCCTACACTTACAGCTACAGTGCGCTGGGCGAAGTATTCGCCTGGGTGGTGGGCTGGAGCCTGATCCTGGAGTACTCGCTGGTGGTGAGTACGGTGGCGGTGGGCTGGTCCGGCTACTTCGTCGGCTTCCTCGAATGGGTCCACACCCAGTTCGGCTGGAACGTGCACCTGCCGGCCTGGCTTGCCGCCGGCCCGCACGTGGAAGGCGGCATGATCAACCTGCCGGCGATCATCATCACCTGGCTGGTGGCAGGCATGCTGATGGCCGGCACCAAGGAAAGCGCCACCCTCAACGCCATCCTGGTGGTGTTCAAGCTGATCGCGCTGGCCATCTTCGTGGCCGTGGCCCTGCCCGCCTTCGACAGCAACAACCTGCAGCCGTTCATGCCGTATGGCTTCGCCAAGTCGATGGGCCCTGATGGCGTCGAGCACGGCGTGATGGCGGCAGCGGCGATCATCTTCTTCGCCTTCTACGGCTTCGATGCGATCTCCACCGCCGCCGAGGAAACCAAGAACCCGGGCCGCGACCTGTCAATCGGCATCATCGGTTCGATGATCGGCTGCACCATCGTCTACGTGCTGGTGGCGCTGGCCGCCGTGGGTGCGATGAGCTACGCCGTGTTCGGCCACAGCGCTGAGCCGCTGGCCCTGATCATGCGTCAGCTGGGCCATCCGACCGCGGCGATGGTGATCGGCGTGATCGCGATCATCGCCCTGCCGACGGTGCTGCTGGCCTTCCTGTACGGCCAGAGCCGCATCTTCTTCGTGATGAGCCGCGACGGCCTGCTGCCGCGTGGCCTGTCCAAGGTCAACGCACGCACCGGCACGCCAGTGGCGACCACGCTGTTCACCGCGGTGGTTGTGTCGGCGCTGGCCGGTGTGGCGCGCCTGGACGAGATCGCGGCGCTGGCCAATGCCGGTACCCTGGCCGCGTTCACTGCCGTGGGCATCTGCCTGGTGGTGCTGCGCCTGCGCGAGCCGAACCGAGAGCGCACGTTCCGCACGCCGCTGGCCTTCGTGGTCGGCCCGCTGGCCGCGCTGGGCTGCATCTACCTGTTCCTCAGCCTGCCGCACAGCACCCAGCTGTACTTCCTGCTGTGGAACGTGGTCGGCCTGGTGCTGTACTTCCTGTACAGCCGCCGCCACGCGTTGATCGCGAAATAACCGGTTCATCGGTGGTGCCGGCCGCTGGCCGGCAACTTGCATCCTGTTGATACGGGCAATGCCGGCCAGAGGCCGGCACGACCGCAGGGCGGTCAACCGCCCTGCTTTGCGGCGTAATCCTGCGCCCTGCGCATCACCCGCAACAGGTTGCCGCCCCAGATGCCGGCGATCTGCTGCTCGGTGTAACCCTTGCGCAGCAGCCACGCGGTGATCTTCGGCAGCTGGCTGACATCGGGCAGGTCACTCAGGCCACCGCCGCCATCCCAGTCCAGGCCGATGCCCACATGTTCCGGGCCGACCACCTTGAGGATGTGCTCGAAGTGGGCGAAGAAGTCGTCCAGGCTGGCGTGGCGCACCGGGTGCTCGTGGTCCAGCGCCTGTTCGGCTTTCAGCAGAGCAACCCCCTGCTCGATGCCCATGCCTTCCCAGCCGCCCAGCTGCTTGCTCAGCGCTTCCTCGGCCTGCTTGCGCTCGGGCGTCTTGGCAGTGTCGATCAGGTAGCCGCCATAGGCGTTCACCTGGATCACGCCACCGGCCTTGGCCAGCTTGCGCAACCGCGCATCATCCAGGTTGCGCGGGTGGTCGTAGACGGCCTTGGCCGAGCTGTGCGAGAGCACGAACGGCACCGGCATCATCGCCACCAGGTCATCGAACACCGCGTCCGATGCATGCGACTGGTCGATCACGATGCCCAGTTTCACCGCCTGCCGCACCAGCTCCTTGCCGGCCGGGCTCAGGCCTTTCCATTCCGCGCCCTTGGGGTCGGTAGCCGAATCGGCGAACTCGTTGTTCGCGAAGTGCACGGTGCTGAGCAGGCGCAGGCCGGCGCGGTGGTAGAACGACAACAGGCTCGGGTCGGCCACCAGCGGGCTGGCGTTTTCCATGCTGATGTAGACCACGCGCTTGCCGGCGGCCTTGATCCGCGCGGCATCATCGGCGGTCAGCGCCAGTGCGAAGCGCTCGGGATTGGCGGCCAGCATTTCGCGGATTTCCATCAGGCGCTGCAGGCCGTGGTCGCGTTCGGCAAGATGGGCGGCGGCGGTGCGGTCGCCCTGGTCGGTATAGATCGCCCAGAAACCGCCGTCCAGCGCGCCTTCGACCATGCGCGGGTAATCGACCTGCGAAAGGGCATTGCGGTCGTGGCGTTGCTCGATGTCGAAACCGGTACGGCCGAAATTGGCCGGCGTATCCAGATGGCTGTCGAGGGTGACCAGGCGCTGCTGCAGTGCCTTGGCGCGGGCCAGTTCCTGCGCGCTGAACTCGATGGCATGGGCAGACAACGGCGCGCACAGCGCCAGGGTAAGCAACAGAGACAGGCGACACAGCGATGGCATGGACGCTCACCGGCAAGGAGAAGAACCCGACCATAGCGCTGTGTCGGCAACCTCCGGTAGTGCCGGGTGACCCTGCGCACTCCATTACACTCGGCGGCAGCCGCTATCGATGACGGCAACCCACCGGCTGCGTCGCCCCTGAAACGGAATTCCGATGTCCCATTCCGCCCCGCCCCCCCTTCCTACCGCTCACCCTGCACCTGAGGGTGCGCCGCTCAGCGTCGAACAGCTCAAGCGCGATGTACTGCCGGTCCTGTTCGCCGGGCGCATCGACATCGGTCGCTATGGCCCCGCCGAACTGGCCAACGCCAGCGCGGAGCCTGCCTGGCAGGATGGCAGCGCCCACGCGCTGGCCAGAGCATTGGCCGGTCTGGTCAGCCGCCTTGCCGAACACGACCCCAATGCTCTGCTGGAACGTGCCAGCTGGTGGGATCGGTTCACCGGCGCCGATATCGAGCGGCGGCTTCGCCGGCGCATCGCGCTGGGCGGCAACGGCGACGTGCTGTCCGAGGTCGAGCACCAGGCCGCAGCGGTGCGCAGCAGCGTCGACCGCTTGAATGCGCAACTCGATGAGCATGATGCGCAGGGTGCACGCCTGCAGATCTACATCGATGCGGGGGTGCAGTTCCTGCAGGAACTGCCAGCGGACAATGGCGCCGTGGACGATCCGCTGGTGCTGGACCGCCCCGTGGAACGCCTGCAGCGGCGCGTGGCCAATCTGACCGCGCTGCTGGCCAGCCACTCGATCAGCCGCATCCAGGTGCAGCTGGCACGCAACCACGCCATTGAACTGCTCGACCGCTACTGCGAGACCGTGCAGATCCTTGTGCCGATCTGGCGCCAGACCATCCAGGCGCTGCAGAACAGCGACAACGCCAGCCCGCAGATGGTCGCGCGTGCGGCACAGGCCCAGGACCAGCTGAAACAGGCCCTGCAGCAGCTGCTTCGTGCTTCCGGAGAACCCGCATGATCACGTCCCGGCCCGATCCACTGAAGGTGCCAGCAGAGCTGCAGCAGCGGGTCGAAGCGGTTTCCGGCCTGCGCGCGCTGTATCGCCGGGGTTCGTTCGCACGCACCGTGGGCCTGGCCTGTTTCGCGGTGCTGCCGGCCGCTGCGCTGTTGTCCATGATCTTCCTGCAGGGCCTGACCGGCAGCCCGCCCTCGGCGCACGTTCCGGCCGGCTACGGCAATGACCCGTCCACAATCACCCTGCTGCTGTCTGCCAGCCTGTGCTTCGCTGGCGGCATGCTGGTCTGGATGGGGTTCGGCCTGCGCAGGGTGCTGCTCAATCGCGGTGTACGCCACTTCACCTTCTCGTTCGTGATCGGCGGCTCCATGCTGGTCGTCCTGATGGCTGGCAACGGAATCGTCAGTCCCGACTTCAGCCGGGCCGACGTCGGCGATGGCACGAAGCTCGACAGCACGCAGCTCGGCAAGCTCATCGACAGCCCCGGATTCACCGCGCTGAGCCCGCAATGGCAGGGTTACCTGCAGGCGCAGCACTCGCTTGCAAGGACCAGCACCCCCTTGAACGACACCGGCCTGGCCATCGCCCGCGGCGAGGACATCGGTATCGCGGTGCCCGATGTCATCCGTGCGCGCCTTGAAGCCAAAGCCAAGGTTCCCTATTCGGCGCGCAGCCAGGCGTGGCTGCATGCCCATTGGCTGCGCATGGACGTGTTGCACGTCATCGGCATGGCGATCGCCTGGTCACTGCTGCTGCTTGTCATCGCCGGCATCGGCCTGACCACCCTGGGCTACCACGTGCGCGGCCGGGCCCGGGTGATCAACGGCCTGCTGCAGCAACTTCAGCCACCGCCCCCGCAGGCCAGCGCACAACCGTGAGGTGCTGCCGGCCAGCGACCGGCAACACCGAAGCCTTGGATCAATCCACCACGCGGCAGAACACGGCCTTCAGGTAACGCGATTCCTGCACGTGGGCCATGAACGGGTGGTCCGGACCAGCGCCGGCCACCTTCAGGATCTGGATCGTGCGGCCGGAGAAATAGGCCGCGCGGCGCAGCATGTCGAGGAACTGGTCCTCGGCCACCAGGCCGGTGCAGGAGAACGTGGCGAACAGGCCACCGGGCTTGACCACGCCCAGCGCCAGCTTGTTCATGTCCAGGTACTTCTTCAGCGCGGTGATCACCTGGTCGCGGTCGCGGGTCATCTTCGCCGGATCCAGGATCACCACGTCGTACTGCTCGCCGCGGTTGGCGGCATCACGCAGCCACGGGAAGATGTCGGACTGGACGAACTTCGGACGCACGTTGTTCAGGCGCGAATTGCCCTTGGCGATCTGGATGACGTCTTCATCGATGTCGATGCCGACCACTTCCGAAGCACCACGCGCAGCCGCATACACGGCGAAACCGCCGGTGTTGCAGCACAGGTCCAGCACGCTCTTGCCTTCCACCTGCTGACTCAGCCACTCGCGGTTCTCGCGCTGGTCGGCGAAGAAGCCGGTCTTGTGCGCACCGGCCGGGTCGGCGCGGAACTTGATGCCGTACTCGGTGATCACCGACGCTTCGGTGGTGGTGTTGCCGTGGAAGTCGAAACTTTCCTGCTTCTGCACGTGCTCGTCGGCGAAGCTGTGGAAGCGGCAACCCGGGAACTGCTCGCGCAGGGCGTCATAGATCCACTCGCGATGGCGGAACATGCCGGCGGCGAAGAACTCGACCACCACCAGGTCGCCGTAGCGGTCGACCACCAGCCCGGACAGGCCGTCGCCTTCGCTGTGCACCACGCGCCAGGCGTCGGACACCGCGTCCAGCTTCAGCACCTCACGGCGCAGCGACACCGCCTGGGCGATCTTGCGCGAGAACCAGCCGGCATCGACCGGTACGTTCTGGTCGGTTTCGAGGATGCGCACGGCAATGCGCGAGTGCCCGTTGTAGAACCCGCGGCCAATGAACTCGCCATCGATGCCGACCACGTCGACGATGGAACCGGGCTTGGGCCGGACGGTCGGCTTCTCGACCAGTTTCTGGAAGATCCACGGGTGGCTGGAACGCCACGCATTCTTGAGGCGGACAATCGGAAGGGGGGTATTCATCCACCTATTGTAAACCGGGCACCGGGGTCAGATCCCCGAAGGGGCTCCGACCCCGCCGCCGCCCATTTGACGGCGGCCCGGCCAGACGGCAGAATCGGCGCCAGAAGGGGAGTAGCTCCCAGACGTTGTCGCCGTCATTTCGAGCCCGCAGGCTCCGGTGCAACGGCAGTTCCAGCCGACTGGAACTGCGAGCGAGACCTTCGCCGTACTGGCGAAGCTCTGTCCCTGGATCCCCCTCCCGATCCTCCGTTGCAGATCCTCGCCGTCCGGCCTGGCATTCATCTTTCCAACGGACATTCCCAATGCAGACGATCGGTAACGTGTGGTTGTGGGGCGGCTTCGCAGCGGTGGTGGTCATCGCCCTGCTGGTCGACCTCGTGTTGATGCGCCATGGTGGACCGCACAAGGTCACCTTCAAGGAGGCCCTGTGGTGGTCCATCGGCTGGGTCGCGCTGGCCCTGCTGTTCAATGCGGGCCTCTGGTACTACCTGAATGAGACCGCGGGCCAGGTGGTGGCCAACAAGGTCGGCCTCGAGTTCCTGACCGGCTACCTGGTCGAGAAGGCGCTGGCGGTCGACAACATCTTTGTCTTCCTGATGATCATGAGCTACTTCGCGGTGCCCGAGGAACAGCGCCAGAAGGTGCTGATCATCGGCATCCTGGGTGCGATCGTGCTGCGTACGATCATGATCTTCGCTGGCAGCGTGCTGATCAGCCAGTTCCATTGGCTGCTCTACGTGTTCGGCGCCTTCCTGCTCTTCACCGGCTGGAAGATGTGGTTCGCCGCTGGCCAGGAGCCTGATCTGGAAACCAACCCGGCGCTGCGCTGGATGCGCAAGCACCTGCGCCTGCTGCCGGATTACGCCGGCAACGCGTTGAGCGTGAAGCGCGACGGCGTGCGCTGGTTCACCCCGCTGTTCGCGGTGCTGATCCTGATCGCGGTCACCGACGTGATCTTCGCGGTGGACAGCATCCCGGCAATCTTCGCAATCACCACCGACCCGTTCATCGTGCTCACCTCCAACGTGTTCGCGGTGCTGGGCCTGCGTGCGATGTTCTTCCTGCTGGCCGGCATGGCCGACCGCTTCCACCTGCTGCCGTACGGTCTGGCGCTGGTGCTGGGCTTCATCGGCATCAAGATGATGATCATCGACCTGTTCAAGATCCCGACCCCGGTGTCGCTGGGCGTGGTCGCAGTGATCATCGCCGCCACCGTGGTGCTGAGCCTGAAGTACCCGCCGAAGGAAGGCGAAGGCCAGGCCTGAGCCTGACCCGTTGAACGGCGCGGCCGGCGGGATTGTCCCGCCGGCCGTTTCCACTCTCCCGCAGCGGTGGCCTTGGTTTCGCGCCAGTCACCGCCATTGCTGAGGTATGGACAACAACGCGCCCCTGCCCGCCGGCGACGTGCCGGCCCCCCGCAATGACCGCTCGCGCATCCTGCGGGCGTTCAATGTCAGCCTGGCCGCCGTGCTGGCGCTGGTGGCCGTGTTCGCCCTGCAGGGCACGTTCGACTGGCGACCGTGGGCGGTCGCGCCGCTGGAAGCCAAGGGCCTGCTTGGCCTGATCGGCGGCCCGATGCTGCATGCCTCGGTCGAGCACATCGTCGCCAACAGCATCGCGATCCTGATCCTCGGCACGCTGGCCGGCAGCGTCTACCCGAAAGCCACCGTGCGCGCCCTGCCCCTGCTGTGGCTGGGCTCGGGCATAGGCGCGTGGATGCTGGGCAATCCGGGCAGCGTGCACCTGGGCGCCAGCGGCGTGACCCATGGCCTGATGTTCCTGCTGGCCAGCCTGGGCCTGCTGCGCCGCGACCGTGCAGCGATTGCCACCGGCCTGATCGGCATGCTGTTCTACGGCGGCATGCTGATGACCATCCTGCCGCACGCCGACGGCGTGTCCTGGCAGTCACACATGGGCGGCGCCTTCGCCGGCATCATCGCCGCGCTGCTGTTCCGCAACGCCGACCCGCTGCCGCCGCGCCAACGCTACAGCTGGGAAGACGAAGAGGACGAGGTCGAGCCGCTGGCCGACGACGAGCTGGAGCCGCCATCTCCGCAGCGCGTGCCGGTGCTGTGGCAGCCGCGCGAAGGCCAGGACTACGTGGTGATCCCGTTCCGCCGGCCGGACGAGCCGCGCAGCTGAGGTGACGGTAGTGCCGGCCGCTGGCCGGCAACCTCATGACCCGGTAGTGGCCGACCTTGGTCGGCGCGGTTGTTGTGTGCCAACCAAGGTTGGCACCTGCCAGAGCACACCGGCACCCCGGGTAGCGCCGGGCCATGCCCGGCCGCATTGACGCCGGTCAGTCCGCCGCGTTGCCCGCCGCGCCCATTCCATCCACCGCCTGCCGGCCCAGCGCCGGGTCATCGGTGAAGAACGCATCGATGCCGGTGGCCAGATAGGCACGCATCTCGGCAATCGAGCCCTCGGCATTGCGCGCGTTGTCGGCGCCCTTGCGCAGGTTGCTGGCCTGGAAGTGGTTCTCCGGGCGGAAGGTGTACGGAATCACCATCAGGCCAGCCGCATGCGCATCGCGCACCAGTGTGGTCGGCGTGCCCAGCGCGCCCTTGTCATCCAGCGGAATGATCGAACGCAGCTCCGGGCCGATGCTGTCGGCGTAGCTGGCGATGTCCTTCAAGCTGGCCGGGGTCATCATCTGCGCGTAGGTCAGCTTGCCACCGGCTTTGGCGATGTCGGCTGGCTGGGTGTCGCCCTTCCACAGCAGCTGCAGCAGGCGGATGTTGCTGCCGCGCGGAATCTTGCCGCGCAGGTAGCGCAGATTGGCGGTCTCGAACGACTGGATGGTGACCGGGCCAACGTTGGTATAGGCATTGCCACGCAGTGCGGCCAGCAGCTTGTCTTCCATCGGCAGGCCGATGGACTGGAAGTAGGTCGGGTGCTTGATCTCCGGGACCAGGCCGATGCCACGGTTGGCGCGCCCGGCCTGCTGCACCAGGAAGGCCAGGATCTCGTCCAGGCTGGCGATACGGAACTGGCCGTCGTAGGCGGTGCTGCGCAGTTCCGGCAGGCGCTCACGGGCGTACAGGGTCTTCAGCTCTGCCAGGGTGAAGTCTTCGGTGAACCAGCCGTCGACCTTCTGACCGTCGATCACCTTGCTGGTGCGGCGGCTGGCGAACTCCGGATGCGAGGCGACGTCGGTGGTACCGCCGATCTCGTTCTCGTGGCGGGCCACCATCACCCCGTCCCTGGTCATCACCAGGTCCGGTTCGATGTAGTCGGCGCCATCGGCGATGGCCTGTGCATAGGCCGCCAGGGTGTGCTCGGGCAACAGTGCGCTTGCCCCGCGATGGCCGTAGACCGACACCTTGGGTGCGGCCGGGGTGGAGGATTCAGCACTCATGGCCACCGATGGTGCCACGGCCAGCGACAACAGCAACGCACAACCCCACGACTTCACTGCGACTTCCCCAAGCGGTATGTGATGGGCGTCAGTATGCGGCGGGAATGTGACAGGTGGGGGACCCCATGGATTCGGTAGTCGCCGACCTTGGTCGGCGCTCTGCCAGCCGGCGTCCATGGCCCCGGACGCACTGTGCCAACCAAGGTTGGCACCTACCTGAGCGAGGGTTGGCACCTACCCGAGCGTGAGCCGCGCGGTTGATCGATGACGGGGTCAGAGCCCCTTCGGAGATCTGATCCCGAGCAGCTCGTTCGGCTGGGTTGCCGGCCAGCGGCCGGCACTACCAAGGCTTACTTGCCGATGCAGAAACTGGAGAAGATCCTGCCCAGCAGGTCATCGGCACTCATCTGGCCGGTGATCTCGCCCAGCGCGTCATGTGCCAGCCGCAGTTCTTCGGCGGCCAGTTCCAGGTGTTCGTGCGCAAGCTCGCCATCGGCGCGCTGTGCGTGTTCCTGTGCGCGTTCGATCGCATCCACGTGGCGGGTGCGCGCGGAGAACTCGCCATCCACCTGCTCCCCTGCCCCGGCCGAGGCGATGCTGCGCAGGCGCGCGTGCAGGTCGTCCAGCCCGGCGCCGGTGGCGGCCGAAACGAACACACGGTCCGGGTCATCCAGCGCGGGCAACGTATCCAGCAGGTCCGACTTGTTGTGGATGTAGACCTTGTGCGGCACCGCCGCCACGGCCTGCCCCAGCGCAGCCTCACCGGCCGCCGGATCGCACGCATCCAGGACGATCAGTGCCAGATCGGTGCGCTCGATCTCCACGTGGGCGCGGCGCATGCCTTCACGTTCGATGGCGTCGCCGCCGTCGCGCAGTCCCGCGGTGTCGACCAGGGTCAGTTCCAGGCCATCCAGGCGGATGGTCTCGCGCAGGGTGTCGCGGGTGGTGCCCGCGATATCGGTGACGATGGCGCGTTCGCTGCCGGCCAGCGCGTTCAGCAGTGAGCTCTTGCCTGCATTGGGTGGACCGATAAGCACCGCGTGCAGGCCATCGCGCAGGCGACGGCCACGTTCGGCGTCGCGGCGCAGCAGGGCCAGATCGCTGCGCGCCTGTTCCAGCCCGAGGCGCACCTGCGCACCACCGAGCGTATCCAGCGGTTCGTCGGCAAAGTCGATGGCCGCTTCCACATGGATGCGAAGCAGCACCAGCTGCTCGGCCACGGCGTCGATGCGCCGTGAGAACACGCCATCCAGCGAACGGCGAGCGGCGCGTGCGGCGCGGTTGTCGCCGGCGGCGATCAGGTCGGCGATGGCCTCGGCCTGGGCCAGGTCGAGCTTGCCGTTGAGGAACGCGCGTTCGCTGAACTCGCCCGGCCGTGCCTGGCGCGCGCCCAGCGCGATGCAGCGCGCAACCAGTTGCTGCAGCAGCACCGGACTGCCATGGCCCTGCAGTTCCACCACCTCTTCGCCGGTGAAGCTGTTCGGCGCCGGGAACCACAGCACGATGCCATCGTCGATCACCTCATCGTCGGCATCGCGCAGGCGTGCGTAGTGCGCATGGCGCGGGCGCAGCGCGGGCGCACCCAGCGCGTTGGCGATGGCCGCAGCGCGCGGGCCGGACAGGCGCAGCAGGCCGACGCCACCGGCACCGGGTGCGCTGGCGATGGCGACGATGGTGTCAGTGCGAAAGGTATCGTCCATCGCTCAGAGTTTCTCCAGCTGCGCGCGCGCCTGTGCAGCACCGCTGCCCTGCGGCTGCAGCGCCAGGTAGGTGGTGTAGGCCTGCTTCGCCTTGGCCCTGTCGCCCGCGTTGAAGTAGGCGTCGCCCAGGTTGAGATAGGCCACGGCACGCGAGGGGTCGATCTTCAGCGTGTTCTCCAGCCAGCGTGCGGCTTCAGCGTAACGCTGCTGGCGGTAGTAGACGAATCCGAGGTTGTTGGCAGCCTGGGCGAAGTCCGGGCGCAGCTTCAGCGCCTCGGTGAACTGCGCCACCGCCTCGTCGTACTGCTTTTCGCGGTACAGCTGCAGGCCACGGTCATTGGCCTGCTGCGCGCGCTGGCGATCCGACGCCGGGCCGGCAGTGGGCACCACAAGCTTGGCCTTGCCACCCTGCAGGTCGGCCACCGTCACCGGCGCCTGGCTGCCCTTGGCTTCGCTGGCGGCTTCGACCTTGTTGTTCAGTGCGATCGCATCGGCGGTCAGCTGGCGCGTATCGGCATTGAGGAACTCCTGGCTGTCCGGCACCTGGAACACGAACTCCCCGCCCTGCGAACCGGGCAGGCTGCCGAAGGCCGGCGTCTGGTGCGAAACGGCCGAGACGGCCGGCGCCACGTAGGCGGCCAGTTCGGTACCCGTGATCAGGCCATCGCCGTTGAGGTCGCCCTTGCCGGCCAGCGCCTGCAGCAGCACCCACGTAAACACCGAATGGCCATTGGGACCGGCGTCGGCGACCTGCTGGTCGGCGCCGCCGGCTGTCAGCATCTGGCGTGCGCTGCGGCGTGCGTTCTCGCGCAGGAACGACGACGACGCCGGGCCGCCACGGGTCAGGCCCAGGCCGCTGTAGCAGGCATCCATCACGAACATCACATGCTTGGCCTGCATGCTCTCGGCGATGTTCTGGATGTCGGTCATCGCAATGGCGTCGGTGGCAAATTCCTTCGGGTCCGAATCGACCGGAATGATGTAGCCAAGGTCGCGTCCGGAGGCGAGCTGGCGGGTGGCACCATGGCCGGCGAAGAACACGAACACGCGATCGTTCTTTCCGGTGCGGTCATCGGCCAGGCGGTCGTGGAAGGCGGCCAGGATGTTGTTGCGGGTGGCCTGCTCGTTCTTCAGCACGATCACCTGCGAGGACGGGAAACCAAACTGCCCGGTCAGCGTGTCGGCCACCGCCTGCGCGTCATGGCTGGCGTACTCCAGCTTCGGCCACTTGGCGTAGTTGTCGATGCCGACCACGATCGCCCACGACTTCTCGTAGCCAGTGGTGACGGTGGCGGCACCGGTGTCGCCCTTGCGCGCGCGGGCAACGGTGAAGTCGCGGCCGTTCCAGCCTGCGAACTGGTAGCCATCGGCAATCAGGCGGTCGAGGATCTGCGGCAGCGCCTTCACCGCACGATCGTGGATGTCGTGGAACAGGATGATGCCGCGCTGTTCCTTGTTCACCTGGTCGAGCACGCGCTGCACGATCGACTCCGGGACCGGGTCGGCCCAGTCCATCGAGTCGATGTTCCACATGATCGATTTCAGCCCGGCCTCGTTGAGCAGCTGCAGGCCTTCGGCGTTGCGCGCGCCATAGGGGAAGCGGAACAGCGGTGCACGCTTGCTGTCGACATCCTTCAGCAGCGTGTCGGTGTCCAGCACCTGCTGGCGCAGCGCATCACCGGTGGTGCGCGAGAGCTGGGCGTGGGTCAGGCTGTGGTTGCCCACCGCATAGCCCTCCTCCATCAGATTGCGACTGATCTTCGCCATCGGGCCGAGACTGACCTTGCCATCGGCTTCCACCTTGCCCAGGTTGCGGCCCACTTCGAAGAACACTCCCGGCACGTCGTAGCGCTTGAGGATGGCCACCACTTCATCGGTATAGGCCTTGTGCGGGCCATCGTCGAAGGTCAGCACCACGGTCTTGGCCGGCAGGTCGCGGCCGAAGATCTCGCGGTCACTGTCCTTCATCGACATCGGGTACGGCTCGATCACGCCGTAGTCGCGCAGGATCGCTTCGCGGTTGTAGTCCTTGTGCAGGTGGGCGATGTAGTCCTCCCACTTCTCGCGCTTGAGCTCGATGGCACGGGTGCGTTCGAAGCGGCTGAAGATGCGGGTCAGTTCCTGGTTGTAGTTGCGTTCGATCTCATCGAGCGCTTCCAGGTCCTCGCCGATGCGCTGGTGCAGCTTCACCGCCGGCAGCGAAGAGTCGGTGCCGACGCGCTCATGCAGATCGCGCAGCACTTCGCGGAAAGCCAGGCGGTCGGCGTCGAACAGTTCCGGCGCCGACTCGATGTAGTCCAGCACGGTGCCGAGGGTGGCGAAGCGCTGGGGGCTGGAACCACGCAGCAGCGTATCGAACTGTGCGGCGATCGCCGTGCGCTGTTCCAGCCCATCGTGGAACAGCTGCTGGCCCACGCGCGTGGAGGTACCACGGTCGGCGGCCGACTGCTGTTCCTCGTCGGCCAGCAGCACGATGATCCGGCGGTAGCCGTCGAGCTGCTTCTGCAACGCAGCCAGCAACGGTGCAGCGGCCGGATCGGCAGCAGCAGCCGCCTGCGCGCTGGGCTGGGTGACGGTGGTCGCCGGTGCCTTCGCGTCCTTGTCACCACAGCCGGCAACGACCAGGGTGAGCAGCAGCGAAGGCAGGAACAGGCGGAACGACGACGCACGCGGCATGGCGGACTCGGAAGTGGGAGGAACGGTGTCCGGGGAATTCTAACGCCGCATGCGAAAAGCCCGCCTTGCGGCGGGCTTTTGCGGGTCGGTCGGGATTATTTCTTCTTGACCGGAGCCGGGGCGGTGGTGGCCGGGACCGGCTCGCCGCCATGGCGCTTGGTCATCCACCACTGCTGCAGCAGGCCCAGGCCGCCGTTGACCACCCAGTACAGGACCAGGCCGGACGGCATGAAGGCCATCATGACGCCGAACACCAGCGGCATGAACTGCATCATCTTCTGCTGCATCGGGTCCATGCCCGGTGCCGGGGTGAGCTTCTGGGTGAACCACATCACCGCCACGTTGATCACCGGCAGGATGAAGTACGGGTCGCGTGCGGTCAGGTCCTGGATCCAGCCCAGCCACGGCGCCTGGCGCAGTTCGACCGACTCGACCAGCACCCAGTACAGGGCGAAGAAGATCGGCATCTGGATGAGGATCGGCAGGCAGCCGCCCATCGGATTGATCTTTTCCTTCTTGTACAGCTCCATCATCGCGGTCTGGAACTTCTGGCGGTCATCGCCGTAGCGTTCCTTCAACTGCGCGATGCGCGGCTGGAAGCGACGCATCTTGGCGCCGCTCTTGTACTGCACGGCCGACAGCGGGTACAGCACCAGCTTCAGCAGCACCACCAGGCCGACAATCGCCCAGCCCCAGTTGCCGACCAGCTTGTGCACCTGGTTCAGCACCCAGAACAGGCCCTGGCCGATCACCGCCATCATCGAGAAGCGGCTGTAGTCGACCACGCGGTCCAGGCCCGGCACGTCTTCCTTGGCGATCAGGTTGACCAGCTTCGGGCCAACCCACAGGCGGGCTTCGGTGCTGGTGGACTGGCCCGGGGCCACGGTGAAGGCCGGGCCACGCGCTTCGATCAGGTCACGACCGGCCACCTGCGACAGCACGTAGTGCGCGGTCTGGTCCTTCTGCGGGATCCAGGCGGTGAAGAAGTGGTGCTGCAGCATCGCCAGCCAGCCACCGGTGATGTTCTGGTTCAGCGTGCCGTCTTCCAGGTAGTCCTTGAACGCACGACGCTGGTACTTCTTGTCGTTGTCGTACCAGGTGGCACCGTTGAAACTGAACGAATCCGGGTTGGTCATGCTCCGCGACAGGATGGTCGGGGTGCGGTCCAGGGTGCGGTAGACGTAGCCGTTCCACGGGGCGGCGCCAGCGTTGCTGACTTCGTCCTTGAAGCGCACGGCGTACTCGTTGCGCGAGACGGTCAGGGTGCGCTTGATGGTCACGCCGTTGTCGGCGGTCCACACGAACGGGATCTGCAGCTCGTTCTGGCCCTTGGCCAGCACGAAGTCCTTGGTGTCGCCGACCAGCTTGAAGCCGTCGGCACCCGGCACCGGGGTGTTCTTGTCTTCGCTGGCCCAGCCGCTGATCGCGCTGTACGGGTGCGCGGGGTCTTCGGTCAGCAGGCGGACCGGCGGGCTGCCTTCGTCCTTGGTCTGCGGGAACTGCAGCAGCTCGGCGTCCAGCACGCGGCCGCCGTCGAGCACCAGGCGCAGCACGTCGGTGGTGACGGTCACGCGCTGGCTGGCCGGGGTGGCGCTGGCCTGGGCCTGCACGGCAGCCTGGCCCGGGGCGCCCGGCACCTGGGCACTGGGGATGGCGCCCGGGGTCGCGCCCGGAACACTCTGTGCGGCGGCCGGGGCCGACGTGGTCGTCGGTGCCGGGGTCGGAGCAGCCTTTTCACGGCTCCACTCCATCCACAGCAGCACGGCCACCATCAGCCAGGCAAAAATGAGGAATACGCGGGTCTGGTTCATCAGCGGACAGGCTCGGCGGGGCCGGGACGCGATGCCGGCTCGGTCAAAGAAGGAGTTGCGATGCCATCAGGCGGCGGCATTGTGCCGTCCACGCCCGGCGTGGGCAATGCACGCAGGCGACGCAGCAGGCGCAGGAAGGCCTGGCGGATCTCGTCGTTGCTGGCGGAACGCGCAGCACTACGAGCCACGACGACAAAGTCGCCTGGCTGGATGTCGGTACGTGTCTGACGCAGGATGTCGCGCAGGACGCGCTTGATCCGGTTACGCCCGACGGCGTTCGGATCAACCTTGCGGGAAACCGCCAGACCCAGCCTGGCCGGCCGGTCAGCCGGCAGCCAGTGCAGGGTCATCAGCGGATCGGACACACGGCGGGCGCCGTTGAAGACCGTTGAATATTCGGCACGCGTGCGAACCCGCGCAGAGCGAGGGAATCGCTTGCGCGGGTCTGCAGTATTCACTGTCGAAGGGATTGCGTCTGCCGCGATGTGCGGCATGGCAATCAGGCGCTCAGGACTTTGCGGCCCTTGGCGCGGCGACGCGACAGGATCTTGCGGCCGTCAGCGGTCTTCATACGGGCACGGAAGCCGTGGTCGCGCTTACGCTTGAGGTTGCTGGGCTGGTAGGTGCGCTTCGTGGCCATTGGGGGCCTCTCGTATGAATGGGACGGAAAGAACCGGAAATTCTAGAGAGGTACCCCGGCCCAAGTCAACCCCTGGCAGCTACGCGAATTCACTGGGCTGTGCAATAGCTGTGGATGTTTTTGTGAATAAGTAGGGGACAAGCATTCCGAAGGCGGGCGCTCGGTGGTAGTCTGAGCCATCCATTTCCCCCCTTTCCGGCCTGTGTTTGGGCGCCTTGTCGCGTCCATGCCCCGGCCACCGGACGATTATTGCTGATGGATGCTTGGTCCCGTAGTCTCGAGCGCCTCGAAGCGGAGTTCCCGCCGGAAGACGTTCATACCTGGTTGAAGCCGCTGCAGGCCGATCTGCGCGTGGACAGCCTGGTGCTGTATGCACCGAATGCCTTCATCGTCGACCAGGTCCGCGAGCTGTATCTGGCCCGGATCCGCGAACTGCTGGCGCATTTCGCCGGTTTCAGCGACGTTTTCCTTGAAATCGGCTCGCGCCCGCGCCCTGTGGAGGCGCAGAACGCGCCGGTTTCCACGCCATCGGCGCATGTGTCCAGCGAACCGCAGGTGCCGTTTGCCGGCAACCTGGACAATCACTACACGTTCGCCAACTTCGTTGAAGGCCGCAGCAATCAGCTGGGCCTGGCCGCCGCGTTCCAGGCGGCGCAGAAGCCGGGCGACCGCGCGCACAACCCGCTGCTGCTGTACGGAGGCACCGGCCTGGGCAAGACCCACCTGATGTTCGCCGCCGGCAACGCCATGCGCCAGGCCAATCCGGGCGCGAAGGTGCTGTACCTGCGTTCGGAACAGTTCTTCAGCGCGATGATCCGGGCCCTTCAGGAAAAGACCATGGATCAGTTCAAGCGCCAGTTCCAGCAGGTGGACGCGCTGTTGATCGATGACATCCAGTTCTTCGCCGGCAAGGACCGCACCCAGGAAGAGTTCTTCCACACCTTCAACGCGTTGTTCGATGGCAAGCAGCAGATCATCCTGACCTGTGACCGCTATCCGCGCGAAGTCGAGGGCCTGGAAGCGCGCCTGAAGTCGCGGCTTGCCTGGGGCCTGTCGGTCGCGATCGAACCGCCGGACTTCGAGACCCGCGCCGCGATCGTGCTGGCCAAGGCGCGCGAGCGCGGTGCCGAGATTCCCGATGATGTTGCGTTCCTGATCGCCAAGAAGATGCGCTCCAACGTGCGCGACCTCGAGGGCGCGCTCAATACGCTGACCGCCCGCGCCAATTTCACCGGCCGCGCGATCACCACCGAATTCGCCCAGGAAACCCTGCGCGATCTGCTGCGCGCCCAGCAGCAGGCGATCAGCATTCCCAACATCCAGAAAACCGTTGCCGACTACTACGGCCTGCAGATCAAGGATCTGCTGTCGAAGCGTCGGACCCGCTCGCTGGCCCGCCCCCGCCAGGTCGCCATGGCCCTGACCAAGGAACTGACCGAGCACAGCCTGCCCGAGATCGGCGACGCCTTTGCCGGTCGCGATCACACCACGGTGCTGCATGCCTGCCGCCAGATCCGCACCCTGATGGAAACCGACGGCAAGCTCCGCGAGGACTGGGACAAGCTGATCCGGAAGCTGAGCGAATGATGCACGGATGCCGATGAGGCGTCATCGCACAAAACGGTGCAGAATCCGGTAGCAAGCGCGGGACACGTTGTGGATAAAAATGGCGTTTGAAATCGCGCTGAATTTATCCACAACTTTCCCCACCCTCTGGGGGTCGGTAATACAGAGGGTTTCGAGGTCTGAAATTCTTTTATTTACAAAGACTTAGCGTTGTTTTCCAGCGATTCTGTCTCTACCAGCACCACCAAGCTTTTGATTTATTCCACATTTTTTAAAGCATAGGGGCACGGAACCACATGCGTTTCACACTGCAGCGCGAAGCCTTTCTCAAGCCGTTGGCACAGGTCGTCAACGTGGTCGAACGCCGCCAGACCCTTCCGGTTCTGGCCAATTTCCTGGTCCAGGTGCAGAACGGCCAGCTGTCGCTGACCGGTACCGACCTGGAAGTGGAGATGGTGTCGCGGATCGCGGTTGAAGACGCCCAGGACGGCGAAACCACCATTCCCGCCCGCAAGCTGTTCGAGATCATCCGCGCCCTGCCCGACGGCAGCCGGATCACCGTCTCGCAGACCGGTGACAAGATCACCGTGCAGGCCGGCCGCAGCCGCTTCACCCTGGCCACCCTGCCTTCCAACGACTTCCCGTCGGTGGACGAAGTGGAAGCCACTGAGCGCGTGGCCATCGGCGAAGCGACCCTGAAGGAACTGATCGAACGCACCGCGTTCGCGATGGCCCAGCAGGACGTGCGCTACTACCTCAACGGCCTGCTGTTCGATCTGCGCGGCGATGCCCTGCGCACTGTTGCCACCGACGGCCATCGCCTGGCCCTGTGCGAAACCGACCTGGCCAAGCCCAGCGGTTCCAAGCGCCAGATCATCGTGCCGCGCAAGGGCGTGACCGAGCTGCAGCGCCTGCTGGAAAGCGGCGATCGCGAGATCGAGCTGGAAGTCGGCCGCAGCCATGTCCGCGTGAAGCGCGACGATGTCACCTTCACCTCGAAGCTGATCGACGGTCGCTTCCCGGATTACGAAGCAGTGATTCCGATCGGTGCCGACCGTGAAGTGAAGGTGGATCGCGAAGCCCTGCGTGCCTCGCTGCAGCGTGCCGCGATCCTGTCCAACGAGAAGTACCGCGGCATCCGCGTGGAAGTCTCGCCGGGCAACCTGAAGATCAGTGCGCATAACCCGGAGCAGGAAGAAGCCCAGGAAGAGATCGAGGCCGACACCACGGTCAGCGATCTGGCCATTGGCTTCAATGTGAACTACCTGCTGGATGCGCTGTCCGCGCTGCGCGACGAGGAAGTCATCATCCAGCTGCGCGACTCCAACTCCTCCGCGCTGGTGCGTGAATCCAGCAGCGAGAAGTCGCGTCACGTGGTCATGCCGCTGCGCCTCTGACAGCAGCGCGGTTCCACGTGGAACCGAACGACGCCCGGGATCTTCCCGGGCGTTTTTTTTTGTTCCACGTGGAGCATTGGGTCGGGGTGTTGAGCAGCATCCGTTTGCAGGGACGTCCCCCTCATCGCTGGTCCCCTTCTAGCGCTCTGCCTTCAGTACGATTCACGGCGGGTGTTGGGACCAGCGCGATTGCGGCCAATGCTCGCTGACGCATCACATTCAATCGGAAACGCCAGTACCTGGATTCTCAACGTGGGTGTATTCGGCCAGATCTGACTGGATTGGCGAAGCGAGGCACCACTGATGCTGCGATCTCCGCTGCTTCTGCAAACGCGTCTGTCCACAGGGCTGATTCGGGGCAGAACGGGCCGAGCCTAGCTTCTAAATCTGGGTATAAATCTAAAGCATGGTGGTGATGGTAGGGCCAGATCTCGTGGAAAAACCAGCTATCTGCATGATTTAAAACAAATTTATACGGCTGAAACCCCCTGTATAGAGGCCCCTCAGGCTGGGGGGGAACCTGTGGATAGTTTTAAGCGGCAGGGAAAAGGCCTTTTTTATCCACAGATTGCCCATACCTTGTGTATAAGTCATACAGACCCGCTGTGGACAGCGTGAAACGAAGGGGCTGAATTCTTTGAAATCTGTGGAACCCTCCAGGACACTGGATCGCAGATTTGAAGGAATCCGCCGGGTCATCCGAACGCCCCCCGCCGAAGCGCGCACTCATGGCTGTACAAAGGCCCTTAAATCGTTGAAATCTGAGGGTCGATGCCCTGCCGCCCTCAGCAGAATTGAAGGGATTCTGGCCAGGTCCAGGCCTGTAAGCGGTCAAGCGGATGCCCTGGTGCCACGTGGAACGTGCGATTGCCTGGCGCGCAGAGCTCTCTGCTCCGCGTTGCAGCTGGCGCAGCGCGTCCTGCTTGACCGATGCAGTAAGCTGATGGATTCCCTGCCCCGGTACCGCCTCGTGCGGATGGTCTTTCGCGCCCCATGCTTATCCGCCGCCTCGCCCTGCACCAACTGCGTCGCTTCAGTGCGGTGGACCTGTCGCCCCAGCCGGGATTGAACCTGCTGACCGGCGACAACGGTGCCGGCAAGACCAGCGTGCTGGAAGCCCTGCATCTGATGGCCTATGGACGCAGCTTCCGTGGCCGGGTGCGTGATGGATTGGTGCGCCAGGGCCAGGAAGCGTTGGAAATCTTCGTGGAATGGGACGAACAGCGTGCCGATCACTCGCCCCACCGCCGAAAGGCTGGCCTGCGCCACAGTGGCCAGGACTGGAAGGGGCGATTGGACGGCGAAGATGTCGCGCAACTGGGCAATCTCTGCGCAGCGCTGGCCGTGGTGACGTTCGAGCCTGGGAGCCATGCATTGGTCAGTGGTGGTGGGGAACCTCGCCGCCGCTTCCTCGATTGGGGCTTGTTCCACGTGGAACCGGACTTTCTGTCCTTGTGGCGCCGCTACTCCCGGGCGCTGAAGCAGCGCAATGCCCTGCTCAAGCAGGGCGGGCCGTCGCGGATGCTCGATACCTGGGATCACGAGCTGGCCGAGGCTGGAGAACCACTGACCAGCCACCGCCAGCACTACCTGGAGCGTCTGCAGCAACGCACTGTGGCCTTGGCCGCCAGCCTGGCACCGCAACTCGCCATCCAGGGACTGGAACTGAGTCCTGGATGGCGGCGGCATGAACTTCCGCTGGCCGATGCCCTGCTTCTGGCTCGCGAGCGCGACCGTCAGGCCGGCTACACCTCGGTCGGCCCGCACCGGGCGGACTGGAGTGTGGATTTCCAGAGCATTCCTGGTCGCGATGCGCTGTCCCGGGGCCAGGCCAAGCTGACGGCATTGGCCTGCCTGCTCGCGCAGGCCGAAGACTATGCCGAACAGCGTGGCGAATGGCCGGTGATCGCGCTGGATGATCTGGCTTCGGAGCTGGATCGCACCCACCAGGCGCGGGTACTGGAGCGCCTGCTCAATGGCCCAGCACAGATCTTCATCACCGCCACCGAAACTCCGGCGGCGCTGCAGGAATTGACCCAGATCGCCCGGTTCCACGTGGAACATGCACAGATCGTGGCTGTGCCATAGTGGGCACACCAGGGCCGCTCGACCCCGGCTGGTATAATTCGGGTTGGAATCCTTTCATTCTCGGCGCATCGCTCCAAGCGGTGGCCGACCTGCGGAGCCTACGGCAAGCGCAATGAGCGACGAACAGAACACCCCGGCAAACAACGGCAATTACGACGCCAACAGCATTACCGCCCTGGAAGGCCTGGAGGCTGTCCGCAAGCGTCCCGGTATGTACATCGGTGATGTGCATGACGGCACCGGTCTGCACCACATGGTGTTCGAGGTCGTCGACAACTCGATCGACGAAGCGCTGGCCGGCCACGCCGACCATGTCGCGGTGACGATCCACGCTGACGGTTCGGTTTCGGTGTCCGACAACGGCCGTGGTATCCCGACCGGCAAGCACGAACAGATGAGTGCCAAGCTCGGTCGCGAAGTGTCTGCGGCCGAAGTCGTCATGACCGTCCTGCACGCAGGCGGCAAGTTCGACGACAACAGCTACAAGGTTTCGGGCGGCCTGCATGGCGTCGGCGTCAGCGTGGTCAACGCGCTGTCGCAGAAGCTGCTGGTGGACGTGTTCCAGAACGGCTTCCACTACCAGCAGGAATTCAGCGACGGCGCCGCCGTGACCGCACTGGCCACGCTGGAAACCACCACCAAGCGCGGCACCACCGTGCGCTTCTGGCCGTCCACCGTTGCCTTCCACGACAACGTGGAATTCCACTACGACATCCTGGCACGCCGCCTGCGCGAACTGTCGTTCCTGAACTCCGGCGTCAAGATCGTTCTTGCTGACGAGCGTGGCGACGGCCGCCGCGACGACTTCCACTACGAAGGCGGCATCCGCAGCTTCGTGGAGCACCTGGCCCAGCTGAAGACCCCGCTGCACCCGAATGTCATCTCGGTTACCGGCGAGCACAATGGCATCGTGGTGGATGTGGCGCTGCAGTGGACCGACTCCTACCAGGAGACGATGTACTGCTTCACCAACAACATCCCGCAGAAGGACGGCGGTACCCACCTGGCCGGTTTCCGCGGTGCGCTGACCCGCGTGCTCAACAACTACATCGAGCAGAACGGCATCGCCAAGCAGGCCAAGATCAACCTGACCGGCGACGACATGCGCGAAGGCATGATCGCCGTGCTGTCGGTGAAGGTGCCGGACCCGAGCTTCTCCAGCCAGACCAAGGAAAAGCTGGTCAGCTCGGACGTGCGCCCGGCGGTGGAAAACGCCTTCGGTGCGCGCCTGGAAGAGTTCCTGCAGGAAAACCCGAACGAAGCCAAGGCGATCGCCGGCAAGATCGTCGACGCCGCGCGTGCACGTGAAGCCGCGCGCAAGGCCCGCGACCTGACCCGCCGCAAGGGTGCGCTGGATATCGCCGGCCTGCCGGGCAAGCTGGCCGACTGCCAGGAAAAGGATCCGGCGCTGTCCGAACTGTTCATCGTCGAGGGTGACTCGGCAGGTGGTTCGGCCAAGCAGGGCCGCAACCGCAAGAACCAGGCGGTGCTGCCGCTGCGCGGCAAGATCCTCAACGTGGAACGCGCACGCTTCGACCGCATGCTGTCCTCCGACCAGGTCGGTACGCTGATCACCGCGCTGGGCACCGGCATCGGCCGTGACGAGTACAACCCGGACAAGCTGCGTTACCACAAGATCATCATCATGACCGACGCCGACGTCGACGGCGCCCACATCCGCACCCTGCTGCTGACGTTCTTCTACCGTCAGATGCCGGAGCTGATCGAGCGCGGTTACGTCTACACCGGCCTGCCGCCGCTGTACAAGATCAAGCAGGGCAAGCAGGAGTTGTACCTGAAGGACGACCCGGCGCTGGACAGCTACCTGGCCAGCAGCGCAGTGGAAAACGCTGCGCTGGTGCCGGCCACCGGCGAGCCGGGCATCGAAGGCCTGGCGCTGGAGAAGCTGCTGCTGGCCTACGCTGCTGCCCTCGATTCCATCGAGCGCAACGCGCACCGCTATGACCGCAACCTGCTCGAAGCGCTGGTCGATTTCGTGCCGATGGATCTGGAGAGCCTGCGCAATGCCGGTGAAGGCGAAGGCCTGGATGCATTGGCCAAGCGCCTCAACCAGGGCAGCCTGGGCAGCCCGCGCTTCAGCCTGGAGTTGCAGGAAGCCAACGACGAGCGCCCGGCCGCCGTGCTGGTGACCCGTCGCCACATGGGCGAACAGCACATCCAGGTGCTGCCGATGTCGGCGTTCGAAAGCGGCGAACTGCGCGCGATCCACCAGGCGTCCAAGCTGCTGCATGGCCTGGTCCGCGAAGGTGCGACCATCTCCCGCGGCGCCAAGTCGATCGAAGTGGACAGCTTTGCCAAGGCGCAGAACTGGTTGCTCGAAGAGGCCAAGCGCGGCCGCCAGATCCAGCGATTCAAGGGTCTGGGTGAAATGAATCCGGAGCAGTTGTGGGACACCACCGTGAACCCGGAAACCCGCCGACTGCTGCAGGTGCGCATCGAAGACGCTGTCGCAGCCGACCAGATCTTCAGCACCCTGATGGGCGATGTCGTCGAACCGCGTCGCGATTTCATCGAGGACAACGCACTGAAGGTCGCCAACCTGGATATCTGACACAATCCGGTGATGGCCGGTGCGCGGGGAGGCGCGCCGGCCTTCGATCCTTGAACGCAGGTACCTGATGTCCGCATCCGCCCCGGTTTCCGCCCCGCCCCCGATTCCGCCGGCCTCGGCCGCGCCGCGTGTCGTTTCACCGCTGGCGGGTTTTTTCATCGACCTGGGCATCGCCGCTGTCACCCTGTTTGGCCTGAGCCTGATCAGCGGCCTGCTGTGGGGCCTTTACCGTGGCGTGGTGGTTGGCTACGCCAATGCGCAGGCCAGCGGTGGAACGGCCGACGCCGGTTCGGTCGCGGCGACACTGGGCCAGCCCGGCGCGCTTGCGCAGATTCTCATGGCGCTGTTTGCCACCGGTGGTGCTGCGTTGCTGCTGTACTTCTGGCGACGGCCAGCCAACGCCGCCGAACGTCAGGCGTCGCGCCAGGCGCTGCGCCGCCCCTCCACCTGGGGCTGGACCCTGCTGGTGGCGACCCTGATCGTGCTCGGCAGCAACGGCATTGCCTTCCTGGCCAAGCAGTTCGGCATCGAGCCTGTCCCCACCAATCTGGCGCTGATGCAGAGCGCGATCGCACGTTTCCCGTTGTTCCTGGTGCTGTTCGCGGTGGTACTGGCGCCAGCCTACGAAGAACT
Source organism: Stenotrophomonas maltophilia (assembly GCF_006974125.1). NCBI lineage: Bacteria > Pseudomonadati > Pseudomonadota > Gammaproteobacteria > Lysobacterales > Lysobacteraceae > Stenotrophomonas > Stenotrophomonas maltophilia. The sequence goes on along the minus strand of NZ_CP037858.1, from coordinate 4,468,638 downwards.
GCTGTTCCGCCGCGTGCTGTTTGGCCGCCTGTGGAAGGCGGGGCGCCCGTGGTTGGGCGTGGTGCTGAGCAGCCTCGCATTCGCCCTGATCCATGAGATCCCCGGCACCAGCGCCAATGGCCCAGCCGAAATCGCACAGCTGTGGCTGGTCTATGGTGGCATGGGGGCTGCGTTCTGCTGGCTCTACCAGCGTACCGGCACGTTGTGGGCGGCGATCACCGCGCATGCGTTGAACAATGCGGTTGCCCTTGCCGCGATGGTGTTTCTGGGGTCAACGTAACGCCGCGTCCGCTTGACGAAAGATTAAGCCGCTACGCTACACACTGCGCATATGAACACGGGGGAGCTTCCATGAAACAACTGCTGCTGGCCCTTGTCATCACCACCCTGGTCAGCGCCTGCGCGACCACCACCTCCCCTACCGGCCGCCGGCAGATGGTGGGCGGCGTCTCGCAGGCACAGCTGGACCAGCTCGGCGCACAGGCGTTCGCCGAAACAAAACAGAAGGAAAAGATCAGCACCGACGGCCGCCAGAACGGTTACGTGCAGTGCGTGGTCAATGCCCTGGTCGCGCAGTTGCCGCCTCAATACCGTGGCGTACGGTGGGAGACGGCGGTGTTCGTCGACAAGGAGCCCAACGCATTCGCCCTGCCCGGCGGCAAGGTCGGTGTGAACACCGGCATCTTCACCGTCGCCAAGAACCAGGACCAGCTGGCTGCCGTGATCGGCCATGAAATCGGCCACGTCATCGCCCGCCACCATGAAGAGCGCATCACCCGCCAGATGGGCGCGCAGACCGGCTTGGCCGTGCTCGGTGCGCTGGCCGGTGCGGCCTACGGCGAAGGCGCTGCCAGCACCGTCAACCAGCTCGGCGGCATGGGCGCGCAGACCGCCTTCCTGCTGCCCGGCTCGCGCACCCAGGAAAGCGAGGCTGACGTGATCGGCCAACGGCTGATGGCCCAGGCCGGCTTCAATCCGGCGCAGGCAGTCGATCTGTGGCAGAACATGATGGCCGCCAGCGGCGGCCGCAGCCCGCAATGGCTGTCCACCCACCCTGATCCGGCCAACCGGATCCAGGAACTGCGACGCGATGCCCCGGCCCTGACGCCGGTCTATCAGCAGGCGCAGGCGGCCGGGCTACGGCCAAAGTGCGGATGAGTGCGCAGTTCTATGCTGTATTGCAGCACATAAAACGATTTCTCACGCCATCTGTTTCTGATACGTTTGGCGGCTCAGATTTTTCTGACAGTCCGACTTTGCCGCTAACCGGCGGTTCGATCGAGGTGAACGATGATTTTCCGTAACCACAAAGCTGTGCTTTCCGTCCTCGTCGCGACCGCCCTGACCGGCGCCGTGGTCACCGATGCCTTCGCGCAGTCCTCGCGTTCCTCCGAGCGCGGCAACCGCGGCGGCAAGCAGGCCAAGGCCGAGGCGCTGTACCCGAACGCGACCCGCCAGGAGCCGACGGTCAAGGCCTCGGCCAAGATGGGCAGCAAGCTGCAGAAAATGATCGACAGCTACAACAAGGAAAAGTTCCCGGAGACCCGCACCCAGGCCGACGCCATCCTGGCTGACAGCGCCGCGAACGAGTACGACAAGTCGCTGGCCGCGCAGCTGGCCTCGCAGGCGGCCTACCAGACCGACGACGCCCCGGCGGCGATCGCCTATCTGAAGCAGGTCCTGCAGTTCAACGGGCTGGACAACAACGGCCACTTCCAGTCGATGCTGATGCTGGGCCAGCTGGAACTGCAGGAAGACAAGACCGCCGAAGGCCTGGCAACCCTCGACAAGTACTTTGCCGAGAGCAAGTCGACCAAGCCGGAAGAACTGATCGCCAAGGGCCAGGCGCTGTACCAGCTGGAGCGCTACCAGGAAGCGATCCCGGTGCTGAAGCAGGCCATCGCCGGTTCCGCCGAACCGAAGGACAACTGGAACCAGCTGCTGATGGCGGCCCTGTCCGAAGCCGGCCAGTCCGGTGAAGCGGTCAAGGAAGCCGAGGCGCTGGCCGCCAAGAACCCGAACGACAAGAAGGCCCAGCTGAATCTGGCCAGCATGTACATGCAGGCCGACCAGATGGACAAGGCGGCCGCGGTGATGGACAAGCTGCGCAGCAGCGGCCAGCTCACCGAAGAGCGCGAGTACAAGCAGCTGTACTCCATCTATGCCAACACCGACAAAAAGGAAAAGGACGTCATCGCGGTCATCAACGAAGGGTTGCAGAAGGGCATCCTGAAGCCGGACTACCAGGTTTACCTGGCGCTGGCCCAGTCCTACTACTACTCCGACCAGGTGCCGCAGGCGATCGATGCGTGGCAGAAGGCTGCCCCGCTGTCCAAGGACGGTGAGACCTACCTGAACCTGGCACGCGTCCTGCATGCCGAAGGTCGCATCCCGGAGGCCAAGCAGGCCGCCCAGCAGGCGCTGGCGAAGGGTGTGAAGAACCAGGCTGATGCCAAGAAAATCATCAACCTGAAGTAAGTAGGAATAACGCCTGAATGCCTGCTCAGTTGATGCGCAGGCGCTCAGGATTGGTATAAGCTTGGAGGTTCCTGCGGTGTCATGCACCACTGATCAGGGATTCCGCCCCCGGCATCCCGGCCCCACTATTGAGCTCTTGGCGCATGACGGAACAACTAGTCGTTCACCGGTACGAACAACCCGATGACAAGGGGCTGAGCTGGCCTCGCATCGTCGGCATCGCGTTTGTAATTGCCCTGCATCTGGCCGCCTTCATGATGCTCCTCATTCCCGCCGTGGCTCCCAAGGCCGTGGCTGAGAAGGAGCGCAACGTCATGGTGACCATCGTCGATGCGCCGCCGCCGCCGCCCCCGCCGCCGCCGCCGCCGCCGACCGATACTCCGCCGCCGCCGGTGAAGAATCTGTCGCCGCCGAAGCCGTCGCCGGTCCCGCCGCCGCCGCAGGCGCCGGTCGTGGACGTGCCGGAGCCGCGCCCGAGCGATATCGTCACCCCGCCGTCGCCCCCCGCGCCGCCGGCACCTGCGACCTCGATCGAGGCCAGCGTGGACATCTCGTCGAAGGCCATGAATCCGCCGCGCTACCCGCCGGCAGCCTTCCGCGCTGGTATCCAGGGCGAAGTGATCCTGATCATTGATGTCGATGCCAGCGGCAACGTCACCAATGTCACGGTGGAAAAGTCCAGCCGTAACCGCGACCTGGACCGTGCCGCGATGGAAGCGGCTCGCAAGTGGCGCTTCAACGCCGCTGAATCTGGCGGTAAGAAGGCGGCAGGTCGCGTTCGCGTCCCGGTCAACTTTGCGCTGAACTGATGCGCCCGGGTGGCCGACTGGCCACCCCCGCTCCCGGTTCGATTGTTTAGCTTAGCTACACCCTTTATCACCACACACAACAAAGGTAAGCGTCATGCTGCAGGAAATTTTCATCGCCGCTGCTGCCGGGGGCAATCCGTCCAACGCCCTGTCGCAGATGGGCTTCGAGCACCTGATCCACGAAATGACCACCAAGCCGGGTGATTTCGCGGTTTCCTGGGTCGTGCTGCTGACCCTGATCGCCATGTCGGCCATGTCCTGGTACTGGACCGTCATCAACATCTTCCGTGCCACCCGCCTGAAGAGCGCCGCTGATCGCGTCGTCAGCCTGTTCTGGGATACCCCGAACGCGCAGGACGCCATCCGTGCGATGGAAGAGCAGCCGGCTTCGGAGCCGTTCTCGAAGATCGCCCTGGACGCTGCCCAGGCAGCTGCCCACCACCAGCGTGCTGAAGGCGGTGCCACCGGCGGCGTCGGTGAGAACCTGAGCCGTTCGGAGTTCGTCGACCGCGCCCTGCGTCAGGCCGTGACCCGCGAAAGCAACAAGCTGCAGTCGGGCATGACCCTGCTGGCCACCGTCGGCGCGACCGCTCCGTTCGTCGGTCTGCTGGGTACCGTGTGGGGCATCTACGGCGCGCTGATCAAGATCGGTGCCACCGGCTCCGCTTCGATCGACGCCGTTGCCGGCCCGGTGGGTGAAGCGCTGATCATGACCGCGATCGGTCTGTTCGTCGCGATCCCGGCCGTGTTCGCCTTCAACTTCTTCAGCAAGATCAACAGCGCGACCATCAGCAAGTTCGATACCTTCGCGCACGACCTGCACGACTTCTTCGCCACCGGTTCGCGCGTCCGCTAATTGCGACGCGCTGTACCCAGCGAGAACGTAGTCAACACGATCTAGACGGAGCCCGTTATGGCTTTCAGTAGTGGTAACAGCGGCGGCCCCATGGCCGACATCAACGTTACGCCCCTCGTGGACGTGATGCTGGTGCTGCTGATCATCTTCATCATCACGGCGCCCCTGATGTCCCACAAGGTCAAGGTGGATCTGCCGGAGGCCAACCTGGTCCAGAAGCCGGACGACACCAACGACCGAAAGGGTCCCATCACCCTGGCAGTCAAGGAAGATGGCTCGATCTACTGGAACGACGAAGAAATCAACAAGCAGACTCTCGAGTCGCGCTTGGCGACCGCCGCCCAGCAGACCCCGCAGCCGCCGCTGAACCTGCGTGGTGACCGCACCACCAAGATGCGGGTCATCAACGAGATGACCAAGATCGCGCAGGAACAGGGCATGCTGGACGTGGGCTTCGTCGCGACCAAAGAGAAGGGGCAGTAAGCCATGGCATTCAGTAGTGGTGGTGGCAAGGGCCCCATGGCAGACATCAACGTCACGCCCCTCGTGGACGTGATGCTGGTTCTGCTGATCATCTTCATCGTGACCGCGCCGATCATGACGTACCCGATCGCCGTGGACCTGCCGCAGCGCGTGCTCAACCCACCGCCGCAGCTGGTCGAACCGCCGCCGCCGATCGAACTGAAGATCGACGCCAGCAACCAGGTCTCGTGGAACAACAGCCCGATCAATGCGAGCGAGCTGCAGCAGCGGATGGAGCAGGAGGTCCAGCGTGACCCGACCAACCAGCCGGAACTGCGCATCGACGCCAGCCCGGATTCCGAGTACGACGTGATGGCCAAGGTTCTGGCCGCCGCGAAGAATGCTCAGATGAAAAAGATCGGTTTTGTGCAGCAGTAATCGCTACACCGCAACACAACAGTCATGACGCGACTGCAGACGCCCCTGGAAACAGGGGCGTCTTTTTTGTGCCTGTGGTGCCTCGATGGGGTCAGATCCCTTTTCCGCAGGAAAGGGATCTGACCCCATCAAGTTGCGTGCGCCGCTATGATCGGTGGATGCTCGCCCTCTTCGACTCCCTGCGTCACTGGCTTGATGGCATCGCCCACCTCGGCACGATCCTGGCGGTGGCCTATCTGCTGTACCTGTTCGCGCTGGCGGGCTGGATCATGCTGCAGAAGCGCGAGCCGGTCGCCACGCTGAGCTGGATCCTGTCACTGGCGCTGCTGCCCTACCTGGGTCTCTTCATCTACTACCTGCTGGGCCCGCAGAAGGTGAAGCGGCAGCGCCTGCGTCGTGGCCGCGCGCGTTCGGGCATGGAGCATTACAGTGATGTCTGCCCACCGGATGCCGACTGCACCGAGCTGGCCAAGATCGCCCAGGCCACGACAGGATTGGCGCCGAGCAGCGCCACCGAAGTGACTTGGCTGGTGGACGGCGCCGCGACCTACGCGGCCTTGCTGGAAGCCGTCGCGCAGGCGCGCGACCACGTGCATCTGGAGTACTACATCTTCAATCCCGACCACGCCGGAACCGCTCTGCGCGACGCCCTGGTCGAGCGCGCGCGGGCCGGCGTGCAGGTGCGCCTGCTGCTCGATGCAGTGGGTTCTTCCGCTCTGCCCCGCCGCTTCCTGCAGCCTCTGGTCGATGCCGGCGGCGAGGCGGTCTGGTTCCATCCGCGGCAGCTGCTGAAGCCCTTCAAGCGCCCCTGGTTGAACCTGCGCACCCACCGCAAGCTGGTGATCGTCGATGGCCGCCTGGCGTTCACCGGTGGCATCAACATCACCGACGACGAAGACGAGAGCCGCAGGCCGGACGCCTACCGCGACCTGCACATGCGCATCCGCGGCCACGTGGTGCGCAGCCTGCAGCTGGTGTTCGCCGAGGACTGGCTCTATGCCAGCGGCCAGGATCATTCGCGCTTCGACATTGCCCGCCTCTGGCCGGCCGACATGCCACTGCGCGCGGATGGCCCGATCAACGCCCAGGTGCTGGTTTCCGGCCCGGACTCGGGCTGGGAAACCATCCACCGCCTGCACGTGGCGGCGATCCAGGAAGCACACGAGCGGGTGTGGCTGGTGACGCCCTACTTCGTGCCCGGCGAAGCAGCGCGGATGGCCCTGACTTCGGCCGCGCTGGGCGGCCTGGAAGTGCGCCTGCTGGTGCCGAAGATGAGCGACTCCTGGTTCGTCACCCAGGCCGCGCGCTCCTATTTCGACGAACTGCTGCACGCCGGGGTGAAGATCTACGAGTACGGCCCGCGCATGCTGCATACCAAGGCCTTCATCGCCGATGACGATGTCTGCATCGTCGGCAGCGCCAACTTCGACCACCGCAGCTTCCGGCTGAACTTCGAGCTGTCGATGATGATCAGCGACCGTGACCGCGTCGCCGCGCTGGCCGAACTGCTGCAGGGCGAATTCGACCGTTCCACGCGGGTGCACGACCAGGCCGGCCGCTCGTTGTGGCTGCACCGCCTGCCCGAGGCCTTCGCCCGGCTGGCCTCGCCGCTGCTCTGACGCAGCGCTACACTGCGACGATCATCCGGGGAGCCCGACTATGTACTGGTTGTACCTGCTGCTGGCGCTGGGCTGCTTTGCCTTCGCCCTGAAGACGCCCAGTGCCGCATTGATGACCCTGTGCCTGCTGGCCGCCCTCGCCTTCCTGCTGGCCTGGGTGCGCGGCCGCTACGTCGCCCGCTTCGGCGACCTTCAGCGCGACCCCGCCACCCTGGTCGACGCCGAGGAACTGCGCCGCCTGCGCGAGCAGGCCCAGGCCCGCCGCAATGACGACCGCAACGACCACGATCCGTCCCCTCTTTCCAAGTAGTTCCGTTCCATGACCCAGCTCAGCGTCAACGTCAACAAGATCGCCGTCCTGCGCAATTCGCGCGGCGGTGCCGAACCGGACGTGGTGCGTGCCGCCCAGGCCTGCCTGGATGCCGGCGCACATGGCATCACCGTGCACCCGCGACCGGACCGCCGCCACATCACCGCCGAGGACGTGCTGGCCCTGTCCACGCTGACCCGTGCCCGTGGCGTGGAGTTCAACATCGAAGGCAACCCGTTCGCGCCGCCGCGCGAGGGTTACCCCGGCCTGTTGCCGCTGTGCGCGCAGACCCGCCCGGCGCAGGCCACCCTGGTGCCTGACAGCGACGGCCAGATCACCTCCGATCATGGTTTCGATTTCGAGCGGGATGCCGCGCGACTGCGCCCGCTGATTGCCGAACTGAAAGCGATGGGCTGCCGGGTCAGCCTGTTTGTCGACGCCGGCAACCCGCTGCTGGAGCAGGCGGCCGAAGTGGGTGCGGACCGCATCGAGCTGTATACCGGGCCCTATGCGGAGGCGCATGCGGCTGGTGATGCTGACGCGATGCTGGCGCTGTTCGCCACTGCCGCACGCCGTGCACAGGCCGTTGGACTGGGCGTGAACGCCGGCCACGACCTGTCGCAGGACAACCTGCGCGATTTTCTGGCCAACGTGCCGGACGTGCTGGAGGTGTCGATCGGCCACGCGCTGATCGGTGAGGCGCTGTACGAGGGGCTGGACGCCACGGTGCGCGGGTACCTGGCGCTGCTCTGAGTCTACAGGCGGGGCTGAACCCTTCAGATGGCCGTCGCAGCCGCTGAGACGGCCGCGACGTACGCTGCCGCAATGGGTATCGCGATCAAGGGCCGAGGTTCCACGTCCCACCTTGCCGGGCGCTTTGAGAGCACCGTCAGCGAGGCGGTGGACGATGGCTGGGCGGTGGATGAGAGCGAGGAATTCCTCGCCCCGCGTCTGCGCACCGAGGTTCGTGCCGAGACCGCACGCAGCATCATCACCCGCAACACCTCGCCGGACGTGGGCTTCAGCCAATCGGTGAATCCGTACCGCGGTTGTGAGCATGGCTGCTCCTACTGCTTCGCACGCCCCTCGCACGCCTATCTGAACCTGTCGCCGGGCCTGGATTTCGAAACCAAGCTGTTCGCCAAGACCAATGCGCCGCAACTGCTGCGCAAGGAGCTGTCGAAGCCGGGCTACGTGCCGCAGCCGATCGCGCTGGGCATCAACACCGACGCGTACCAGCCGATCGAGCGCAAGTTCAAGCTGACCCGCCAGCTGATCGACGTGATGCTGGAAACCAAGCATCCGTTCTCGCTTATTACCAAGAACGCATTGGTCGAGCGCGATATCGATCTGCTCGCACCGCTGGCTGCGGAGAACCTGGTCAGTGTGCATTTCTCGGTGACCTCGCTGGACCCGCACCTCTCCGCGAAGCTGGAACCGCGCGCGTCGGCACCGCATGCACGGCTGCGCGCGATGAAGCGCCTGCATGAAGCTGGCATTCCGGTGGGTGTGATGGTGGCGCCGGTGATCCCGTGGATCAACGACAGCGAACTGGAAGCCGTGCTGGAGGCCGCACACGACGCAGGTGCGAGCACAGCCGGTTATGTGCTGCTGCGCCTGCCGCTGGAAGTGGCACCGCTGTTCCGCGATTGGCTGGATACCCATCATCCCGATCGCGCTGCACACGTGATGAGCACCATCCAGCAGCTGCGCGGCGGCAAGGACTACGACAGCCAGTTCGGCACGCGCATGCGTGGCCAGGGCGTGTATGCGGAGCTGTTGAACAACCGCTTCAAGCTGGCGCGAAAGCGTCTCGGGTTCAATGCACAGAACAGCCATTGGCCGAAGCTGGATTGCAGCCGGTTCCTGAAGCCGTTGCCGCCGAAGAAGGATTCGCCGCAGGGAAGCCTGTTCTGAGTCGATCAGTCGAGCATGGCTCGACGCTGCATCCGAGGCTGTCGAGCAGGCTCGGGGTCACCCCCCGAACAACTTCTGCGCGCTCTGGAACAGGATCCAGCTCGTCGCGATGAACTTGTCGCCCCCCTGCGGCCGGTTGCCGCGATGAGTGTGGGTAAACGCCGTCGGGGCGATCAACAAACTGCCGGTGCGTGGTGCGATCTTCCGCCCCTGGAACAGGAACTCGGTTTCCCCCTCTTCGAACTCGTCGTTGAGGTACAGCGTCCACAGCACGTGCCGATGCAGGGTCTCGGCCTGCGCATCCTTGGGGTACAGCTCACAGTGCCAGTACGGATAGCCGCCCTCGCCTGCCGCATACCACTGCAGGTTGATGGCGCCGGGACGCAGGCAGGTCCGCGCAAGATCCGCCAGTTGTTGTGGCGGCATGTCGGGGAAGTCCTCGGCAGACAGGCGTCGCGGTTGGCCGTTGCTGTCCTGGATCTGCAACATCAGTGGTGCAATCAACGCCTGTGGATAACGGCGTAGATAAGTCAGCAGGCCATTGAACACCGCATGCTGCAGCTGATGGTCCACATCCTGCCAGCCGTCCAGGCCGCTGATGCGCAGATCCTTGCTGTGCTTGAGTTCCGGGAACACGCCACTGCCTACCGCGCCTGGCAGCAGGCCCTGTGCAGCGCGCATGCGCTCGACGATCGCCGCGCAGACCTCGCTGGGGACCGCGTTGTGGATGACTTCGATGAAATCGACCGGGCCCTGCTCGTGCATGCGTGCATTCCTTAGGCGGCAACAGCTTGATGGTGCCGTTTGCCGCCCTCGGTGTCACCCCACGGTCATGTCATCGATCTGCCATGACCGTTGTCGGAGGACCGGCCGTCAGCCCTGTGCGTCGTCGTGCGCGTGGTGGTAGCGCACGGCTTCGGCCACTTCCTCGCGCGAGCCGAGGAACACCGGCACGCGCTGGTGCAGCTGGTCGGGCTGGATGTCGAGGATGCGCTCGCGGCCGGTCCAGGCGGCGCCGCCGGCCTGTTCGACCAGCAGGCCCATCGGGTTGGCTTCGTACATCAGGCGCAGCTTGCCGGCCTTGGTCGGGTCCTTCTTGTCCCACGGATAGATGAAGATGCCGCCGCGGGTCAGGATGCGATGCACGTCGGCGACCATGCTGGCGATCCAGCGCATGTTGAAGTTCTTCCCGCGCGCGCCTTCCTTGCCGGCCAGCAGGTCACCGACGTAGGCCTGCATCGGGGCTTCCCAGTGGCGCTGGTTGGACATGTTGATAGCGAATTCCTGGGTGGCCGCCGGAATCTGCATGTTCTCGGTGGTCAGTACGAACTCGCCCTTCTCGCGGTCGAGGGTGAAAGCGTGCGTACCGTGGCCGACGGTCAGCACCAGCTGGGTGCTGGGCCCGTAGATGCAGTAGCCGGCGGCGATCTGCTTGCTGCCCGGCTGCAGGAACGCGTCATCGCCCGGCAGTTCCACGTTGGTCGGGCAGCGCAGCACCGAGAAGATGGTACCGACGGAGACGTTGACGTCGATGTTGGAGCTGCCATCGAGGGGATCGAACAGCAGCAGGAAATCACCGCGCGGGTAGATGTCCGGCACCGGCTGGCTGTGGTCCATTTCCTCCGAGGCGCAGGCGGCGAGGTGGCCACCCCAGGCATTGGCTTCAAGCAGAATCTCGTTGCTGATGACGTCCAGCTTTTTCTGCGCTTCGCCCTGCACGTTGCCGGTACCGGCCTCGCCGAGTACGCCACCGAGGGCACCCTTGCTGACGGCGATGGAGATGCTGGTGCAGGCGTGGGCGACGACCGCGATCAGCTGGCGCAGGTCGGCATTGATGCGGCCGGCGTGCTGTTCCTGGATCAGGAAGCGGGTCAACGAAGTACGGGACATGAGCGGGCAGGTCTCGGTAGCGGGAAAACGCCTATTGTCGCCGGTCCGGCCAGCGCGTGCGTGAGCGCGGGAAGGCGTAATCGTTTCCAGATGCGTTGCGCTCGTGGCGCCTACCTTGATGGAGGCACAGGGCGAGGTACACCGTGGCCAGGACACGCCGTAAACCCCACTCCGTGGTCCGGCCCAGCCGCTGGCGGCTGTGCGTTCTGGCGCTTGCGAGGCATGCCTCGCAGGCAAAGCGCCCTCACCCATGGGGGCTCGGTCGGCGCATCCATGCGCCTTACGGTCCTGGCCACGGTGTACCTCGCCCTGCGCTTCAGGGTTCGCCGCGAGCGCGGAGGGTGTGGCAAAGGCACAGGCAAAGCAGAAGCAAAAACAAAGGCGCCTTTCGGCGCCCTTGTTCTCAAACCAGTGCAGTGTTGCTTCAGCCCTTGGCGACGGTGGCCACGGCCTTGGCGACGTACTCCAGGTTGTTCTGGTTCAGCGCGGCCACGCAGATGCGGCCGGTGCCGACGGCGTAGATGCCGAACTCGTCGCGCAGGCGTTCGACCTGCTCACGGCTCAGGCCGGAGTAGGAGAACATGCCGGCCTGTTCATTGATGAAGCCGAACTGCGGTGCACCTGCAGCGGCCAGCTTCTCGACCAGGCCCTGGCGCAGTGCGTGGATGCGCTCGCGCATCTCGGTCAGCTCCTGCTCCCACATCGCGCGCAGTTCCGGGTTGGTCAGCACGCCGGCAACCAGCGCAGCACCGTGGGTGGACGGGCTGGAGTAGATGGTGCGGATCACACGCTTGACCTGCGACTGCACGGCCTTGGCGTCAGCGGCGGTCGGCGCCACCATCGACAGCGCACCCACGCGCTCGCCATACAGCGAGAACGACTTGGAGTACGAGTTGGCCACGATGAAGCTGTCAATGCCGGCTTCGGCGATGATGCGCACCGCTGCGCCGTCCTGCTCGATGCCCTTGTCGAAGCCCTGGTAGGCCATGTCGATGAAGGGGAACAGCTGGCGGTCCTTCAGCAGCTGGGCGACCTGCTTCCACTGGGTGACGGTAAGGTCGGCACCGGTGGGGTTGTGGCAGCAGGCATGCAGCAGCACCACGGTGCCGGCTTCCAGCTTGCCCAGGTCGGCCAGCAGGCCGTCGAAGTTGACACCGTGGGTGGTCGGGTCGAAATAGGTGTAATCCACCACCTCGAAGCCGGCCGCGCTGAACACGGCGCGGTGGTTTTCCCAGCTCGGATTGCTCAGCGCAACGGTGGCGTGCGGCAGCAGCTTCTTCAGCACGTCGGCGCCGACGCGCAGCGCACCGCTGCCACCGACGGTCTGTGCGGTGGTGACGCGGCCGGCGGCCAGCAGCGGCGAATCCTTGCCGAACACCAGCTCACGCGTGGCCTGCGTGTACGCCGGCAGGCCATCGATCGGCAGGTAGCCGCGCGGTTTGGCTTCAGCGGCGAGCTGCTGCTCGATCTGCTTGACGGCGCGCAGCAGCGGAATGCGGCCGCTCTCGTCGTAGTAGATGCCCACACCCAGGTTGACCTTGGTCGGGCGGCTGTCGGCGTTGTACGCCTCGGTCAGGCCCAGGATCGGGTCGCCTGGGACCAGTTCCACGTTTGCAAAGAAGGACACGGCGGTACTCGTTCGGTAGACGGAAAGGGGGAGGAATTGCGCCACGCGGTCTGCGGCTTTTCAGCCGGAAACAGCCCATCGTAACAAAGCCTGCCGGGGCTGGCCGCCGCCATCGTCATCCGCGGCCCCGTACCATGGCATGCGTTGCCGCCCGATCCATCAACCTGAATCATGAATCCCGCCGCACGACGCCGTTGCCTGCCGCTGTCCGCCCTGCTGCTGTCGCCCTGGGCGGCGGTGGCCGAGCCTGCGCCCACCGCCCTGCCTGCGGTGCAGGTACAGGCCGCACGGGTGCCGGGCATCGACCCGTTCGCGCTGCCGGCCAGCCAGGATACGGTCTGGATCGATGCCAGCCGCGCGGGCACCGGCGCGCAGCTGTCCGAGGCGCTGGCCGGGGTACCAGGGCTGCTGGCGCGCGACCGGCAGAACTTCGCCCAGGACACGCAGCTGTCGATCCGTGGCTTCGGCGCGCGCTCGACCTTCGGGGTGCGCGGGGTGCGGGTGTTGATCGACGGGGTGCCCGCGACCATGCCCGATGGCCAGGGCCAGCTGTCGCATGCCAGCCTGTTGGGCGCCGAACGCATCGAGGTGCTGCGCGGGCCGTTCTCGGCGCTGTACGGCAATTCCTCCGGCGGCGTGCTGCAGGTCTGGAGCGCGCAGGGCCAGGCCGGCGACCCGTGGCGGTTGCGCGTGAATGCCGGCGCCGACAGCACACTCAGTGTCGGTGCGCAGCTGAAGGGTGCCGGCCAAGTGCTGGACTACAACATCGCCGCCAATCACTTCCGCACCGATGGCTGGCGGGACCACAGCCGCGCGCGCCGTGAATCGCTCAACGCACGCATCGGTGGAGAGCTGGGCGGTGGGCGGCTGGAGCTGCTGCTCAACGCACTGGAAGCACCAGATGCGCAGGATCCGCTGGGCCTGACCCGTGCCCAGGTGGCGGCTGATCCGCGCCAGGCCACGGCGGTGGCGCACCAGTACAACACCCGCAAATCGGTGCGCCAGCAGCAGGCCGGCCTGCGCTGGACCCGTGAAACGGGAGCGCAGCGCTGGCAGTTGATGGGCTATGCCGGACAGCGCGCGGTGCGCCAGTACCTGCCGATTCCGCCGACTGCGCAGGCCAATCCGCTGCATGCCGGCGGGGTGATCGATCTGGAGGGCGGCTACGGCGGACTGGACGCGCGCTGGGGGTGGCATGGTGACCTTGCCGGCCGCCCCCTGGATCTGGTGGCCGGGCTCAGCGCCGATCGCCAGCGCCAGCATCGCACCGGCTACGAGAACTTCATCGGCACCGCCCTGGGCGTGCGTGGGCGGCTGCGTCGTGACCAGATCGACGTCGTGCAGAACGTGGACCAGTTCGCCCAGGCCTGGTGGCAATGGAGCCCGCGCTGGTCGCTGCTGGCCGGCCTGCGCCGCAGCACCGTGCGCTTCGACTCGGACGACCGCTACATCACCGGGCGCAACCCGGATGACAGCGGCCGTCGGCGCTACCAGGCCACCACGCCGGCGGCCGGGATCAGCTTCGAGGCCAGCCCGCAGTGGCGGCTGCACGCGGCGGTGGGACGTGGTTTCGAGACCCCCACCTTCAACGAACTGGGCTATCGCGCCGACGGTCAGGCGGGATTGGCGCTGGATCTGGCGGCGGCGCGCAGCCGCAGCCTGGAAGTGGGCAGCAAATGGCACGCACAGGATGGAACCCAACTCGATATCAGCCTGTTCCGCGCAGATACCGACGATGAGCTGGCAGTTGCCAGCAACATCGGCGGGCGCAGCACCTATCGCAACATTGGCCGCACCCGCCGCCAGGGCGTGGAACTGCAGTACCGACAACCGCTGGCCGAACAGCTGGAACTGCAGCTGGCGTGGACCTGGCTGCAGGCGCAGGTGCGCTCGCCGTACCTGACCTCGAACAACGTGGTCGCGGCGGGCAACCGCCTGCCCGGTGTGCCACGCCAGCAGGCCTTCGCCCGCCTGCAGTGGAGCCCCGCCGACTGGCAGTGGGCGCTGGAGGCCTCGGCCAGCACCGATACCGTGGTCAATGACGTGGCTACGGCGCGCGCGCCCGGTTTCGCCCTGCTGCACCTGGAAGGCGGGCGCCGCTGGGCCTTGCCGGGTGGCGAGCTGCGCGCCTTCGCGCGGCTGGAGAACGTGTTGGACCAGGCCTACATCGGCTCGGTGATCGTCAATGACGGCAACGGGCGCTTCTACGAGCCCGGGCCGGGGCGGCGGGCCAGCGTGGGTGTGCAGTGGTCGTGGCGTTAGCGCGGGACCGCTGCGCTCGCCGGGCATGGCCCGGCGCTACCGTCAATCGGGGGCCTTGGCCGGCACGAACGGCGAGGTCGGGTCGCTGGCCGGGAAGGTTTCCTCCAGTGCCTCGTCCTGGTTGTCGCTGGCGCGCTGCTTGCGTTCGCGGCGCTTGAGCGGGCTTTCCTGACCGCCGCGATGGCGGTCGCCACCGTCCTTGCGATCCTGGGCCGCCTGTTCAGCCTCGTGCTTCACCGGCAGATGCTCTCCGGCGTGCTCGGCATCGAAGAACGGCGCACCGGTACCGCGGTAGTCGGCGTTGTCGGCATCGCGCTTGCCGCGTTGCTCACCGGGAATGGGCGGGTGGTTTTCCCGCAAGGGGTCTCGGGAGGTCTCTCGGCTCATGGTCTGGCTACCTCGGCTGGGGCGTCCACTACACCCCCACGCAGGTAAAGCCGCTGCGAACCTGGCGTCATGAACATCTCGCTCACCCCCCGGTAACGGCACCGCGCGTATTCCTGCCCACCCGCCCCCGCTGCAGGAGCCGGCCATGCCCCGTCTTGAACGACCCGCACCGTCCGTGTTCAACGCCCTGCTCGATCCGCTCGGCCAGCGCACCGCGCAGCGCCGTACGCGTCGCCACGAAGACCCCCAGGCGGTGGCGCAGGACTACCTGCAGTACATGCTCAGCGACTATGAGGAACGCCGCGGGCAGAGCCATCGCAACTGGCGTGACCTTTGCCCGGTGTATGCCTTCGCGTTGACCACCCATGCTGCCGATTGGCCACGCGGTGATGCCGCCGATACCTGCGAGGAACTGGCGGAGCATTGGGAACAGATGCGCGGCCACTCTCGACTGAGCTGGTCGCAGGCGCGGCCGGTGGTGGAAGACGCCTGGCGCGCGCTGGACCATATTCCGGCGGCAGCGGTGAGGCCGTTGCTGCAGTAGCGCCGGGCCATGCCCGGCGAGCGCGCATGCGTGCAATGCAACGGTACGCGCGAAGTGGCTGGTACACCGCGCGGCCGGCTGGCTAGAATCCTGCACGCATTTCAATCAGGACGATGGCTGCATGAAGAAAATGATGTTCCTCGCCGCGCTGCTGCTGCCCATGGTGGCCCAGGCCTACTCCGGCCACGGCGGCATGAAGGCCAAGCGGATTTCCAGCGAGGTCTATGCCTACCATTTCGACAACGGCTTCACTGGCGAGGACGCCATGGGCTGGGATCCGGACCTGCAGTTCGCGTGGTCACGCCTGGCCGCGGCACGCGCCTGCAAGGTCAGCGTCGATGAAGGTGCCGCCCTGGACTACCTCGCGAAGAAGTTCGATCAGGACCCCGTGATGCAGGAAATCGTCGGTGTCGGTTTCCACGAGGCACAGATCCGCAGCAATTCTTCGTTCTGCACCCAGGCGCGTATTGACAGCACGAACGAGCTGGTGGAAGAGCTGAAGGCGAACGATCTGAAGTCGCGTTTCCGCTGAAAAGCAGCCGAGCGCCGGCTCGGCTGCACAGAACGCGGTGGTACCAGCGAACCTGTAGCGCCGAGCCCATGCTCGGCTTCTTCACCGGGCGATGGAGGCAGTTGGTGGCTCAGAAGTCCGCGCGGATACCGGCGGTCACACGGCGCCCGGAGAACTCGTACTGGGTCGGGAACGCCTTGTCGATCGTATAGCCGCTGGTCTTTTCATCCAGCAGGTTGATCGCCTCCAGGTTCAGCTTCCAGGTGTCGTTCAGGCGGAAGCCGATCGACGCATCCAGCTGGCCATAGGCATCGCGGTAGACCGGGTACATGTTGAGGTGGATGTATTCGACGTACTTGTCCTTGTAGTTGTACGAGGCGCGCGCGCTGAAGCGATCGTTCTCGTAGTACAGGGTGAAGTTGTAGGCTTTCTCGGCCAGGCCCTCCGGGGGCGTCGGAATCGAGAGATCCGATGCGCCGGTCAGCGAGTTGTCCAGCTGGGTGTAGTTGGCATTGATGCCCCAGCCTTCCAGCGCCGGATGCAGCATCGACAGCGGCAGCTGTGCGACCAGTTCCACGCCGCTGACCTTGTACGAACCGTCGGCATTGACCGGCTGGTACACCTCAAAGTCGTAGTAGCCATCCTGCGAACCGTTGGCGTTGAGCTTCTCGACGTTTCGCTCGATGCCGGTCAGCGACTGCCGCACCACGCCGTCGATCTTCTTGGAGAAGTACGACGCGGCCAGCAGGCCACCGTTCTGCAGGTACTTCTCCAGGCCCACTTCCCACTGCTTGGCGGTGGTCGGTTTCAGCGCCGGATTGCCGTCCATGAAGCGGAAGCTGCTCCAGCTGACGGTGCGGCGGTAGGCGATGTCGGTCAGCGACGGGCGCATCAGCGTCTCCGACGCGGCGCCGCGCAGCACCAGGCCCTCGGCGATTTCGGCGGTGATGTTGAAGCTGGGCAGGATCCTGCTGTAGTCGCCGCTGCTGGAGATCGGCGTGGCGGTGAAGCCGCTGCTGCCATCGGGCTTCTGCACCGGATGGAAGCCGGAGGAGTCAACGTCGGTATCGATCGAGCGCACACCGAGGTTGGCATACACCGGCACGTGGCCGATAGCGAAGTAGAAGTCGGCCATGGCATACAGCGCCAGGGTCTTCTCCTTCACTTCGTAGTACTGGCCCGGGTCCAGCGGCGTCGCATAGCCGGGATAGCGGAAGGTGGCACGCGCATAGGCGTTGGAGATCTGCTGCCAGTCCAGATCGCTCGGGCGATAGGCGCCACCCGGCGCCAGCTGGCTGATCCACATCGGGTTGCTGTCGGCCAGGGTGCGCGTATTCACCCATGCGGTGCTGCCGGCCGAGGGGCCCTGGATCTTGCCGCTGCCGAATTCACGCTGCTTGGTCTTGTCGGTGTAGCGCGCACCGAACTGCACGCCGCTCAGTGCCGGGAAGAACGCCAGGTTCATCTGCCGGCGCAGGTCCAGCTGCGCGGCGTACTTGTCATCCTTCACCTTCTCCAATTCGGTTTCGTAAGCTTCGAACAGGTACTTGTTGGCGGCGTTGTACATGTCGAAACCACCGACGCTGCTCGGCACGGTTTCGCCGCCATCGCCGGTCCAGCGCGTGCGCGACGGCGCATAGGCCACGTGCTTGAGGTTGGCGTAATCCGAACCCTTGCGCGCACCGGAATAGCCGACCAGTGCATCGATGTCCCAGCCACCCACCTTCCAGTCCAGCTTGCTGCTGAACTGGCGATAGTCGGTGTTGGCGTTGCGGTCCTTGCTGAGAATCTCGTGCTGGGTGGCGGTGTAGGCCACGTCCTTGAGCACGGTAATGCCGTACGCACCCAGCGTGGTCTTGTCGTACTCGTGGATGCGGTCAAGCGTGCTGCGGCTGGAGGCCGAATAGGCCGCCGCATCGTACTCGTCTTCATGCGTGTCGTAGCCGCCGAGCATCGCGTCGAAACTCAGCGTGAACGTCTCGCTGGGCTTGAACTGCAGCGACGCCGTTGCGCCCCACTGGTCCTGCTCGTTGAGGTAGACGCGGTCGCCGACCTTGTCCTGGAAGATGATGCGGCTTGTCTCGTCCTTGTCCATGCGGTTCTTCACCGCGATTCCTGCATCGCGCGCCAGCACTGCGGCGGCCTGTGACGAGCGCGTACCGGAGGCCTCCAGGAAGCGCCCCATCGGACGGAAGTTGATGCCGGAGTTGGAATCGGTGCGATTGCTGCGCTTGGTCTTGGAGAACGACACCAGGCCGCCCCAATCGCCCCAGGTGTCGCTGGCCAGGAACGAGATCTTCGGGTCGACCTTGCCATTGATCGAGTTGTGCGAGGCCTCGGCCGAGGCGCTGAACTTCGGTTCGGCATAGTCAAATGGCCTGGCGGTCTCGATGTAGACCGAACCGGCGATGCCACCTTCCTCATCCGCAGCGGTCGGTGACTTCTGCACGGTGACCGTCTGCACTACGTCTGCGGCGAAGATGTCGAACTGCACGTCGCGCCCGCCACTGCCCGAGGCGGTGGCCAGGTTGTTGATGGAGACCAGCGTGAACTCGCTGGGCAACCCGCGCACGCTGACCTTGCTGCCAAGGCCCTTGTTGCGTTCGATGGTGACACCGGGCATGCGCTGCAGCGCCTCTGCCAGGTTCTGCTCGGGGAAATCAGCCACGTCGGTGGCCACGATCGAATCGGAGAAACCGATGTTGGCGCGCTTGAGGTCGACCGCGCGCTCCAGGCTCTTCGCGTAGCTGCCGGTGACAGTGACCGCGTCCAGCTGCTGCAGCTGTTCACGGGTATCGCCATCGGCCTCTTCAGCTTCGGCCATGGCGTCGACGGGCAGCACGGCCAGGCCGCCGATCAGCACGGCGCGCACGGCACGGGACAAACGCTTCGCAAGAGGGGCTGCGGTGGCAGCCTCCCGGATCGGGTGACGCATCGGATGGATTCCCCGGTTCCCTGTGGTGATCTGCGTCGCGTCTGCCCGATATCCATGGGACAGACCCCTGCGCCGCGTTGCCGACGTTCGGCGGGCACCGAGCCTAGGGAGGAATTATTAAGCCTGTGTTGCGCTCCGCGAGGCGCGGCGACCGAACCACCAGCCGGCCAGCAGCTGCAGCGGCAGTGACGCCAGCAGCGAAACGACGAACCACAGGGGAAAATCCGCGCCTGTGGTCCATATCGCATAGCCGCAGCCCAGCGCGATCAGCGACCAGATGGAAAAACCATGCGAACGCGGCCAGCAGGGCGCGTAGTAGGTGGCGAAGGAAATGCCGGCGATGCCGCCAAGTACGCTGAAGACCAGGTCCCATCCCAGCTGCACGCTGTTGTTGTCCGGCGACATGCCCAGCAACGGCGGCAGCCAGCTGGCGACGCTGCTGACCAGCGCAAGCGACAGCACGCCGCCGATCAGGGCGACGATGGACAGGAACAGGATCTTGAGCAGGCCGGGCATGCGCGCATTGTACGGCGGCGCGAAGTGCCTGAGGTTGCCGGCCAGCGGCCGGCACTACCGATGGGTCGGCACGGCCGCCGTGCCCGTGGGAGAGGGGTACGGAGCAGCGGCGGCCATGCACAGGCGGTCAGGCGGCGAAGTCGAGCACCACGCGGCCTTCGATGGTGCCCGCGTGCATGCGCGCGAACACATCGTTGATGTTCTCCAGGCGATCGGTACTGACCGTGGCCGCGACCTTGCCTTCGGCGGCGAACTGCAGCGATTCCTGCAGGTCCAGCCGGGTGCCGACGATCGAGCCGCGCACGGTGATGCCGTTGAGTACCATGCCGAAGATGTCCAGCGGGAAGTTGCCGGGCGGCAGGCCGTTGAGCGAGACGGTGCCGCCACGACGCACCATGCCCAGGGCCTGCTCGAACGCCTTCGGCGACACCGCGGTGACCAGGGCGCCGTGCGCGCCGCCGATCTCCCTTTTCAGGAAGGCGGCCGGATCGGTGGTGCGCGCGTTGACGGTGACCTGTGCACCGAGCTGCCGGGCCAATGCCAGTTTGTTGTCGTCCACGTCCACCGCGGCCACGTTCAGGCCCATCGCGCGGGCGTACTGCACCGCCATGTGGCCCAGGCCGCCGATGCCGGAGATCGCCACCCAGTCGCCGGGCTTGGTGTCGGTGACCTTCAGTCCCTTGTAGACGGTCACGCCGGCGCACAGCACCGGCGCGATCTCGATGAAGCCCACTTCCTTCGGAAGCAGGCCGACATAGTTGGCATCGGCCAGTGCGTACTCGGCGAAGCCGCCGTTGACCGAGTAGCCGGTGTTGCGCTGCGTTTCGCACAGCGTTTCCCAGCCGCCCAGGCAGTGTTCGCAATGGCCACAGGCCGAGTACAACCAGGGGATGCCGACCCTGTCGCCTTCCTTGACGTGCCCTACCCCGCCTCCCACGGCCACGATGTGCCCCACGCCCTCGTGACCGGGGATGAACGGCGGGTTCGGTTTCACCGGCCAGTCGCCCTCGGCGGCGTGCAGGTCGGTGTGGCAGACGCCACAGGCCTCGATCCTGACCAGTACTTCGCCCGCCCCCGGGCGCGGTACCTGGACTTCCTCGATCACCAGTGGCTTGCCGAACTCACGCACGACGGCAGCCTTCATGGTCGAATTCATGTTCGGATCTCCGTAGTGCGCTTGCCCACAGAATGACGCCGGCTCGAGGCCGGCGCTTTGATCACGATCAAACCCTCGAGGATTCGTGCGGCAGGTTCAGCTGGCCAGCACCGACGCCTCGCGGGCCAGGCGTTCGATGGCGTCCCAGTCACGGGTCTGCAGCAGCGCCGGGGTGGTCAGCCACGAACCGCCCACGCACAGCACATTGGGCAGGTGCAGGAACTGCGGCGCGGTCTGCGCGCTGATGCCGCCGGTCGGGCAGAAGCGCACGTCGGCGAACGGGCCATGCCAGGCCGCCAGCAGCGCAGCACCGCCGGCCTGCACCGCGGGGAAGAACTTGAAGGTGTCCCTGCCGTGCTCCAGGCCCAGGATCAGATCGGAAGCGGTGGCGGCACCGGGCAGGTACGGCAGGTCGGCATCGCGTGCGGCGGCATACAGCGCCGGCGTGGCACCGGGCGACACCGCAAAGCGCGCGCCGGCCTGCTTCGCTGCCTGCATCTGTGCGGCATTGAGCACGGTACCGGCGCCGATCACTGCATCCGGCACGGCCTCGACCATCGCCTTGATGGCGTC
Organism: Stenotrophomonas maltophilia; assembly: GCF_006974125.1. Taxonomy (NCBI): domain Bacteria; kingdom Pseudomonadati; phylum Pseudomonadota; class Gammaproteobacteria; order Lysobacterales; family Lysobacteraceae; genus Stenotrophomonas; species Stenotrophomonas maltophilia. The sequence goes on along the minus strand of NZ_CP037858.1, from coordinate 4,447,348 downwards.
CAGCGCCTGCGGCGTGCGCAGGGTCACCTCGATCACCGGCAGGCCGCCGCGGAACAGCGCCTGGGCTACCTCGACGGCTTCATTCACGTCTTCGGGGGTGTACACCGGAATCACCGGTGCCAGCTTCAACAGCGCACGCAGGCGCGGATCAGCGCTGGACATGGTCTTGCTCCTTGCCCGACGGGGCATTGCGGATCGCCGCCGGGTCCGGCAGCGCAGCGGCGCATGATGCCATGCGCGCTGCGAAGGCGCTGGTACCCTGCCCTGCGACGGGTTCAGACCGCGTCGGCCTGCAGTGCCTGGATACGGCGCTGGTACCAGTCACCCCCAAGCGGATCGAACACCGCCGAACGTTCCATCGGCGCTTCGTACACATGCACCGAAATGGCCAGGGCTTCATCGCTGGCATTGCGCAGGGTGTGGTACTCGTGAGGTGGAATCAGGCTGCCGGCACTGCCGCAGCCGCCGCGCAGCACGGCATGGCGGCGGAAGCGCCAGCGCTCGCCGGCGCACTCCAGCAGTTCATAGCGGGTGATCTCCAGTTCGCCCGACCACACGCCCTCCACACACCACATGGCATCGTGGTCGTGCAGCGGCGTGCCCTGCCCTGGGCCCCAGCTCATGGCAATCACGCTGTAGCCGTGTTCGCGGCTGTGGTACAGCGGGCGTCGCGCGTAATGATCACTGACCGGACGGTGCACGCATTCGGGCAACTCGATGCGGCTGTCCGCGATGGCTTCCTGCAGCGCCAGCTGCAGGTCGGCGGTGATGCGCTCGGCATCACCGGAGGTCATCGCCGCGTCGACTGCGGCGATCAACCGGTCACGGCCACGGAACGCCGGAAACGGAGAGGTCTGCAGGTCCATGCCCCGACTGTAGCGGAGCCTGGTTAAGGGAATGTTGGTGTTCGCGCGCGTCGCACCCGCATTCATGGCAAGCACGCGTGAAAAACGGTTCAGATGCAAATGCTGTAGAGCGATCACAATGGAACCTCACGCGGTAGAACGTGTCGAACACGACGTGTTCCGCTCCAGCTGCGACATTCCGCAACTTCGCGCCCGACGGGCGCAAGGCTAGACTTCTCCGACTTACCTGGTTCTATACATGTCAGTGCGAATTATTAGCGATGCCGCGTTGCCGGCATCGAAGGGCAAGGCTGCCACGATCAACGACATCGCACGACTGTCGGGAGTTTCCAAGAAAACGGTTTCAAGAATCATCAACAACTCGCCGCTGGTGCGCAAGGACACCCGCGACAAGGTCGAGGCGTTGATGCGCGAGGTCGGTTACGTGCCCGACCCCCTGGCGCGCGGGCTCGCGTTCCGCCGCTCCTTCCTGATCGGCCTGGTGTATGACGACCCGGGCGCCCAATGCATCGTCGACCTGCAGCATGGCGCGCTGGAAGCGCTGCGCGGCACCGGTTATGAGCTGGTGGTGCATCCCTGCGACAGCCAGGACCCGGAGTGCGCGCAGGGCGTGCGCCGCTTCGTGCAGCAGCAGAAGCTGCATGGGGTGATCCTCGGCCCGCGTGCATCCGAATCGGTTGCACTCGCGCAGATGCTGGACGACATCGACTGCCGCTACGTGCGCATCAATGCACATGCGTCGGAGGATGAAGTGCAGGCGGTGGTCACCCACGACCGCGATGGCGCGGCAGCAGCAGCGGGTTACCTGCTCTCGCTCGGCCATCGTGACATCGCAGTGATCGCCGGGCCGGGAGACCGGCGCGCGGCGCGTGAGCGTACCCATGGCTTCCTTGACCGGTTGGCCCAGGTGGGGCTGACCTTGCCGGGCGAGCGCGTGCTGGAAGCGGGCGATACCTTCGAGTCCGGCGTGCATGCCGCAGAGCGCCTGCTGATGGGCGGACAACGGCCCAGCGCGATCTTCGCCGGCAACGACGAGATGGCGGCCGGTGTCTACCAGGTTGCGCTGCGTGCGGGCATTGCCGTGCCACAGTAGCTGTCGATCGTCAGCTATGACGACAGCCCGCTGGCCTCACGGTTGTGGCCGCCGCTGACCTCGGTGCGCCGCCATGTGTCCGACATTGGCCGCATGGCTGCGGCGATGCTGGTGCAGACCGGGGTGCCTGAGGCCCCGACTGCGGCCAGCGTGCATCCACAGCTGATGGTGCGCGGTTCCTGCCGGGCCGTGGACGCCTGAGCGCCCTGCCCTTGCCTGCACCGCTGCAACGGCGCAGGCAGGCAACAACGAAAACGGCGCACCCAGATGCGCCGTTTTCACTGCGAAGCGGTGCGCGTTGTGCCTACACGTCGCCGCCGTCGGCCCAGCCTTCCCCCGTGCCCTTCTGGAACACGCGGTCATCGTTCTGCACGTCACCGGCAGGCAGGTGCGCCTGGTCGGCCAGTGCCGCGTAGATCGGGGTGAAGTCCGGCGACGTCGCCTGCATCAGCTGCTCGAAGCTGTCGATGACGAAGTAGGTCTTCTGGAAGGTATCGATGCGGTACTTCGTACGCATGATGCGCTGCAGGTCGAAGCCGATGCGGTTGGGCGCGGCCGATTCCAGCGAGTACAGCGACTCGCCCTTCGACGACACGATGCCGGCACCGTAGATGCGCAGGCCTTCGGGCGTATCGATCAGGCCGAACTCCACCGTGTACCAGTACAGGCGGGTCAGGTTCTGCAGCGCATCCGGGCCGATCGCGTGCGCTTTGACGCCGCCGCGCCCGTACGCCTCCATGTAATCGGCGAACACCGGGTTCATCAGCAGTGGCACGTGGCCGAACAGATCGTGGAACAGGTCCGGTTCGGCGATGTAGTCGATCTGGTCCGGGCGACGGATCCACCAGGTCACCGGAAAACGGCGGTTGGCCAGGTGGTCGAAGAAATCCAGTTCCGGCAGCAGGCCTTCGACGCCGACCAGGGTCCAGCCGGTGGCCGCGCCCAGTACTTCGTTGAGCTGGTCGAAGCGCGGAATCATGTGAGCGCTCATGCCCATCTCGTCCTGTGCATCCAGGAACTCCTGGCAGGCGCGGCCGACCAGCAGCTCGCGCTGGCGCTGGTACAGCGTGCTCCAGGTGGCGTGGTCGTCGGCGGTATAGGTGTCCCACGGCTGCTCGACGAGCGCGGTGGTATACACCGGCACGTAGCCCTTGTCGGTCTGCTGGTGTTCGACGCGGCGGGGCTGGGCGAGGTCCATGGGGCACTCCTGGATGGGATACCCACGATGCTAGGGCAGGGGGCGCGCAACAGGGTTGCAAAAGTTGCGTCGATTGGCCTTGTTGGCGCAATATCCTTGCGTACTCACCATGTTGCGGGGCAACAATGGCCGGAGAAGTTCAGTTCGATCGCACGGATATACGCCTGCTTGCTGAAATCCAGCGTGATGGGCGCGCCACCAACGCCGAGCTGGCGACGCGGGTGAACCTCTCACCCTCGGCCTGCCTGCGGCGGTTGCAGCGGCTGGAAAGCGAGGGCGTGATCGTCGGCTATGGCGCGCGGCTGGAACCACGGCAGCTGCGGCTGGGCCTGCAGGCTTTCGTGCGGGTGCAGCTGGAAAAGCACGACCAGGCCGCCATCGGCCACTTCGTGGACAGCGTGCAAGCGTGGGACGAGGTGGTGGCCTGCCATGCGCTCACCGGCGACATGGACTACCTGCTGCACGTCTACGTACGCGACCTGGAGCACTTCTCGCGCTTCCTGCTGGACCGGCTGCTCAACGCCGGTGGCGTGGCCGATGCCAATTCCAGCTTCGTGCTGCGCACGGTGAAGGGTTTCCAGGCACTGCCGCTTTCGCAGCTGGAGCCGTGATCATCCGGCGGATGTGGGAGAGCGTGACTTGCTTTGCATCCTGGGCGACGCAAGGCATTTTCCTACGGTGAGACGGATGAACCTCTGACAGAGTGACGCAATCAGCCTTCCTAGACTCACTGGACAACCCTGTCCGGAGAGATCGACATGAAAGTCTGCCTTGCTCCAGTCATTGCCCTGCTTGTCGCTGGCCTGATGCCGGCCGCTGCGGGTGCTTCCCCCCAGATCGCCAACGCCCAACCTCTGGCGCTGAGTTGCGGTACCACTGAATTCGTCGGCATGACCAGCAACTCGTCGACGCTGGCCAAGCGCCAGTGCAATGGTAGCTATGTCTATGGAATCGGCGTCTCGGTCAATGAAGCGGTGGAGAACCTCAATGGCTTCATGGCGGTGCTGCAGGCTGGCGTGAGCTGCAGCGCGGATGCCAGCAGCATCGTCAGTGGTGCCTACGGCAAGGGTGTCTTCGCCCAGTTCGTCTGCAATGGCTGGCCGATTGCCGGCGTGGGCAACTCACCCACCACCGCGGCGCGCAACTCGCTGGCCATCGCGACGGAAATGGCGGCCACGGGTACCCATTGCTCAGCGCCCCTGCAGGGTTCGTACTATCCGGAATCCTGGGGGTTCCGTTTCCGCTACGACTGCGGCAACACGCAGACCCTGAAGAGCTGGTCCATCAGTGGGCTCGGTGCCAGCATCGATGACGCCAACGTCATCGCCATGCGACTGATGCGTTATTCCACAGCGGCAGGCCAGAGCTGCAACTTCGAGAAGGCCGAAATCAATGGCGTCATTCTGCACGCCACGCTGGTCTGCAACGGCTCGTACATCCATGGCTACGGCAGCTCGGTGACGGCCGCAGCCAACGACGCACTGGCCCAGATCGGCGCCTGACCCGTCGTGAGGCCCCTGGGGGTGACCCGCATGGAGCGGGTTGCCCTCAGCACTTCTCCTTGCGGCCCATCAGCCTGCCCAGGCGCGATGCTTCCTCGCACTTCGGCGCAGCCACCGGCGCCGGTGCGGCTGCCGCGGCACACGCGCGCTGCAGCTGCTGGATCTTCGCGCGGATCTGCGGCATCGCTGCCATCGCGGCCTTTTCACCTTCCAGGATTGCCGTGCCGCGCTGGCTGAAATCGGCAGCGCCGATGTCCAGTACCTTCGGGCGGATCACGATGTCGGCGCGCGCCAGTTCCTGCTCTCCCAGGCGCTGGCCCATGATCGAGATGGACTGGTTGACGATGCCCAGCATGTCGGTCGGCGCCTTGCCGCTGGCCTTGCTGGAAATGTCCACGGCGATCACGAAGTCGGCGCCGAGCTGGCGCGCGGCATCCACCGGCACCGGGCTGACGACACCGCCATCGATGTAGTTGCGGCCGCCGATCTTCACCGGCTCGAACACACCGGGGATGCTGCTTGACGCGCGCACCGCCTGGCCGACGTTGCCGCGTACGAAGATCGCGCGCTCGCCGGTTTCCAGCTGCGTGGCGACGGCGGCGAACGGCTTCTTCAGGCGCTCGGCCGGGCGGTTGGCGACCTGTTCGTTGACGTAGTCCTGCAGCTTCTGGCCCTGCACCAGGCCACCGGAAAACAGGCGCACGTCGCGGATGCTGGCTTCGTCCAGCGCCACCGCCTTGCTCTGCATCTGGAACGCGTCCATGCCGCTGGCATACAGGGCCCCGACCACGCTGCCGGCGCTGGTGCCGGACACCACCACCGGCTCGAAGCCGTTGGCTTCCAGCATCTTGATCACGCCGATGTGGGCGAAGCCCTTGGCTGCGCCACCACCGAGCGCGATACCGATCTTCACCGGCTTGGCCTGCGGCACCACGGTGGGAGCCGGTGGCGGCGTGGGGCGGACCGGGTCGCCACCGCAGCCGGCCAGCAGGCCGATCAGGGCGACGGACAGCAGCATGCGGGGGCGGAACAGGCTCATCGGCAGTGCGCTCGCGGCGCCGGATTCAGGAAAGGGCGCCAGCATACCGAAGCCGTGGCGGGGCGGGCAGGGTGGGGGAGTTGCCTATTCAGCAAAAAACGACCCCGGTAGGTGCCGACCTTGGTCGGCACACGCAGATTCCAGTGCCGAGCAAGGTCGGCACCTACCAAACGAGTGGGTCAGAACCGGTTGTCACCGTCCAGCATCCGGCCAAGACCCCCCAGCACCGAACCTTCGCCGCGGCTCTGGCCACCGCCCTGCGGTGCGGCCATCCACATGCGCCCGGCCAGGCGCGAGAACGGCAGCGACTGCAGCCAGACCTTGCCTGGCCCGGTCAGCGTCGCCAGGAACACGCCCTCGCCACCGAACAGCATGCTCTTGATGCCGGCGACCCGGCGCACGTCCATGTCCACCGTGGGGTGATACGCCACCACGCAGCCGGTATCCACGTCCAGGCGTTCACCGGCAGCCAGCTCGCGCTCGACCACGCAGCCGCCGGCGTGGATGAAGACCCAGCCGTCACCTTCCAGCTTCTGCATGATGAAACCTTCGCCGCCGAACAGGCCGGTCATGATCTTGCGCTGGAACTGCACGCCGATCTGCACGCCGCGCGCGCCGGCCAGGAAGCTGTCCTTCTGGCACACCAGGCGCCCGCCATGCTGGTCCAGCTTCATCGCCAGCACGGTGCCGGGGTAGGGCGCGGCGAAGGCGACCTTGCCCTTGCCATGGCCGCTCTGCGTGTAGACGGTGGCGAACAGGCTTTCCCCGGTCAGCACGCGCTTGCCTGCGGCCATCACCTTGCCCATGAATCCACTCTGCTCGCCGTTGGCGGCGCCGAACACCGTGTCCATCTGCACGGTGGCGTCCTTGAACATCAGTGCGCCGGCCTCGGCGATGGCGCTCTCGCCGGGGTCGAGCTCGATTTCCACGAACTGCATTTCATGGCCGACGATGCGGAACTCGATGTCGTCGGCGCGACCACTGGTGCCCGCCGGCACCGGCGGCGGGGTGTTGGGCATGCCCGGCACCGCGGACTGCAGCTCGGCCACCTCGGCGATCGGCGTCCACCCGCTCATGCCCTGGCACCAGGCCAGGGCGCGTGGATTGGCCTGCGCGTAGCGGCGCGCGGCCTCGTCATCAAGCGGGCCGATGCGCTCGGCCTGGGCGGAGGCATGGAAGTACCACTGGGTCATGGCGGCGGGTCCGTCGCGGTGGAAACCCCGAGTCTAGCGAGCGCCCGGGGGCGCCGGCGACGGGGCCATGAACGGCGGGCATTTGCGGCGTAGGTGCTGTATTGCAACAATTATCTGGTAGCGCCGTTTTACCACCCCTCCAAACACAGCCTACCGCCATGTCCCCGACCCGTACTTCCCGTGGCCGCCTTCCGGTCGCGCGCCCCCTCGTTGCCGCTCTTTCCGCCCTGCTGCCGCTGGTAGCAGCCGCCCAGGAAACCCCCGCTGCCAAGGATCCGGTTGCCCTCGACGCCCTGCAGGTGACCGCGCAGCGCCGCGTCGAGAACGCCAAGGACGTACCGGTCGCACTGAGCGCGATCCAGGGCGAGAAGCTGGATGTGCTCGGCTCGGCCGGCGATGACATCCGCTTCCTGGCCGCGCGCGTGCCCAGCCTCAACATCGAGTCGTCCTACGGACGTGCCTTCCCGCGCTTCTACATCCGTGGCCTGGGCAACACCGATTTCGACCTCAATGCCTCTCAGCCGGTGTCGCTGGTGTATGACGACGTGGTACAGGAAAGCCCGCTGCTGAAGGGCTTCCCGCTGTTCGACCTGGCCAACGTGGAAGTGCTGCGTGGCCCGCAGGGCACGCTGTTCGGCCGCAACACCCCGGCCGGCGTGGTCAAGTTCGATTCGGCACGTCCGTCGCAGGATGCCGACGGCTACGTGCGCGTGGGCTACGGCAGCTACAACAGCTGGAACGTGCAGGGCGCCTACGGCGGCCCGCTGACCGACCGCTGGTCGGCACGTGTCTCGGCGATCTACCAGCGCCGCGATGACTGGGTCGACAACACCCGCGCCGGCGCCCCCAACAGTGGCTTCGAAGGCTATGACGAAGCCGCCGGCCGCGTGCAGTTCCTGTACGAAGGCGACGACTTCGAAGCGCTGTTCAACCTGCACAAGCGCAAGCTCAACGGTACCGCCCGCCTGTTCCGCGCCAACATCATCCAGAAGGGTGGCAATTCGCTGGTCAAGAACTTCGACCGCGACAAGGTGGCCAACGACGGCGTCAACTTCTCCGACCTGGAAACCTGGGGCGGCAGCGCGCGCCTGCAGTGGAACCTCGGCTCGGTGACGCTGCACTCGATCACCGGTTATGAAACCGCCGAATCGCTCAACCGCGGTGATATCGACGGCGGCTACGGCGCGGCCTTCCTCGGTGCCGGCAACTATGGGCCGGGCCTGATTCCGTTCTCGTCGGAGTCGGCCGACGGCCTGCCGCACCACCGCCAGTGGACGCAGGAAGTGCGCATCGAGTCCAACGAATGGGGCCGCTTCGACTGGCAGGCTGGCGTCTTCTACTTCGATGAAGACGTGACCATCAACAACTTCAACTACGACTCGCTGACCCCGGGCAATCCGCAGACCGGCCACGTGGTGCAGAACCAGCGCAACAAGGCGTGGGCGGTGTTCGCTTCGGGCGACTTCGATGTCACCGACCGCTTCAAGCTGCGCGCCGGCGTGCGCTACACCCAGGACAAGAAGGACTTCAGCGCCAGCGTGCTGCAGGCCGTTCCGTTCGGCACCCCGGTCAGCGGCCCGTACCTGGCCAACACCGACGTCAACGACGTCAGCTGGGATGTCAGCGGCGTGTACAAGCTGACCGACGACATCAACGCCTACGCCCGTGTCGCCAAGGGCTTCCGCGCACCGTCGATCCAGGGCCGCCTGGCCTTCGCACCGGGCCTGTCGCAGGCCGATTCGGAGAAGGTCATCTCGTATGAAGCCGGCATCAAGGCCGACCTGTTCGAGCGCCGCGCGCGCCTGGGCCTGAGCGTGTTCCGCTACAACGTCGACGGCCAGCAGCTGATCGCCGTGGGCGGCACCAACAACACCGCCACCCTGCTCAATGCCGACAAGACCATCGGCCAGGGCGTGGAGCTGGACCTGGAGGCCTACCTGGCCGACAACGTGCTGCTGACCTTCGGCAGCAGCTACAACGACACCGAGATCAAGGACAAGAACCTGGCGGTGGCGATCTGCGGCGGTGGCTGCACCATCACCGACCCGACCACGGTGATCAACGGCCAGACCTATGCGCTGGTCAACGGCAACCCGCTGCCGCAGGCACCGAAGTGGATCCACAACGCGACCCTGCGCGTGGGCTTCCCGCTCAGCGATGGCAGCGAGCTGTACGCCTACACCGACTGGGCCTACCGCAGTGCGGTCAACTTCTTCATCTACGAGTCGCCGGAATTCCGCGGCCGTAGTTCGCTGGAAGGCGGCCTGCGCCTGGGCTACAACTGGGATTACGGCCAGTACGACGTGGCCGTGTTCGGCCGCAACCTGACCAACCAGACCCGCGTGGTCGGTGCGATCGACTTCAACAACCTGACCGGCTTCCTCAACGAGCCGCGTACCTGGGGCGTGGAGTTCACCGCGAAGTTCTGATGCGGTTGCTGCGTTGATGCAATGAAGAAGGGCCGGCGCAATGCCGGCCCTTCTGCCTTATGCCCACCGGTTGCCGAATGGGGTCAGAGCCCTTCCCTTCGGAAAGGGCTCTGACCCCGGATCGCTGCTTACAGCGCGCTCTGCGGGCGCACCTTCAGCACCGCATTCTCGGTGGTGCAGTCGCGGCTGGAATGCAGGCCGGCCTTGCGTGCGGCGGCGATTTCCTTGCGCGCGGCCAGCAGGTCCTTGTTGAACGCGGCGTTGTCGTGCAGGCGGGCCACGGCGGCGGCGCCCATGAAGCGGCCTTCCAGGATGTCGCTCTGCCAGTGCACGTTGCAGACCAGGCGGCTCTCGCCGTAGTTTCGGCCGCGGGCCTGGATGGCATCGGCGCGGTCCGGCGCGATCTCCGACAGGATCAGGGCCCAGGCCCAGCCGATCGAGGTGTGGCCGGACGGGTAGGAGCCGTTCTTGCGCAGGCCGTCCTCGTCCTTCGGCGCGCAGGTCGGCTCACCGTTGACCATGAACGGACGCGGGCGCTGGTAGTGGTTCTTGGCCGCCTTGGTGGCGGCGCTGGCGTCGATCCGGCTGCGCTCCAGCAGGCGGTACAGCGCCGGCGTCTTCACTGCGTCGACGTCGATGTCGGCGGCGCAGGAGAAGTGGTTGGCGCCTTCCGGGAAGCCGAGCTCCGCATCGACGCCGGCCTGGGCGAAGCGCGGGCTTCCACGCAGTGCACGCGCTTCACGGCTGACCTGTTCGTCCAGGGCCATGGCGGCCGAACCGGCCACCGGCGGTGCTGGTACCAGGTCGAGGCTGGCCGGGACCGCATCCTTGTCCAGATAGCCCACTGCCTTGGTGGTGATGTTGGCTTCGACAGCGGTCGGCTTGGCGGCGGTGGCGGCGCAACCGGCCAGGCCCACGGCAATGGCGAGGCCGAGCAGCGGGCGGGCAGGGCGGGAAATCAACGACATGGACGGGCTCCGGAGAAAAAACACCGCGCCATGATCGCAGTCCGTATACGACACCGCAGTGGCCATCGGTCATACGGCCAGACCCGGCATGGTCATCAGAACAATATGAAAAGCGTCATGGAGTGGCGTCAGTCTCCTGAATCCGGGCGCAGCGCACGGACTTTCACGCCGCTGCACCGCGAGCATCGGTACTACGGCAGGCGCCAGCGCCGTCCAGTTCCAGCCGGGTCGGGGGGATCCGCAGACAGAGGGAGAGAAGCGATGCGCAGCACCGCAACAGGAAGTACCGTCCTGGCCCTGCTCCTCGGGCTGGCAACCGCCCAAGCGCAGGCCGCCGACGTGGTCGGCGTGGCCTTCGTGCATGGCACCGGCGCACAGACCAACGCCACCCAGGACTACTGGCAGCCGGCCATCATCGACACCGTGCGCCAGGGCCTGCCGAACAGCAGCAACTACGTGGTCATCAACTGTGACTTCACCCAGTACATGTGGAAGCCGGAAGCCGCCGGCTGCCTGGCCAACCAGCTGACCAGCTTCATCGACAGCCGAGGCATCACCCAGCTGGTGGTGATCACTCATTCCAATGGCGGCAACGTGGTGCGCTGGATCCTGTCCAACCCGACCTACGACAGCCGCTATCCGAAGATCATCCGCACGGTGCGCAAGGTCACCGCGCTGGCACCGTCTTCGGCGGGCACACCGCTGGCCGATGCGGTGCTCAACGGCAACACCTTTGAAACCTCGCTGGGCTGGCTGCTGGGCTACAAGAACGATGCCGTGCGGCAGCAGCAGGTGGCGAGCATGGCCACCTACAACGCGCAGAACCTGTACGGCACCGCAGGCCGCCCGGCATTGCCCAAACCGTTCCGCGCGGTGGTGGGCAGTGACGTGGAATCGGCGGTGTGGGACAGCAACAGCTACTGCGGTGGCTATGCCGCCAATGTCGGCCTGGAGTTCACCCAGAACTGGCTGTCGTCCTGCTCGGATGGCTTCCTGGAGTGCAGCAGCCAGAAGGCCGCCGGCACCACCTGGTTCACCGACAAGCAGCGCACCAAGGATGCCGAGCCGCTCAGCCACAACCAGAGCCGCCGCGAGTGCTTCGGCCTTGGCACGATCCTGCGTAACGACCTGACCCAGTGAGGGAGACGACCATGACGATCCATTCCACCTTGCTGGCCAGCGCGGTGCTGGCGGTGCTGTCCCTTTCCGCCGCGCAGGCGGCGCAGCCGTTGAATGCCGCACGTGCCGGCGATCAGGTACCCGCTGCACTGGTCGCTGCGCCGTTGCCGGCCGATGACAGCGAACATGCACCGCTGTCCTTCGCCTGGGCGTTGGACCCGGCGCAACCGCTGCAGGCGGCGACGCCGTATGCCTCGGTCAGCCGCAGCTACTGGCAGCAGGTCGATGGCGCGCAGCTGCAGCGTGGTCTGGATCTGCCCCTGACGGCCGCCGATGCGGTGATCCAGCTGAGCCCGGCCGAAGGCGCGCGCGCAGTGCCGGCCAACTCGTTGCAGGTACGCGACCCGGCCGGCCGCAGCAGTGTCGCCCGCAGTGTCGATGCGCGCGCGCTGCAGGACGCCGGCATGCCGGTGAGGGATGGCAGCAGCATGCTGCGTACCGGCGCAACCAGCGCGGCCGGTGCGTACACGCTGCAGAGCGCGCGGGCACAGGGCCGCTACGTGGTGCAGGTGCTGGAGCCGAACAGTCCGCTGCGGCTGGAGGTGCAGGCCAACCAGGCGCAGGTGCTGGCCGGTGGCAACCTGCAGCTGCAGGCGCGCCTGCTGGAAGACGGCGCCACTCCCGCAACGCTGGCCTCCCGTCGCAGCAGTCTGGGCGGTGAAGCGTTGCTGGTTGCACCGGACGGCCGCAGCTGGCCGCAGCGCCTGCTGCGCACCACCGATGGCGCCCTGCGTGCGCAGGTGCGGATTCCGGCTGATGTCGGCAACGTGCAGGGGCTGTGGGAGCTGCAGGTGTTCGCCCAGGCCGATGGTGTGCTGCGCGATGGCAAGGTGGCGTTCGCGGTGGCGCGGCCGACCGCGCGCTTCACCGGCCAGGCGGCACCGGACCCGGCCAGCCGCCAGGTGGCGTTGCCGCTGCAGGTGGCCGCCGCTGGCCGCTACGAAGCACGCGGCACGCTGTATGCCACCGGCCGCGATGGCCAGCTGCAGCCGGTCGCGCAGGCGCATGCGGCCGCGTGGTTCGATGGTCCGGGTGCCGGCCAGCTGGTGCTGCCGTTCGACCAGGCCGCGTTGCCGGCGGGCTTCGGTGCACCGTACGAACTGCGTGACCTGCAGCTGCAGGACCAGAGCCGGATGGCACCGATCGAATCGCGTGCGCTGGCGTTGAAGTTCTGAGGTTGCGTGCGGCGGGCCGCGTTCCGGCCCGCTGCACCGTTTTCTGTAGAGCCGAGCCTATGCTCGGCTGCCGTTCCCCGCGGCCAGGAGCAGCCGAGCATAGGCTCGGCTCTACAGTGGCATGTCGATTATCCCGCGTACGCGGTCAGCCGGCCTTCCTGCTCACACACGGTGATCGCGCCGCCGAACACCGCCGACAGCGGTTCGTTGCGCAGCAGCTCGGCGCGGGTGCCGTCGGCCAGTATCCGGCCATCGCGCAGCAGCACCACCCGCTCGATCTCGGGAATGATCTCTTCGATGTGGTGGGTTACCAGCACCAGGGTGATGCCCTGCTGGGCCAGCACCCGCATGGTCGCCACCAGCTGTTCGCGGGCGACCAGGTCCAGACCGGTGGAGGGCTCGTCCAACAGCAGCGCCTGCGGCCGGTTGACCAGCGCGCGGGCGATCAGCACCCGGCGGGTCTCGCCGGCCGACAGCTCGGCGTAGGCGCGTTCACGCAGCGACAGCGCGCCGGTCATCGCCAGCGTCTCGCCGACGCGTGCACGCATGTCGACGGTCACCTCGCGGAAGGCCGGCACCACGTAGCTGGCAAAGAAGCCGGACAGCACGGCCTGCTCCACGGTCAGCCCCGGCATGTCGGCCAGGTTGCTGCTGAGGTCGCCGGTGACGATGCCCAGCTGCGAGCGCAGCCGGTCCACCTGCCAGCGGTTCTGGCCCAGCACCTTCACGGCCACCGAGCCGTCGACCTGCGCCAGCGGATACAGCTCGCGGGTGATCAGCTTGATGAAGGTCGATTTGCCACAGCCGTTGGGGCCGAGCAGGGCGGTGTGCTGGCCCTGCGCGATGCGCAGGCTGAGCCCGTGCAGCACCTTCACCTGGCCGCGCACCACGGTGGCGTGGTCCAGTTCGATCAAGGGGGGCAGCTCCGCGACGGGCGGGGCGGCGGTCATGGTGCTGGCGCGTGGATCAAGGCTCGACAACTCAGGTCCCCAACTGTGAACGGTGCCACGGATGACGGTGGCAATCACCGCCGCAGGGATGCAGTTTGCAACGCAAGCGCCCATGATGTCTGCCATCCCCGCGTCGATACGGAGAGCCGCCATGCCCGATGCCCTGATGTCCCTGTTGACCGGTGGTGTGCTGGGCCTGGGCTGGTGGGCCATGTTGGCGGTGCTGCTGGTCTTCACCCAGATCACCATCTTCTCGGTGACCCTGTACCTGCACCGCAGCCAGGCCCATCGCGGGGTCGACTTCCACCCGGCGCTGGCCCATGTGTTCCGCTTCTGGCTGTGGCTGACCACCTCGATGATCACCCGCGAATGGGTCGCCATCCATCGCAAGCACCACGCCAAGGTGGAAACCGAGGACGATCCGCACAGCCCGGTCACCCGTGGCATCGGCAAGGTGTTCTGGCATGGCGTGGAGCTGTACCGCGAAGCGCGCGGCATGCGCGCGGACATCGAGCAGTACGGGCGTGGCACCCCGGATGATGCGATCGAGCGCCACCTGTATACCCCGCATGCCACGTTGGGGCCGGTGCTGCTGTTCGCGATCAATACCGTGTTGTTTGGCCTGCCTGGCGTCGCCCTGTGGGCGATCCAGATGGCGTGGATCCCGTTCTGGGCGGCCGGCGTGGTCAACGGCCTCGGCCACTGGTGGGGCTACCGCAACTACGAGTCGGCCGATACCTCCACCAACCTCACACCGTGGGGGGTCTGGATCGGGGGTGAGGAGCTGCACAACAACCATCATGCCTTCCCCAGTTCGGCGCGCTTCGCGATGCGGCGCTGGGAGTTCGACATCGGCTGGAGTGCGATCCGTCTGCTGCAGGCGCTGCGCCTGGCCAAGGTGCTGCGCGTTGCACCGGCCATGGACGTACGCCCGAACATCGCCGTGCCCGATGCCGAAACCCTGAAGGCGCTGCTCTCGCACCGCTTCCAGGCGATGACCGACTACCAGCGCAATGTGTTCATGCCGGCCCTGCGCGAGGAAGCCGCCCATGCGGGGGCCAAGCTGCGCCGTCTGCTGCCGCGCCGTCTGCGCCGTGGCCTGGTCAATGATGGCCGCTGGTTGAAGCCGGACAGCCGCGCCCAGCTCAGCGAATGGGTGGCACAGCGGCCACGCATCCGTACCCTGGTCGAGTACCGCGGGCGTTTGGCCGCGTTGCTGGAAGCGCGCGGCCACGACGCGGCCGAGCGCCTGCACCAGCTGCAGGCCTGGTGCCGCGAGGCGGAGGAGAGCGGTATCGCCGCCTTGCAGGCCTACGCCGCACGGTTGAAGGGCTACAGCCTGGTGGGCGCGTGAGGGCAGGGTACGGGGTTCTGCTGGCGGTGCTGCTGCCGGGTGCGGCGCTGGCCCAGGTCACCGACACCGCCAGCTACCTGCAGCGGATGGACAGCGATGGCGACGGCCGGGTGAGCGAGGCCGAGTACGTGCAGTGGATGCTGTACGCCTTCGACCGCATGGACCGCAATGGTGACGGTGTGCTGAGCGCCCACGAGCTGCCCGGCGGCAAGGGCAAGGCGATCAGCCGCGAGCAGCAGCGGCAGGTGATCGTGCAGCGCTTCCACACACAGGACGCCAACGGTGATGGCTTTCTGGATGCGCGTGAACTGGCGGCACCGCCGCGCTGACGCTGCACCATCGCCGGGCATGGCCCGGCGTAGAATCACCCCATGCCTGAACTGCCCGAAGTCGAAACCACCCGCCGCGGCCTGGCGCCGCACCTGCAGGGCCGCCGCGTGCATGGCGTGATCCTGCGCCGGGCCGATCTGCGCTGGCCGATTCCACCGGAAGTGGCCGAGCTGCTGCCGGGACAGCGCATCGAGGAGATCCGTCGCCGCGCCAAGTACCTGCTGCTGGATACCGCCATCGGCAGCGCGGTGCTGCACCTGGGCATGTCCGGCAGCCTGCGCGTGCTGCCCGGTGATACGCCGGTGCGTGCCCACGACCACGTCGACATCAGCCTGGACAACGGCCGCCTGCTGCGCTTCAACGACCCGCGCCGCTTCGGCAGCCTGCTGTGGCAGCCGGCCGGCGAGATCCATCCGCTGCTGCAGGGGCTGGGCCCGGAGCCGCTGGACGATGCCTTCGACGGCGATTACCTGTTCGCCCGCAGCCGTGGCCGCAGCGCGCCGGTGAAGACCTTCCTGATGGACCAGGCGGTGGTGGTGGGCGTGGGCAACATCTACGCTGCCGAGAGCCTGTTCAAGGCCGGCATCAGCCCGCTGCGCGAGGCCGGGAAGATCTCGCGCGAGCGCTACCAGCGGCTGGCTGATGCGGTGAAGGAGATCCTCGGCTACGCCATCACCCGGGGTGGCACCACCCTGCGCGACTTCATCAGCCCCGATGGCGCGCCGGGCTACTTCGAGCAGGAACTGCTGGTGTACGGCCGCGATGGCCTGCCGTGCCCGAACTGTGGCCGCGCGCTGAAGCACGCCACCATCGGCCAACGTGCCAGCGTCTGGTGCAGCCACTGCCAGCGCTGAGCCGGGTGGCCAGCGGCAGCTGAACGGGCAGGGCACGTCTCCGCTGCCCGTTAACGTTTGTCTGCCTATGATGGCCGACCTTCCTTCTGTGCCTGACGCGCCTGCATGCAACGACGCGACTTCATCCGCAATGCCTCCCTCGCCCTGGCTGCATTCGGCCTGCCGTCCCTGCCCGCGTGCGCGGCCAGCAAGAGTGGCCAGATGGGCCTGCGCCGCCTCGGCCAGCCGCAGCCGTTCGACTTCGCCACCCTGAAGGGCCAGGCGCGCGCGCTGGCACAGGCGCCCTACAAGAGCCACAAGCGGGTGCTGCCGGGCCGCCTGGAAGGCCTGGACTGGGATCAGTACCAGTCGATCGGTTACCGCCAGGACCATGCGCTGTGGGCTGACCAGCCGGGCAAGTTCCAGGCCAAGTTCTTCCACCTGGGCCTGTACTTCCACTCGCCGGTACGCATGTTCGACGTGGTCGACGGCAAGGCGCAGGAGCTGGCCTATGACGGCGCGGCGTTCAACTACGGCAAGAGCGGCATCAAGGACGGCGAGCTGCCGGCGGATCTCGGCTTCGCCGGTTTCCGCCTCAACACCCGCAAGGACACCGACCGCGACTTCGCCGCCTTCCTTGGCGCCAGCTACTTCCGCGCGGTCGGCAAGGAAGGCCAGTACGGCCAGTCCGCGCGTGGCCTGGCGATCGACACCGGCATGGGCAAGCCGGAGGAATTCCCCGATTTCATCGCCTACTACCTGGAACAGCCGTCGGCGGATTCTGAAACGATCGTGGTCTATGGCCTGCTGGATTCGCCCAGCGTGGCCGGTGCCTATCGCTTCGCGATCACCAACGGCGACGTGCTGCTGATGGACATCGACAGCGCGCTGTACCCGCGCAAGGCGATCGAGCGGTTGGGCATCGCCCCGTGCACCAGCATGTACCAGGTGGGCGAGAACGATCGCCGCATGGCATGGGACTGGCGCCCGGAGATCCACGATACCGACGGCCTGTCGCTGTGGACCGGTGCCGGCGAGTGGATCTGGCGGCCGCTGCTGAACCCGCGCAACCTGCGCTTCAACATGTTCGTGGACCGCAACCCGCGTGGTTTCGGCCTGCTGCAGCGTGACCGCAACTTCGATCATTACCAGGACGATGGCGTGTTCTACGAGAAGCGCCCGTGCCTGTGGGTAGAGCCCAAGGGTGAGTGGGGCGAAGGTTCGGTGCAGCTGGTGGAGATTCCCACCGTGGACGAGACCTTCGACAACATGGTTGCGTTCTGGAACCCGAAGGACAAGCCGCAGCCGGGCCAGGAACTTCTGGTCGGCTACCGCCTGTACTGGGGCGCCGAACCGCCGGCGCGCCCGCCGCTGGCGCACTGCGTGGCCAGCCGCACCGGCCTGGGCGGCGTGGTCGGCAAGAAGCGCGAGTACTTCAGCTGGCGCTTCGCGGTGGACTTCGAAGGCGGTGAGCTGGCCAGGCTGATCGACAAGGGTGAGGTTGAAGCGGTGGTGGAAGCCAGCCGTGGCCGGGTCGAGATCGTGTCAGCGCGGCCGCTGCGCGAGATCAACGGTTACCGCGCGATGTTCGACCTGGTGCCGCCGGAAGGCAGCACCGAGCAGATCGATATCCGCCTGTTCCTGCGCAGTGGTGGCAAGACGCTCACCGAGACCTGGCTGTACCAGTACACCCCACCGCCGGCCGGCGCGCCGGAGCGCACGCTTTACTAAGAGGGGTGCGGGTTTGCAGGGCTTGCAGCCCTGCACCTGCCGAGGCCAAAGCAACAGCAACAGCCGAAGCAGAAGCTGGTTTCCTGAGGGGGGCGGGGTGGGTCCGGTGGCGGGAGACGCCGTAAACCCGTCCATGGGGGCTTGGCCGCGGCATCCATGCCGCGGACACTCCCGCCACCGGACCCACCCCGCCTTCGACAGACCTCCGCGATCTGTTGGAATTGCTCATGGGGTCAGATCCGTTTTCCGAAGGAAAACGGATCTGACCCCGGAACTTGATTCGATATCTGACGATTTCATCCACGCATGGCGTGGATCTACTGGCCGCCGGCCAACTGTCGAAGGCGGGGCACTGTGGGTTTGCGGGGTGTGAGCCGCATGGATGCGGCGACCAAGGCTACATGGACGTACTTGCGCCGTCCCCGCACACCCACAGTGCCCCGCCATCCCACGGAATGCCAGCTGTTGCTGTTGCCGTTGCTGTTGCCGTTGCCGTTGCTTCTGCAGGTGCAGGGCTGCAAGCCCTGCAAAAGAACACCCTTTACAGCGGCAGGGGCGCCTGCGCCGGGTCGATCCGTCCTTCACCGCGGGTGATCTTCTTGAACTCCGCGCGGCTGACCGACACGTAGCGGTCGTTGCCACCGATCTCCACCTGCGGGCCATCCTTTACCGCGTGGCCATGTTCGTCCACGCGTACCGTCATCGTTGCCTTCTTGCCGCTGTGGCAGATGGTCTTGATCTCCTGCATCTCGTCGGCCCAGGCCAGCAGGTACTGGCTGCCCTCGAACAGCTCGCCGCGGAAATCGGTGCGCAGGCCGTAGCACAGCACCGGAATGCGCAGCTGGTCGACCACCTCGCTGAGTTGCCAGACCTGGGCGCGGGTGAGGAACTGTGCTTCATCCACCAGCACGCAGCCCATCGGGCCATTGGTGGCCAGGTCCTGTTCGACCCAATGCTGCAGGTCGGTGTCACGGTCGAAGGCCATGCCGTCGGCACGCAGGCCGATCCGCGAGGCCACCACGCCAGCGCCGGCACGATCATCCAGGCGCGGGGTCAGGATCGCCACCCGCATGCCGCGTTCGCGGTAGTTGTGCGCGCTCTGCAGCAGGGTCGTGGTCTTGCCGGCGTTCATCGCCGAATAGTAGAAATAGAGCTTGGCCATCGGCCAATTCTAGTCGCCCACCGCCTTGTCGTCGCGGACCGTGTCCGGCCGTCCTATCTCGACGCTGGGGGTCCGCGCGGGGCGCCAGTAGTTGTCCTGCAGGCACCAGTAGTCGGCGGCGCGCCAGTAGTCGTTGTCGTAGACGATGCTGCCCGGGGTCGCGATGCCCTGCTCGTTGCCGCGGCGGGGGACGACGATCAGTCCGGAGCTTACGTACCCGAGGCGGCTGCCGGTGATCTGCTGGCGACCGTCCCTGAGGGCGCGTTCCATGCGAGGCTTGGCTACGCGGTCGCCGTAGTCGGCATAGACCTGCTGGCCGCGCTCGACCGCCTGCGCCTGCTGGAGTGCGTCCAGGCGTGCCCAATAATGCTCCCGCAGCACCAGGAAGTCGTGGTACATGCGCTCGGCGGCCAGGTCCATCCAGATGTAGGCCATCACCGGATCGGCCCGGGTACCCAGGCCCTCCTGGTACAGACGCGCCACCATGGCCTGGGAAAACTTGTCGGCGTAGCGCGCCGAACGCTTGTAGTAGTCCAGCGCCCTGGCGGGCTGTTTGTCCCGTTCGGCCTGCTGGGCCATGCTGCGCCAGAACAGGTCCGGATGGGCATCGAAGAAGCCTCCGGTCAGGACGGTTGGCGGGATCTGCCGCGGGGCCTCCACCGGACATTCCCTGGCGGTCACGGCAGCGGCCATCGACAGGCCCAGCAGCAGGCAGAGTGGAGCGTGCTTCGCTTTCATATGATCGCCCTCCTGGCAATGGCTATGGAAATACGAACGTCAGCGCCCCGCGCCTTCAACGGGACTGAGCGGGCCGACCTCGACGCTGCGGCCGCGGAATTCCTGTTCCCAGATGCGGTCCTGCATGCACCAGTACGCCGCAGGGTCCCAGTAGGCATCGCGATAGTAGTCGTCGCCACGGGTCGGCCAGCCGGCTTCCGGGCCGTCGGACAGTTCCACCTGCAGCATCGAGCTGACCCAGCCGGTACGGCTGCCGGTCATGCGGCTGCGGTCCACGCGTATGGCTGCCTCCATGCGCGGCTTGGCCGTGGCATCGCCGTAGGCCGCATACAGCGCCGGCCCTTCGCTGAGCACCCGTTGCCGCTGCGCGGCATCCAGGCGGTTCCAGTAGCGCTCGCGCTCCAGCAACAGGTCGCGGTAGCCGCGTTCGGCGGCCAGGTCCATCCAGATGTAGGCCAGCACGGGATCAGGGGCAGTACCCGTGCCCTCCTGGTACATGCGCGCGACCAGCGACTGCGACAGCTTGTCGGCGTGCGCGGCCGCCCGCTTGAAGCGCACCAGCGCATGATCGGGCCGGCCCTGGCGCCACGACTGCAGGCCCAGCTCGCGCCAGTGCAGGTCAGGATGAGCCTGCAGGAAGCCCGGAGTCATCAGCGCCGACCGCAACGATGCGCCAGGATCGGGCGCGCAGTCCGCGCTGCGGGCGGCCAACGGCGCCAGCAGCAACAGCAGGGTGCCCAGCAGGGCGGCAGAGGCGGTCGGACGCATGCACCTGGCTCCAGTGCTCCGGTGGCGAATCAATAGCTTAGGAACGGTGCGCATGCAAGTCAGGTCCGTCCGCTGCGGCCCCGCTACAATCCCATTCCCATGCACGGTCTCAATCCCCCCCAAGCCGCCGCCGTCCTGCACATCGAAGGTCCCTTGCTGGTACTCGCCGGCGCGGGCAGCGGCAAGACGCGCGTGATCGTGGAAAAGATCGCCCACCTGATCGGCTGTGGCCGCTACCCGGCCCGCCGCATCGCGGCGATCACCTTCACCAACAAGTCGGCCAAGGAAATGCGCGAGCGTGTGGCCAAGCGCCTGCGCGAGCAGGACGCCGACGAGGTGACCATCTGCACCTTCCATGCGCTGGGCCTGAAGTTCCTGCAGATCGAACACGCGGCCGTGGGCCTGAAGCGTGGCTTCTCGATCTTCGATGCCGATGATGCCGCCGCGCAGATCAAGGACCTGATGTACGGGGCCAAGCCCGATGACATCGAGGACATGAAGAACCTGGTGTCGCGCGCCAAGAACGCCGGCCTGTCGCCCGAGCAGGCGATGGCCGCCGCGCGCAGCAACCGCGAGAAGGAAGCGGCCAGCGTCTACGAGCGCTACCAGCTGCGCCTGACCGCGTTCAATGCGGTCGACTTCGACGACCTGATCCGTCTGCCGGTGCAGATCCTGGAAGAAAACCCGGAGATCGCGCTGGCCTGGCGCGAGCGCATCGGCTACCTGCTGGTGGACGAATGCCAGGAC
Organism: Stenotrophomonas maltophilia; assembly: GCF_006974125.1. Classification (NCBI taxonomy): domain Bacteria; kingdom Pseudomonadati; phylum Pseudomonadota; class Gammaproteobacteria; order Lysobacterales; family Lysobacteraceae; genus Stenotrophomonas; species Stenotrophomonas maltophilia. The sequence continues at coordinate 4,426,093 of NZ_CP037858.1, read as the reverse complement.
ACCAACGACGCGCAGTACCGCCTGCTCAAGCAGCTGGCCGGTGACAAGGGCAACTTCACCTGCGTGGGCGACGATGACCAGTCGATCTACGCCTGGCGCGGCGCCAACCCGGAAAACCTGCAGCAGATGGGGCGCGACTACCCGACGCTGGAGATCATCAAGCTGGAGCAGAATTACCGCTGCTCCAACCGCGTGCTGCGCGCGGCCAACGCGCTGATCGCCAATAACCCGCATGAGCACCTGAAGAAGCTGTGGAGCGACCAGGCCGACGGCGAACGCATCCGCGTATGGGAATGCCGCAACAGCGAACACGAAGCGGAAAAGGTCGCGGCCGAGATCGCCTTCGTGGCCCAGTCGCGCAACGTGCCGTGGAGTGACTTCTGCATCCTGTTCCGCGGCAACTTCCAGTCACGGCCGCTTGAAAAGGCAATGCAGCTGCTGCGCATCCCCTACCACCTGACCGGCGGCACCATGTTCCTGGAACGCCAGGAAGTGAAGGACACGCTGGCCTGGCTGCGCCTGCTGGTGAACCCGGATGACGACACCGCGTTCATGCGCGCGGTGCAGTCGCCCAAGCGCGATGTCGGTGCCGGCACGCTGGCCAAGCTGGCCGAGCTGGCGCAGGAAAAGGACATGCCGATGGCGCAGGCCGCCGAGGCGATCGGCGCCCTGCAGCAGTTGCCGCCGCGTGCGGCCAACAGCCTGGCGCGCTTCACCGATATCCTGCGCGACCTGCGCGCGCAGACCCGGCAGGTCACTTCCGGTGACATGATCCGCAAGGTGGCCAAGGAGTCCGGCCTGCTCAGCGAGCTGCGCCAGCAGGCCAAGGAAGAGGCCAGCTACCAGCGCCGCGCCAACAACATCGAGGAACTGGCGCAGTGGTTCGAGGGCGGCCCGCGCGGTGCCACTGCCGCTGACCTGGCCGGCCAGCTGGCGCTGCTGTCGCGCAGCGACAAGGACGAGGGTGGCAACCAGGTGCGCATGATGACCATGCACGCCTCCAAGGGCCTGGAGTTCCCGTACGTGTTCATCGTGGGCTGCGAGGACGGCGTGCTGCCGCACCAGGTCAGCCTGGACGAGGGCAACCTGCAGGAAGAGCGGCGCCTGCTGTACGTGGGTATCACCCGTGCCAAGATCCAGCTGTGGATGAGTTACAGCAAGCTGACGCGCAAGTTCGGTGAGCATGTGCGGCTGAAACCGAGCCGGTTCTTCGAGGAGATTCCGGCCGAGGAGATCCAGCGCGACGGTGCTGATCCGGTGGCCGATGCGGCGCGCAAGAAGGAACGGGCGAGTGCGGGGTTGGCGGCGATCGAGGCGCTGTTCGACTAGGGCGCTCCAACGGCGCCGCCCCTCCGTGGTGGAGCACGCGTTGGTTCCGCAGTGTGGCCGATCGGGGTGGGTTCGCGGGGGACGCCGTGAACCCGTCCCTGGGGGCTTAGCCGCGCCATCCATGGCGCGGATACCCCCGCGAACCCACCCCGACCGGCCTCTGACAGATGCCGGGCGCTTCCTTCCACGGCAATGCAAAGAAAATCAAAAGCAACAGCAGCAGCCGGGGGTTGAGGCAGAATCGGGGTTTCGGCTGGAGGTCTGCCTGTGCAACCGATCGAGAGTGAACGCCTGCGCCTGCGTGCGATTGAACCGGATCGCGATGCGGTGCCGATGCTGGCGCTGTTGAACGATCCGGGCTTCGTGCGCTTCATCGGTGACCGCAATGTGCGCAGTGAGGAGCAGGCGCGGGAATACATCGCGCTGCGTGTGCTGCACAGTTATGCGCTGAACGGGTTCGGCATGTATGCCATCGAGCGGTTGTCCGATGGTGCCTGGCTGGGCAATGCCGGGCTGGTGCGGCGCGATGGCCTGCCGGGGCCGGATATCGGTTATGCGGTGCTGTCGGAATTCGCAGGGCAGGGCTATGCCGGGGAGGCAGCGCGGGCGGTGTTCGCGCATGCACGCGGAGCGCTGGGCCTGCACGATCTGTATGGCATCACCGACCTGGACAATGTGGTGTCCGGAAAGATCCTGCTGGGCCTGGGCATGCAGGAACGCGGGGTGGTCCAGCTGCCGGGCGTGGACAGCCCGAGCCGGTTGTATGCCACGCCGGGTGCGGCGCAGGTCTGATCCCTGATGTTGGTAGGTGCCGGCCGCTGGCCGGCATCCAGGCATCACCGGGTTGCCGGCCAGCGGCCGGCACTACCGGATGTGGACTTCAGCCGCGCAGTTCGGCCAGCTGCGCCTGCAGTTCGGCCACGGCCGCTTCCAGCTGCGCCACGCGCTCGGCCAGGCCCGGGTCGGCCGCATCGCTGCTGCCACCGCCGCTGCTGGCGTACCTGGCCGCCAGCGCCGCGCCGTCCACTTCGCCGCACAGCAGGTGCATGTAGCGGTCTTCGCGCTGGCCGCTGGCGCGCGGCAGCACCACCAGCAGCGCGCGCTGCTGCAGGCGCTCGATGGCGTGCCGGGCTTCGTCGGCGTCGGCGAAGCGGTGCAGGCGTTCGCTGCGCGTGATCAGTTCGCCCAGGGTCTGTGGCCCACGCAGCAGCAGCAGCGCCAGCAGCACGGTCTGCTGCCGGGTCAGGTCCAGCGCGGCCTGCAGGCGGTGCTCGTAGCGGTCCGCGCGCGAGGAGAAGTGCTGGCGGGCCAGGCCCAGCGCCTCCAGCTGGCGCAGCGCGTGCTGCACGCTGCCGGCGTCTACGTTCATCACCGGTTCGCGCGCAGTCTTCTGGTTGGCCGCCGACTGGGCGGCGTTCACCGTCAGCGGGTAGGTGTCCGGGGTGGTTGCCTCCTTTTCCACCAGGCAGCCCAGCAGGCGGGCCTGCACGGCGTCGAGCAGGGGGACGTCGGGGGTCTGGGTGGAATCGGTCATGGCGGCCTCCGGAAGGGCAACGGGTCGACCGCCAAGCATAGCCGTCCCGGGGCCGGCTTTGCCGGTAAAATGCGCCGGTATATCTGATTGCCGGTGAATCCATGCGTCGTCCTGTTTCCTTGTCCCTGACCCTGCTCGCCACTGCGGCGCTGGGCCTGTCCGCCTGCAAGCGCGTGGATGCGCCTGCTGCCGAAGCCGCTGCACCGGAGGCCCCGGCCGCCGCTGCCAAGGCCGATGGCGCGCTCGATGCCACTGCCAACGACAACCTCAATGCAGTGCTGTGGATGCAGCGCGCACAGGAGTACAAGGCGATCACCGAGCAGACCTACCGTGCCGCCGCCGACCACCTGGATGCCGCGCTGAAGGAAGCCCACTGGGATGCGCTGGTGCCGGAAGAACGCGGCAACGAGGCCAAGGGCCTGAAGCCGGCCGTGGTGCTGGACGTGGATGAGACCGTGCTGGACAACTCGCCCTACCAGGCGCGCCTGGTGCGCGACGGCAAGGAATACGACGAGCTGACCTGGGACCAGTGGGTGGCCGAAAAGAAGGCCAAGGCCATTCCGGGCGTGGTTGATTTCGCCAAGGCCGCCAACGCCAAGGGCGTGACGCTGCTGTACATCTCCAACCGCGCCGTGCACCTGAAGGACGCGACCCTGGCCAACCTGCGCGAGCAGGGCCTGCCGGTGGCCGATGACAGCGTGTTCCTGGGTCTGGGCACCGTGGTGGAAGGCTGCGAGCAGGCCGGCAGCGAGAAGAACTGCCGCCGTCGCCTGGCCGGGCAGAAGTACCGCGTGCTGATGCAGTTCGGCGACCAGCTGGGCGACTTCGTGGAAGTGACCGCCAACACCAACGAAGGCCGTGACGCGCTGCTGCAGCAGTACCACGACTGGTTCGGCGAGCGCTGGTGGATGCTGCCGAACCCGACCTACGGCGGCTTCGAGCCGGCGCAGTTCAATAATGACTACAGCCAGTCGCGCCAGGCTCGTCACGACGCCAAGCGCGCTGCCCTGGACTACGCACCGTGAGCCGCGCGCCGCTGCCGCTGCGCGATGACGAACGCCTGATCTTCGCGCTGGACGTGCCTGATCGCGTGCAGGCGCTGGAGTGGGTCGATCGTCTCGGCGACAGCGTGGCGTTCTACAAGATCGGCATGGAACTGCTGGCGTCGGGCGAGTACTTCCAGGTGCTGGACGAGCTGGCCCGCCGCGACAAGCGCGTGTTCGTCGACCTGAAGTTCTTCGACATCCCGGCCACCGCCGCGGCCGTGATCAAGCGCCTGTCGCAGTGGCCGGTCAGCTACGCCACCATCCATGGCTGGCACCCGGCCATGATGGAGGCCTGCGCGGCCGCCAACAGCGGCGACATGCGCCTGCTGGCAGTGACCGTGCTGACCTCGATGGGCCGCCCGGACCTGGCGCAGATGGGCATCGACCGTGAGCCGGTGGACGTGGTAGTCGAGCGCGCGCTGGCCGCGCAGGCGGCCGGCATCGATGGCGTGATCGCCTCGGGGCAGGAAGCCGGCCCGATCCGTGCCGCTACCGGCGCCGGGTTCTCGATCGTCTGCCCGGGCATCCGCCCCGGTGGCCCGGTCGGCGATGACCAGAAGCGTACCGTGGGTGTGGCCCAGGCCTTTGCCGATGGCGCCGATGCCATCGTGGTCGGCCGTCCGATCCGCCTGGCCGCCGATCCGCAGGCAGCGGCCCGGGCCATCCAGCAGGAAATCGCGTCGGCGCTGGCTGCGCGCTGAGATTCCGCTGCGCAGGCTGCAGGCTCGAACGCCATCCCGACCCGTGCGGGATGGCGTTTCTGCATCCGCCCCGGGGAGCGGTTGTGCCCGAATCGCCACAAAACCCGCCGTAGATGTCATGGACATCACCCCCGGTGCCATTAAAATCAATAAAAACAATAATTTATATAACACTACGTGAAGTGTTGCCTTAACTTGAAGGGCAGCGTAGGATCGCCGCCATCCGGTCCTCGGACCGGACATGTGCCACAACACTGTCCTCCGGCCTCGTGCCGGCTTGAAGAGCCTGAGATCCCCGTGATCCCGGCTCTTTTTTTATGCCTTTCAACCACTTGGGCCAGCAATGGCGGAAACCGTGACGTCCCGGCTTGCCGCTGTCACGTCACAGGCCGCAAGATGCGGACCGGTCCGGGGAGTCCGAGTGCATGAGCGTGGCAGTGCGAGGAAGGTCTGCGCGTGGATGGGGGCTGGCAGCCATGCTGCTGCTGGTCGTGGCGGCGTGTCGTGAATCGGCCCAGGACCCGACCAAGCCGGCGGCCGAGCCGGTCGCGGCGGTGCAGGCGATGGCGCTGCGCCTGGCCGAGGACGATCTGGTCGGCTACGCAAAGCTGTCTGTGCCGCCCAGCCAGTACCAGCGCCTGCAACAGGCCTGGACCGAAGGCCACAGCCAGTGGCCGCTGACCGAACTGCCACTGGGCGACCAGCTGCTGCCGATGCTGGCCGCACTGCGCAAGCCCAATGCCAGCGCCGAACTGCAGCGCAGCTTCGATCGCCAGCTGGCCGGACAGGCCGGCGCCGTTCGCCAGGCTGCACAATCGATGGGCAACTTCGGTGTGCAGTACCTGCGCCACCAGAAAGGCTATACTCCGGGCCAGCAGGCGCACTACATCGCCCTGGTCGAAACCCTGGCCAGCTGGGCGCAGGGTGCCCCGATCAGTGACCGGGCCCGCGCACGCAGCACCATCGCCGCGCTGGTCGGCGCCGCCAACAAGGTCGGCTTCGACGACGAAGCCGGCCTGCAGGCCGCAGGCATGGAAGGCAGCCTGCAGCAGCTGGCGCCGTTCATCCACACCCTCAAGGCGGTGCTGGGCAGCTACGGGCTGGATGTGGACGACGCGTTGCGCAGCCTGCGCGGCGAACTGCTGTCGGTGGAAGGGGACAACGCGCTGGTACGCCTGCGCTATGACCTCGCCGGTCGCGAGATGAGCCTGCAGCTGCCGCTGAGCCGGCGCGAGGGCCACTGGTACCTGACCCGCACCCTGGCCGACACCGACGCCCTGCTGCGCAAGGTCGACGCGGCCCGCGCGGCGGCGGCCCCCGTACCGGCTGAAGCCCCCGCCGAGGGTGGGGAAGCGGCAACGCCACCGCCTAAGCCATAATGGCGCCGATGTCGAAACAGAACCCGCTGCCGTTCCCCGGCGAAGAATCCCAGTCGACGCCCGCCGATACGGTGCCGGCGTCCCCCTCGACCGGTACCGGCCCGAACCCGGTACCGCCGCCCGCGCACGCGCGTCCGGCTGGCCGCCGCCCGCTGTGGGCGCGGTTGCTGGGCCGCCTGGTCGAGCCGTGGCTGTCGCTGAAGATCGAGCCGGAAGACCCGGGCCAGTACAACGATGGCCGCCCGGTCATGTACGTGCTGGAAGACTACGGCCTGTCCAACGCGCTGATCCTGGACAAGGCCTGCCGCCAGGCAGGCCTGCCGTCGCCGCTGGTGCCGCTGGCCGGTGACCCGACCGGGCGCAAGCGCGCTTACCTGGCACTGTCGCGCCGCAGCTCCAGCAATTCGCTGATCCCCGAGCAGCGTGGTGCCAAGACCCACTCCGATTCGCTGGCCAAGGTGCTGCAGGCCCATCGCGTGCGCGATGACCTGGACGTGCACCTGGTGCCGGTGTCGATCTTCGTCGGCCGCGCGCCGGACAAGCAGAGCGGCTGGTTCGCGGTGCTGTTCTCGGAAAACTGGGCGCTGGTCGGCCGCTTCCGCCGCCTGCTGGCGGTGCTGCTGAATGGTCGCAGCACCATCGTCCGCTTCGCGCCGCCGATTTCGCTGCGCAACACCGTCGACGAAGGCCTGGAGCCGGAACGCACGGTGCGCAAGCTGCAGCGCGTGCTGCGTACCCATTTCCGCCGCATCCGTGAATCGGTGATCGGCCCTGACCTGTCGACCCGGCGCCTGCTGGTGGACCAGGTGCTGGCCGCCGAACCGGTGCGCGAAGCGATCGCCGCGCAGGCCAAGCGCGACAACTCGAAGCCGGCCGATGCCTGGAAGAAGGCACACGCCTACGCCTGGGAAATCGCCGCGGACTACTCCAGCCCGGTGGTGCGCTCGGCCAGCTTCATGCTCAGCCACGTGTGGAACCGCATCTATGCGGGCGTGCTGGTGCACCACCTGGACAAGTTCAAGGCTGCCGCGCCGGGCCACGAAGTGGTCTACGTGCCCAGCCACCGCAGCCACATGGACTACCTGCTGCTGTCCTACCTGCTGTACGACCGTGGCATCGTGCCGCCGCACATCGTGGCCGGCATCAACCTGAACCTGCCGGTGGTCGGCACCCTGCTGCGCAAGGGCGGTGCGTTCTTCATCCGCCGCTCGATCCGTGGCAACGCGCTGTACTCGGCGGTGCTCAGTGAATACGTCGCGCAGCTGGTTGCCGGTGGCTACTCGCTGGAGTACTTCGTCGAAGGTGGCCGTTCGCGCACCGGCCGCCTGCTGCAGCCCAAGGGCGGCATGATTTCGATGACGCTGCGTGCGTTCCTGCGCCAGCCGCGCAAGCCGGTGCTGTTCCAGCCCATCTACATCGGCTACGAGAAGCTGATGGAGGGCGGCAGCTACCTGGACGAACTGTCCGGCCGGCCGAAGGAAAAGGAATCGATCTGGTCGCTGCTGTGGGGCATCCCCAAGGTGCTCAAGCAGAACTATGGCCAGGTGGTGGTGAACTTCGGCGAGCCGATCGCGCTGAACGACGTGCTGGCCGAGAAGGCGCCGGAGTGGAAGGGCGAGGCGGTGTCCGAGGACGAGAAGCCGGCCTGGCTGTCGACCACGGTGGATACGCTGGCCGAGCGTATCCAGGTGCGCATCAACGGTGCTGCCGACGTCAACCCGATCAACCTGCTGGCGCTGGCCCTGCTGTCCACGCCGAAGCACGCGATGGGCGAGGCCGACCTGATCGCGCAGATCGAGTTGTGCAAGACCCTGCTGGTCGAGATGCCGTATTCGGACCGGGTGACGGTGACCCCGCACTCGCCGGAGCGGATCATCGCCCACGCCGAGGAAATCAACGTCCTCACCCGCGTCAAGCACCCGCTGGGCGATGTGCTCAGCGTCAGCGGCGATACCGCGGTGCTGCTGAGCTACTTCCGCAACAACGTGCTGCACCTGTTCACCGCCTCGTCGTGGGTGGCCTGCTGTTTCCAGAACAACCGCCGCATGAGCCGCACCGGCCTGGTCCAGCTGGGCCGCACGGTGTACCCGTTCCTGCAGGCCGAGCTGTTCCTGCCGTGGAGCGAGGACGAGTTCGCGCAGCGCATCGACCAGACCATCAACGTGTTCGTGCGCGAGGGCCTGCTGCAGAACGTCAACGATGACGACGGCGGCATCCTGGCGCGCAACACCGGGCAGACCGACGAGGTGTTCCGCCTGCGTGCGATCGGCCACTCGCTGCAGCAGGCGTTCGAGCGCTATTACATCGCCATCTCGGTGCTGGTGAAGAACGGCCCGGGCGTGCTGGGTGCTGCCGAGCTGGAAAGCCTGTGCCAGCAGGCGGCGCAGCGCTTGAGCCTGCTCTATGCACCGGCCGCGCCGGAGTTCTTCGACCGCACCCTGTTCCGCGGCTTCATCCAGAAGCTGCGCGAGCTGCGCCTGGTGTGGCCGGACGAGAACAGCAAGCTGCTGTTCGACGAGCGCCTGGATGCCTGGGCCAAGGACGCCAAGTTCATTCTCGGCCGCGAGCTGCGCCACACCATCGAACGGGTCAGCCCGGAAGCGGCACGCCCGGACGAGCCTGCGCCGCAGGATTGAAGGTAGCGCCGGGCCGTGCGGAGGGTGTGGACCTTGGACCACACCTTCCAGCCGTGCCAACCAAGGTTGGCACCCACCAGGACCGTCTTTAGGCCGGCTCGTCGGGAATCTGCAGGCTTTCCAGCTTGGCGATGCAGTCCTTCAACTGCAGCTTGCGCCGCTTCAGGCGTTTGGATTCCAGCTCGTCCTCGCCATTGGCGGCCATGCGGGTGATCTGTTCATCCAGCAGGCGATGCTCGGCGCGCAGGGCGGCGAGGCGTTCGACGATCTCGGCGGGGCTGTAGGTGTCCACAGCCTCCGAGCATACACAGCGATGATGACTGCCGGGAGAGGGGAATTCCGACCCCCGGCCGGGGCGGCTCCGAGCCGTTAGAATGGACCCCATGAGTGCCGTGATTTCCCTTCCCGATCCCCAGCCGCGCGCCGCCCGCGATCCGCGCGTGGCCGAGCGCGAGCAGCACAAGCTGGCCAAGCGCCTGCGTCGCCAGGTTGGCGAGGCGATCGCCGACTTCGGCATGATCGAGGCCGGCGACAAGGTCATGGTCTGCCTGTCCGGCGGCAAGGACAGCTACACCCTGCTGGACGTGCTGTTGCAGCTGCAGAAGAAGGCGCCGGTGCCGTTCGAGCTGGTGGCGGTGAACCTGGACCAGAAGCAGCCGGACTTCCCCGAGCACGTGCTGCCGGAGTACCTGGCCGGGCTGGGCGTGCCGTACCACATCATCGAGCAGGACACCTATTCGGTGGTCAGCCGGGTCATTCCGGAAGGCAAGACCATGTGTTCGCTGTGCTCGCGCCTGCGTCGTGGCGCGCTGTACAACTACGCCGAAACCCACGGTTTCACCAAGATCGCGCTGGGCCACCACCGCGACGACATGGTGGCCACGTTCTTCATGAACCTGTTCCACCATGCCAAGCTGTCGGGCATGCCGCCGAAGCTGCGCAGCGACGACGGCAGGCACGTGGTGATCCGGCCGCTGGCCTACGTACGCGAGAGCGACATCGTCGACTATGCGCAGGCGCGCCAGTTCCCGATCATTCCCTGCAACCTGTGCGGCAGCCAGGAGAACCTGCAGCGCCGCCAGGTCGGCCTGATGCTGAAGCAGTGGGAAAAGGACCACCCGGGCCGCATCGAGCAGATCGCGCGCGCCATGGGCGAAGTCCGGCCCTCGCAGCTGGCCGACACCACCCTGTTCGACTTCATGGCGCTGGGCCGTCGCGACGACGCGCCGCTGCCCGACGCCCATGCCTGGCTGGCCGGCTCACCGGCCGACGCCGACGCAGATCCCGAGACGCCCACCGTTTAAGGTCGGTCGCCCTTCCTCTTTGCCATCCGGAATTCCATGTTCTTTCGCAACCTGACGTTCTTCCGTTTCCCGACCACCACCGATTTTTCCGAAGTCGACACCCTGCTGCCGCACGCCCTGCTGAAGCCGGTCGGCGCGCTGGAAATGAATTCGCGCGGCTTCATCTCGCCGTTCGGCCGTGAGGAGAAGGAACTGCTCTCCCACCGCATCGCCGAACACCTGTGGCTGACCGTGGGCGGCGAGGACAAGATCCTGCCGGCGGCCGTGGTCAACGACCTGCTCGAGCGCAAGCTGGAGGAGATCGAGGAGAAGGAAGGCCGTCGGCCGGGTGGCCGCGAGCGCAAGCGCATGAAGGATGACCTGCTGCATGAACTGCTGCCGCGCGCCTTCGTGAAGTCCTCGCGCAACGACGCCTTCATCGACCTGCAGCACGGCTACGTCGCGGTGGATACCTCCAGCCGCAAGACCGGCGAGTACTTCATGTCCGACATCCGTGGCCTGCTCGGCAGCTTCCCGGCGATGCCACTGAACGCCGAAGTCGCACCGCGTTCGATCCTGACCGGCTGGATCGCCGGCGAGCCGCTGCCGACCGGACTGAGCCTGGGCGAAGAGTGCGAGATGAAGGACCCGGTGGAAGGCGGCGCGGTGGTCAAGTGCCAGCACCAGGAACTGCGCTGCGACGAGATCGACAAGCACCTGGACGCCGGCAAGCAGGTGACCAAGCTGGCGCTGATCTTCGAGGACAACCTGTCCTTCGTCATCGGCGACGACCTGATCGTGCGCAAGCTGAAGTTCCTCGACGGCGCCCTGGACCAGCTGGAGCACGCCGACGAAGACGGCCGCCGCGCCGAGTTCGACGCCCGCTTCGCCCTGCAGAGCGCCGAGATCCGCCGCCTGTTCCTGTTGCTGGAAGAAGCCTTCAAGCTCAGCAAGGCTGACTGAACAGGCAGCCCGACGGCCGCCGGTCATCCGGCGGCCCGAAGCGGCGCTATGCTGGGCGCATGAGCCGTCTGCTGCGCCGCCTGATCAGCCCGACCCCGCCCGCCACCGTACAGCGCGACACCGTTCGCCTGCGCCTGGAGGATGCCGAGATCGAGGTGCTGCGCGTGCGTGATCCACGTGCGCGCCGCATCAAGCTGAGCGTGGACGAACGCGGCGCACGCCTGACCCTGCCACCGCGGGCAAGCCTGGTGATGGGCGAACGCTTCCTGGAACAGCACCGCGACTGGCTGGCGCTGCAGCTGCGCCAGTACCAGGGGCAGGGCCTGCCGGCACCGCTGCAGCCCGGCGAAGACGGTGTGCTGCCACTACGCGGCGAACTGTTGCCGCTGCGCTGGCAGGAAGGCCGCTACGCGCGGCTGGAGATCGACGAACACGGCGCCTGCGTGCAGTGGCCGACCCGAGGCGGCGATGCCACCCTGCGCCGCCTGCTGCGCGAGTTCTACGAAGCCCAGACCCGCGCCGACGTCGGCCGCTGGTTGCCGAAGCACCTGCCTTCCCTGCCACGCGCACCCAGCCGCCTGCGACTGAAGGTGATGTCCTCGCAATGGGGCTCACTGGCCCCCGACGGCAGCATGGCACTGGACCTGGCCCTGGTGCTCGGCCGATCCGAAGCGTTCGAGTACGTGCTGGTGCACGAACTCTGCCACCTGATCCAGCCCAACCACTCGCCTGCGTTCTGGCACGAAGTGGAACAACGCTTCCCCGCCTGGCGCGAGCAGCGCGACTACTTCCAGCTCGAAGGGCGACGCCTGAAGGCGATGCTCCGCCAGCTTCTGTAACGGTAGAGCCGAGCCCACGCTCGGCTCTACAGAAGCACGCGCAGCGCGCGACCCGCTCCTGCTCTTTTTTCTTTCTTCCGTGGTGGGCACACCGGAATCTGTCCGTGGCCGGGCGGGGTGGGTTGCGCAGGGGCGTGAGCCGCATGGATGCGGCGACCGAGCTTACAAGGACGTACTTGCAGCGACCCCTGCGCAATCCACCCCGCCCGGCCAAGCACGGCTTTGCCTTCGGATACCAGCCACCACGAGGGGCTCAGCCGTTGGCCGACACCATCAAACCGCCGCCCGCATCGCCGCCGCCGTCGCCCACCGCGCCGCCACCCGCGGTGCCGTAATGCACACCGCCTGGTCGGTCACCGTCGTCACCGCCCGCTCCAGCAGCTGGATATCCGCCTCGTGCTGGCGCGCCACGTGCGGATCCTCGAAGAAGATCGCGCGCTGGCAGCGTCCTTCCAGCACCCGGTCTGCAATCTGCGCGTCGCCGCCCATCGGGCCGCTCTGGTAGCGCGTCACCCAGGGTGTATCGCTGGGCCAGCCACGGCTCCAGGCCAGCTCGTTCAAGCGCTGGCCGGTAGTCCCGGTTGCCACCCGCTCACCGAACCGGGCCAGCACCTCGAAGTGCTCGTCGGCGAAGGCCAGCATCGCCGGCTTCATCGCGTCGTGGGCGATCAGCGCCAGCGTCTGCCCCTCGAACGCATGCAGGTCGTCAGCCCCGGCATCGGCGGCCAGGCCGGCGTGGATGCGCTCCACCTCCACCCAGTCGCGCGCGGTGGCCACGGTGGAAATGAACGGCTTGCCGTGGATCACGCACTGCCGCTTCAGCGCCGTGGCTTCCGGAAACACGGAGGACGGATCGACCGGGTCGATCAGGTAGATCGCGCCATCCAGCGTCCGTTCCGGCCCCATCCCAACCACCTCGGCGACCAGCTTCATCAGGCCACCCTCACGACCGTAGGGATAGCGGTGCAGGCCTGCGTATCCGGTCAGGAATCCCTGTCGCTCGATCGCGTCATGGGTGCGGCCGACCGCGTGCAGCGACACGCCCAGCTCGCGCAGGCCGGGTTCGCTGACGCGCAGCCAGCGGAACAGGGCGGCGCGCGCGTCGAGGTGATGGAGACGGTTGGCAGCCAGGCCGATGCGCATTGAATGCTCCGCAGATACGGGTGAAAGCGGCAGTGTATGTCGGCATTCCCCTTGCTTGGTGGTTTTACAACTTTCTTCATTGCGCCTCGCCCACGTGTCGTTAGCGTGAGAGGCAGCGGTACCGCTGCGCGGCCGTTCATCTCCGCCCGCGAGAAAAGGATGCCCATGGTGAACGTCGCTGGCCTGCGTGCCGCCACTGCGGTCGTGGCCAGCCTGCTGTTGCCTGCCCTGGCCGCCGCTGCAGGTTGCAGGACGCCGCTGCGCATTGCCTGGCCCGCCGACCGCGCGCCGCTGTCCTCCAGCGAGCAGGGCCAGCCGGTCGGGCTCAGCGCGGAGTACCTGAAGCTGCTGGGCACGCAGCAGCCACTGCAGATGCGGCCATTGCCGGCCGCTGACATCGCCGAAGGAACGGTGCCGCCCGGCATCCAGGCGCTGCTGGGCTGGCCGCGCTCGCAGTTGCCAGCGGGCTGGGTGGCCAGTGCTCCCTACGTGCAGCTTCCACAGGTCATCGTCCGGCGCCGGGATGCATCGCCGGTGCTGGGCCTGGAAGCGCTGCGCGGACGCACCGTGGCCAGTCCCGACCCGCTGTCGCTGATGGCGGTGCTGACCGAACAGGCACCTGGCGTGCAGTTGCTGCCCCCCGCCCCCATCGACGACGCCTTGTCACTGCTGGGCACGGGTCTGGTCGATGCCGTGGTCGCCAATCTTGGCGAGGTCGAGGCCGCGTTCCGCCACTATCAGGGCGAGCCACTGGTGATCGCCGCGCCAGCCGGAATCGACGACGCGCCGGTGCTGGCCACGGTGCCGGCCTGCGCCGACGTCATCCCGCTGTTCGAGCAGGCCGTATCGCAGCTGTCCGCGAACGAACGCGCGACGATCCGCATGGCCTGGCTGCCAGACCAGCCGCGACACCCGTCGTCGGCGTCCCCCTTGCGCTGGCTGGTGCCGGCCTCGCTGACCCTGCTGGCACTCGTACTGGTGTACGCCTTCGGCTACTGGCGCGTGCATCGCGAGAGCGAGCGTCGCCGCGTGGCCGCGCAACGCCTGCAGGAGGTGACCTCGAACCTGCCAGCGGTGGTCTATCAGGCGCGCCGCTCCGCCACCGGCCGTTACAGCTTTTCCCAGATCGCAGGCGATGTGCAGGCGTTGTTCGGAATCAGCGTGGAAACCGCCCTGATCGATCAACAGCGCCTGCTGGCAGCGGTTCATCCCGATGATCGCTCGCGGCTGATGGACACCGTCGACGCCGCTGCCCTGGCGCGGGGCGCGATCGACGTCATCTTCCGCACGCGCTCGCTACAGGGCTGGCGTTGGGTCCACTCGCAGGGACGGCCGCTGTCCCTGGACAGCAGCGACGTCGAGTGGAGTGGCTACTGGATCGACGTAAGCGAAGTGCAGTCGCGCACCCATGCGTTGGCCGAGGCGCGCCATGCGGCCGAGCAGGCAGCGCTGGCCAAGACCCATTTCCTGGCAACCATGAGCCACGAGATCCGTACGCCGATGAGCACCCTGCTGGGCATGCTCGAGCGGTTGGCGGGCAGCGATCTGGATCATCGCCAGCGACAGGTGCTGGTGACCGTAGGTGATGCTGCCCAGATGCTGCGCCAGATCCTGGACGATGTGCTGCACAGCCAACGGCTGCAGGCACTGCCGCTGCAGCTGCGGCCCACGAGCGTGGCGGCACTGGTGCGTGCGGTGCAGCAGTTGCTGATGCCGGTGGCGGCCAGCCGGAGCCTGCATCTTCGCATCGAACTTGATCCGGAACTGCAGGCCGGATCGCTGGCCGATGGCCTGCGCCTGCGCCAGATCCTGTTCAACCTTGCCGGCAACGCGCTCAAGTTCACCGAGCATGGCGGCGTGGACCTGCAGGTGCAGGTACTGCAGCAGCGCGATGGCGGCCAACGCCTTCGCCTGCAGGTAAGTGACAGCGGTGTGGGCATCAGTCCGGAACGGCAACAGGCGGTGTTCGCTGCCTACACGCAGGCCGAGGCATCGACAACGCGCCGTTTCGGCGGCAGCGGCCTGGGCCTGGCGATCTGCCGTGAACTGGCCGCATCGATGGAAGCAGAACTTTGCCTGCGCAGCACGCCAGGCAAGGGCACCACCGTGTGGCTGGAACTGGATCTGGACGCCTGTGAGTTGACTGCGGAGGCGTTTCCGCTTCCGGCAGAGGCGGCGCGGCCACTGTCGCCGGCCCGGGTGCTGGTGGCTGAAGATCATCCCACCAACCTGCATCTGCTGGAGCAGCGGCTGCACGATCTGGGCCTGCAGGTGCACGCCTGCGCCGATGGTCACCAGGCCTTCGAGGCCTGGCAGGCGCGGGCGTTCGATCTGGTCATCACCGACTGCCACATGCCGCACATGGATGGCTTCGCCTTGGCACGGGCCATCCGTGCCGACGCCTGTGCGGTTCGCGCGCAGGTCCCGATCGTCGCGCTCACGGCCAGCGTGCTGGACCGCACCCGCGAGGCCTGCCGCGAAGCGGGCATCGATCATTTCCTGGCCAAGCCGGTAGAGGCGCAGGAACTGCGTGGCTTGCTGGCCGTGCTGCTGGTGCCGGAATCAATGCGCCAGTAGGCGGATGATGCTGGCGGCGGCGTCGCGGCCTTCGGCCACGGCAGTCACCACCAGGTCGGCGCCACGCACTGCGTCGCCACCGGCAAACAGACGTGGGTGCGCGGTCTGGAACGGCAGGCGGTCCTTGCCTCCAGCCACGATGCGGCCGTTGGACTGGCCTTCAACGCCGTGATCGGCCAGCCAGGCCGGCACGGTCGGAGAGAAGCCGAAGGCGATGATCACCACGTCCGCCTCCAGCAGCGATTCACTGCCGTCGATCGGCACCGCATTCTGGCGGCCGTTGGCATCCGGCTCGCCCAGGCGGGTCTCGACCACGGTCACACCGATCACTTCGTCATCGGCACCGGCTTCGATCGACAGCGGCTGGCGGTTGAACAGGAAGCGCACGCCTTCCTCGCGCGCATTGGCGGCTTCGCGCGCGCTGCCGGGCATGTTGGCCTCGTCGCGGCGGTAGGCACAGGTCACCTTGGCCGCACCCAGGCGCACGGCGCTGCGCACGCAGTCCATGCCGGTATCGCCACCGCCGAGCACGACCACGCGCTTGCCGTTGAGGTCGGGCAGGGCGATGGTGTCCTCCCAGCCGGCAATCGGCCGGCCCTTCGGATCATCACCACCGACGATGCGGCTGTTCTGCACCAGGAACGGCAGCGCAGGCAGCACGCCCTTCAGGTCCTGGCCGTCGAGGCCGCCATCGGTGTAGCGGTAGGCGCCGGTGCCGACGAACACCGCATCATGGGCATCCAGCAGCTGCTGCACGCTGAGGTCGCGGCCGATCTCCACACCGAGGCGGAACTGCACACCCATGCCCTCAAGCACTTCGCGGCGGCGGTGGATCACGTCCTTGTCCAGCTTGAAGCTGGGAATGCCGAACTGCAGCAGGCCGCCGATCTGCTCGTAGCGGTCGTAGACCACCGCGGCAATGCCGGCGCGCGCCAGGCGGTCGGCACAGGCCAGCCCGGCCGGGCCGGCACCGATCACCGCCACGCTGTGGCCGGTCGGCTGCACCGCGCCCAGGTCCGGGCGCCAGCCTGTGGCCAGTGCGGTGTCAACGATGTACTTCTCGACCGCGCCGATGGTGACCGCGCCGAATTCCTCCAGCGTGCAGCTGCCTTCGCACAGCCGGTCCTGCGGGCAGACCCGGCCGCACACTTCCGGCAGCGGGTTGGTGCTGTGGCACAGCGTGGCCGCCTCGTGGATGCGGTTCTCCTGCACCAGCTGCAGCCACTGCGGAATGGCGTTGTGCACCGGGCACTTCCAGCTGCAGTAGGGGTTGCCGCAGTCCAGGCAGCGGCCGGCCTGGTACTGCGCGTCTTCCTTGCCGAATTTTCCGTACAGCTCACCCCAGTCGCCGGAGGTGCGCAGTTCGACCGGAATGCGCTGCGGCATGGTGCGGGGCAGGTCGAGGAACTGGAAAGCGTGCTTGCGGCTCATGGCGGGCTCTGTGGTGTTTTGCGGTTGCCGGCCAGCGGCCGGCACTACGTGATCCTGGGATGCCGGCCAGCGGCCGGCACTACCGTTACGCAGCGCGTCGCAGGGTTTCGGTCAGCGACTCGATGCTGGCGGCCTTCGGTTTGACCAGCCAGAACTTGCCGATGTAGTCGCGGAACTCGTCGAGAATCTGTTGCGCCCAGATGCTGCCGGTCAGCTCGCGATGGCGGCCGATCAGGCGGTGCAGGTGCTGGCGGTAGTTCTCGAAGCCCTCGGCCGACACGCGGTGGATGTCGATCAGCTCGTGGTTGTAGCGGTCGACGAAGTCGCGGTCGACGTCCAGCACGCAGGCCAGGCCACCGGTGAAGCCGGCGCCGAAGTTCAGGCCGACCTTGCCCAGCACCAGCACCACGCCGTCGGTCATGTACTCGCAGCAGTGATCGCCGGCACCTTCCACCACCGCCAGCGCGCCGGAATTGCGCACCGCGAAGCGCTCGCCCGCGCGGCCGGCGGCAAACAGCTCGCCCCCGGTGGCGCCGTACAGGCAGGTGTTGCCGATGATGGCGGTGCTGCGGGCCTCGAAGCGCGCGCCACGCGGCGGACGCACCACCAGGCGGCCGCCGGCCATGCCCTTGCCGACGTAGTCATTGGCTTCGCCTTCCACTTCCAGGTGCAGGCCGCCGACGTTGAAGGCACCAAAGCTCTGCCCGGCGCTGCCGCGGAAGCGCAGTTCCAGCGGCGCCTCGGCCATGCCCTGGTTGCCGTGTGCACGTGCCACGGCACCGGCCAGGCGGGTGCCGATGCTGCGGTCGGTGTTGTGGATCAGGAAGCGGTGTTCGCCGCCCTGCTTGTGCTCGATGGCTGCGGCCAGCAGGCCGTCCATCTGCGTGGCCAGGCTGTCCGGCGATTCGTACAGGCGCTGCGCCGCGCAGTGGCTGCCCTCGTAGCGGCTGTCGGCCAGCAGGCGCGACAGGTCCACGCGCACGCCGTCGCGCGGCGCGGCTTCGATCTGCCGCAGCAGGTCGGTGCGGCCGACGATTTCTTCCAGCGAACGTGCGCCCAGGTAGGACAGCCAGCCACGCACTTCCTCGGCCAGCAGGCGGAAGAAGTTCTCCACGCGCTCGGGCTGGCCGGTGAAGTGGTTCTCGCGCAGGCGCTCGTCCTGGGTGGCCACGCCGGTGGCGCAGTTGTTGAGGTGGCAGATGCGCAGGTACTTGCAGCCCAGCACGATCATCGGCGCGGTGCCGAAGCCGAAGCTGTCCGCGCCCAGCAGCGCCGCCTTGACCACGTCCAGGCCGGTCTTCAGGCCGCCATCGGTCTGCAGCAGGGTGCGCCCGCGCAGGTCGTTGGCCAGCAGTGCCTGGTGCGCTTCGGCCACGCCCAGTTCCCACGGCACGCCGGCATAGCGGATCGAGCTGACCGGCGAGGCGCCGGTACCGCCGTCATGGCCGGAAATGGTGATCAGGTCCGCACCGGCCTTGACCACGCCGGCGGCAATCGTGCCGACGCCGGCATGGCTGACCGGCTTCACCGACACCAGCGCGGTCGGGTTGACCTGCTTGAGGTCGTAGATCAGCTGGGCCAGGTCCTCGATCGAATAGATGTCGTGGTGCGGTGGTGGCGAGATCAGGCCGATGCCCGGCTTGGCATAGCGCAGCCGCGCGATCAGCTCGTTGACCTTGTGCCCGGGCAGCTGGCCGCCTTCGCCGGGCTTGGCGCCCTGCGCGACCTTGATCTGCAGCACCTCGGCATTGACCAGATATTCGGCGGTGACGCCGAAGCGGCCCGACGCCACCTGCTTGATCTTGCTGCGCTTTGCGGTGCCATAGCGTGCCGGGTCTTCGCCGCCTTCGCCGGAATTGCTGCGGCCGCCGAGGCGGTTCATCGCGATGGCCAGCGCTTCATGCGCTTCCGGCGACAGTGCGCCGAGGCTGATGGCGGCGGTATCGAAGCGCGGGAACAGTTCGCTGGCCGGGGCCACCTCGTCCAGCGGTACCGGCATGGCGGCCGGTACCAGCTCCAGCAGGTCGCGCAGTGCCGACGGCGGCCGTGCATGCACGGCATCGCAGTACTGCTGCCACGCACGCGGGTCACCACTGCGCGCCGCGCGCTGCAGGGTGGTCACCACGTCCGGGTTGTACATGTGGTATTCGCCGCCGTGCACGTACTTCAGCAGGCCGCCGACATCCACGTCCTGCTGCGCGTCCCACGCCTGCGCGCACAGTTCGCGTGCGTCGGCATCCAGACGCGCGAAGCCGGCGCCACCGATGCGCGAGGCGGTATCCGGGAAGCACAGATCGACCACTTCCGGTTCCAGGCCGATGATCTCGAACAGCTGCGCACCGCGGTAGCTGGCCACGGTACAGATGCCCATCTTCGAGATGATCTTCGACAGGCCCTTGTAGACGCCCTTGCGGTAGCGGCGGCCGATCTGCGACTGCTCGCCACCCTTGCTGAGCTTGAGGATGCCACGGCGGCCCAGGTCGAACAGGGTCTGGTAGGCCAGGTACGGGTACACCGCAGTGGCGCCGAAGCCGAGCAGGCAGGCCATGTGGTGCGGATCGCGCGCGGTGCCGGTCTCGACGATCAGGTTGACGTCGCAGCGCAGGCCCAGGTGGGAGAGGTGGTGGTGGATGGCGCTGGTGGCCAGCAGGGCATGCACCATCGGCCGCCCGGCCACCGGGTAGCGGTCGGACAGCAGCAGCATCACCATGCCCTCGCGCGCGGCCTGTTCGGCCTCGGCACAGATGCGCTCGATGCCGGCACGCAGGCCCTCGTCCTCACTGTAGGACAGGTCGAGCAGGCGGTTGGCCTGCACGTACTGGTCCATCTTCAGCAGCTGGCGCAGCTTGCGCTGGCTGAGCACCGGCGAATTGAGGATGACGTGGTTCACCGTCTCCGGGCCGGCATGGAAGATGTTGGTCTCCCTGCCGAGCTGGGTGGACAGGGACATCGCGCAGTCTTCGCGCAGTGGGTCGATGGGCGGGTTGGTGACCTGCGCGAACGCCTGGCGGAAATAGTCGTACAGCGGGCGGCTGCGCTGGCTCAGCACCGCCATCGGCGTGTCATCGCCCATCGAGCCGGTGGCTTCCTGCTCGGTCTCGGCCAGCGGCCGCAGCACCTGCTCCACTTCCTCGCTGCTGAGCTGGTACAGCTTCTGGTAGCTGCGCAGGGTGCCCTCGTCGAAGGGTTCTTCCACCAGCGACGGGTCGATCAGTTCGGTCTGCAGGTAGGTCACGCCCTGCTGCAGCCACTGCTTGTACGGTGCGCGGCCACGGTTGATGCGGTCCACCGCGTCGGAGTCGAGCAGGTCGCCACGCTTGAGGTCGATGGCCACCATCTCGCCCGGGCCCAGCTTGCCCTTGCGCACCACACGCTCGGTCGGCACTTCCCACACGCCCGCTTCGGAGGCGACCAGGAAGTGGCGGTCGGCGGTCAGCATCCAGCGCGCCGGGCGCAGGCCGTTGCGGTCCAGCGTACACACCGCATAACGGCTGTCGCAGGCGACGATGCCGGCCGGGCCATCCCACGGCTCGCTGTTCAGGCCGTGGAACTCGTAGAACGCCGCCAGGTCCGGGTCCTTGAATTCCAGTGATTGCGTAGCCGGCGGCACCAGGATGCGCAGCGCCTGGATCAGCTCCATGCCACCGGCGACCATCAGCTCCAGCATGTTGTCCAGGCTCTGCGAATCCGAACCGTGCATGGAGATGACCGGGTCGAATTCACCGATATCGAAGCGCGGCGTCTTCCACACCTTGCTGCGCGCCTGCGCCCAGCGACGGTTGCCTTCGATGGTGTTGATCTCGCCGTTGTGGGCGAGCATGCGGAACGGGTGCGCCAGCGGCCAGCGCGGCAGCGTGTTGGTGGAGAAGCGCTGATGGAACACGATGGCGCTGGAGGCCAGTTCGCGGCGTTGCAGGTCCGGGAAGAAGCGGCTGAGCTTGTCCGGCAGCACCATGCCCTTGTAGCTGATCGCATCCGGGGTGAGGGTGGTGACGTAGAAGTCGGCGTGGTCGCGCAGCTGCTGTTCGCTGCGGCGACGGGCCAGGAACAGCGCCAGCGCGAAGCCGGCATCATCCTGGCCGACGCCTGCATCGACGAATACCTGTTCGATACGCGGCAGGGTATCGCGCGCCAGCTGGCCGCAGACGCTGTCGTCGGTCGGTACCTCGCGCCAGCCGGCAACCTTGCAGCCCACCGCTTCCACCTGCGCCTGCAGTTGTGCGCGGCAGGCCTGCGCCGCGTCGGCCCCGTGCGGCAGGAACACCAGGCCGGCGGCGAAGCGCGCGGAGACCGCGATGTCGGCTTCGCTGGCCAGCAGTTTCAGGAACGCATCGGGGCGGCGCAGCAGCAGGCCGCAGCCATCACCGGTCAGGCCATCGGCGGCGACGCCACCACGGTGGGTCATGCGCGAAAGCGCGGCGATGGCGGTATCAACCAACAGGCGTGATGGTTGATCGTCGAGCTGGGCGACCATGCCAAATCCACAGGCATCGCGCTCGGAGCGCGGGTCGTAAAGCCCTTGGCGGTTGCGGGGGGCCATCTCTACCTCGATGCGGGATGAATTGAACGGGGACACTCAAGCCCGCCCAATCCCTGGAGCGCATCGTGAGGCCACCGGATGCCTCGACTAGATCACAGGTTGCTGCAGCGCCGCAATACACGGTTGCAGGTGCAACAGAACGCGCCGGCAACCCAGTGCCGGCGCGGGGCCGGACTCAGCCGCAGCGCGCGCCGCTGACTGCGCCCTTGTCGTCCACTTCGATGTTCAGGCGGTCGCCGAGGAACTCCATCGTGGCCACATCATTGGGCTTGAGCACGCGCACCTGGCTGGCGCCGGCATCTTCCTGGGCCTGCTTGCCAAGGGCATCGGTGTACGCCTGGCCGACCAGGCTCTGCACCTGGCTGGCATCGCAGGTGCCGACCGGCGGTGCCTCGGTGGCCTTGCCGGCGTCGTCGGCCGGTGCCTTGGCGGCCTCGGCGGCCTGCTGGGCATGGGCCGTGGCCGAATCCTGTTCATCCAGCGCCGGTGCCTGGCAGGCGGTCAGGGCCAGCACGGCCGGCAGCAACAGGACGGAGAGCGAACGGGCGCGAATCGGAAACGACATCATGACTCCGGAAGGGGTTGTGAAAGCCCGAGCATAGCGGCGAACCGACCCTCACGTGTTTGTCTTGTGTTATCGACAGGATCGCTGCGCCGCACCGGTGACACTGGCGGACATGCCAACACCCGCCACTCCGGAACAACAGGCCGCGCGCGCTGCGGGCCTGCGCTATGTCGATGACACCCAGCCCGGCATCAGCCGCCGCCGCGCTGGAAAGGGCTTCAGCTACCGCGATGCCGATGGCCACGCGCTGCGCGATGCCACCACTCTGCAACGCATCCGTGCGCTGGCGATTCCGCCGGCCTACACCGCGGTGTGGATCTGCGCCCATGCCAATGGCCACCTGCAGGCGACCGGCCGCGATGCGCGCGGACGCAAGCAGTACCGCTACCACGCCGACTGGGCCAAGGAGCGCGACGCCGGCAAGTTCGACCGCATCATTGCCTTTGGTGAGGCCCTGCCTGCACTGCGGCGGCGGTTGTCGCGCGATCTCAAGCGGCCCGGCTTCCCGAAAGAGAAGGTGCTGGCCATGGTGGTCGCGCTGCTGGCCGACACGCTGGTGCGGGTCGGCAATGAAACCTATGCGCAGCAGAACCGTTCGTTCGGTCTGACCACACTGCGCAACCGCCATCTGGAACTGCTGCGCGGCGGCCGGGTGCGCATGCGCTTCCGCGGCAAGTCCGGGCAGCTGCAGGAAGTGACCGTGGGCGATCGCAGGCTGGGGCTGCTGGTACGCCGCCTGCAGCAGCTGCCGGGGCAGGCGCTGTTCCAGTACCGCGATGACGACGGCGCACCGCAGCCGGTGGATTCGGGGGCGGTGAACGACTACCTGCGCGAGGTGATGGGCGAGGACTTCACCGCCAAGGATTTCCGCACCTGGGGCGGCACCGTGGCGGCGGTGCAGGCGTTTGCCGCCACCGAGCTGCCGGAACCGGCCAGCCAGCGCGCGCTGGCGCAGGCACAGCGTGCGGTGGTGTGCGAGGTGGCAGCGCTGCTGGGCAACACGCCTGCGGTATGCCGCAAGGCCTACATCGACCCGTGCGTGTTCGCCGGCTGGGAGCGCGGCGAACTGGCCAAGCTGGCCGGCCTGCGCGGGCCGCGCCAGTGGGAACAGGCCACCCTGCGCGTGCTGCGCAGGGCGCGCAGGCTCAGCCGCAGTAGATCGCGGTGATGTTGTTGGTGCGGCCCTTCTCGATGGTCAGGCGGTCGCCGCCTTCGTGGGCCGGTGGCACCCGCGGGCCGTCGTGGCGCAGCACCCGCACGTGCAGGCTGTCGCTGTCCACGCGTGCCCGCGCCACGGTGGCGTCCGAAGCGGCCAGGCCGAGTGCGCCGCGCACCATGTCGCTGTGGCACTGCCCGGAAATCACGCCGTCGATCGGCTGCACCTGGGCCATGGGTGTGCTGCTGCAGGCCGCGAGGGCAAAGCAGACGGCGGCGGTGGTGATGGCATGTTTCATGGAGGCGTTCCTTGTGTGGTTGCGTGCAGCGTGCGACGGCGCACGTGGTGGCGGAATGAATACCGTGCACATCGTGGGCACGGTGCGCTCACTGCCACCAACAGCATAGGCAGAGACACTGCAGGCGCGGCGGATGCCGCCCCCGGTACTGCGGCGCATGCGCCCGGTAGTGCCGGCCGCTGGCCGGCAACCCCCTTCCACTCCGAGGAGACCTGCATGGCCACCACCAGGAAAACCCCCGTCCGCCGCAAAGCCTCGCCCAAGGTGCGCAAAGGCAGCACTGCGACGAAGACCGCAGCCGACCCCGCTCGACCGCGGGTGGTGAAGACCGCAACGCGCCAGGCGGCCGCCAGCGATCCACGGGCAGCGCGCGTCGCCGCCCGGCAGCGGCGCCTGCAGGACCAGGAAAAGGCCAAGGATGTGCGCGCGGCAAAGAAGGCCACAAGGAAGACTGCGACCCAGGCAGGCGCACGCCGTCAGCCGGAGGCGATGCCGGCGCAGCAGCTGGCCAAGCCCGGGCATGAACACGAACTGGAGCTGGCGCCGCGTTTCCTCGCACCCGATTACACCGGCAGCGGCAAGCTGCAGGGCATGCGCGCGATCATCACTGGCGGCGATTCCGGCATCGGCCGTGCGGTGGCGGTGCTGTTCGCACGCGAAGGCGCGGATGTGGCGGTACTGCACCTGGACGAGGCCGAGGACGCGGACATCACCCGCCAGCACGTGGAGCGCGAAGGCGGCCGCTGCGTGGTGATCGCCGGTGATGTGCGTGATCCGCGCTTCTGCAACAAGGCGGTCAAGCAGGTAGCCAAGGCGTTCGGCGGCATCGACATCCTGGTCAACAACGCCGCGTTCCAGCTGCATTGCGAGCGGCTGGAAGACCTTGAAGACGCGCACCTGCAGGAAACACTGCAGACCAACATCGGTGGTTACATCCAGATGGCGCGCGCGGTGCTGCCGCATCTTGGCGAGGGCGCCAGCATCATCAACACCGGTTCGGAAACCGGCATTTTTGGCAGCAAGGCGCTGATCGACTACTCGGCCACCAAGGGCGCGATCCATGCGTTCACCAAGGCGCTGGCCAGCCAGCTGCTGCCGCGCGGAATCCGCGTCAACTGCGTGGCGCCTGGGCCGGTGTGGACGCCGTTGAACCCCGCCGACAAGGCGGCGCAGGACGTCGCTGAATTCGGCAAGGACAGTGACATGGGCCGGCCCGCACAACCCGAAGAACTGTCGCCGGCCTACGTATTCCTGGCCTCGCCGGTCTGTGCCAGCTACATCAGCGGGGTGATCCTGCCGGTGATGGGTGGGCCGCGAGGCTGAACAACCCTGTTGCGTGGGATCTGCTGAATGGGGCTTTGCGCAGGTGTGTGGCGTGTGTCAAGGGCTGCGCCGGTGTGGTGGGGTAGGCTGGACGCCCACACCGATCACGTTCAAGGAAAGATCATGCCGGAGATGGATATCAACGCAGCGGCCGATGAAGTCGTCGCCCTGTTGCGGCAGAACGACGCCCGTGGCGCGGCCGCGCGCCTGGAGGCCCTTCACAACGGCCAGAGTGCGGTGGTGCAGGAATCGCTGGATCGCTACATCGCGGCGCGGGGTGCCACCGAGCTTGAGGCGCTGCGACGGAGCGGTGGCGTATCCGCTGCGGATGCGGCCACGGTCAACCCGATGCTGGAGCGCCTGGGTGAGGCGACGCGCCCTCCGCGCATGCCCGATGCAGCAGAGACCGCGGGCCTGAGCCAGGCCCAGCAGTACGACGTGTATGGCAGCATCGTGGCCCAGCGCGGCAACGCTGCGGCGAACGATGCGATGGCCACCCAGGATCGCGTGGTGCTGGGGTTGCGTGATGAGAACCGCA
Source organism: Stenotrophomonas maltophilia (assembly GCF_006974125.1). NCBI lineage: Bacteria > Pseudomonadati > Pseudomonadota > Gammaproteobacteria > Lysobacterales > Lysobacteraceae > Stenotrophomonas > Stenotrophomonas maltophilia. The sequence continues at coordinate 4,400,812 of NZ_CP037858.1, read as the reverse complement.
CCACCGAGGCGCGCGGGCGTGGTGTCTACGACGACCGCATCGTGGTGCTGTGGAAGGATGCGCAGGGCCACGGCCATGTACGCGAGTTCAACCAGGCCACGACAGAGCCGACGGCCCAGTACGACGGTCACGCCAAGACCACGCCACGCAGCCCCGGCTTCGGCAACGTGGCACCGCGCACCAAGACCGAGGGCGAGGACGTCAACGGCGACCGGGTCAAGGATCTTGGACGGTTGGGCGAAGGCACCACCGAGATGCGCGCGACCACCCATCCGCGCAACGGCCATCCCGATGAGTTCGCGTTGCGCCCTTCGCAGGCGGCCATCACCGCCGGCGCTGGCCGGGTGAAGCGCGACAGCAATGGTGATGGCTGGTTCGATGCCCGCGATACCCAGGGCGTGCAGGACCTCAACGACACCTTCAAGATCCATCGTGGCAGCCGGTCCAACACCGATTCGGCGGGCTGCCAGACCATCGGCGGCGGCGAGTACGACGACTTCGTGGCGACGGTACGCGGCACCTCTGGGCAGAACCGTTGGCAGTATGTCCTGACCTCGGTTGCGCCGGGCCAGTCGCGCGAGCTGGGACAGGACGCGCCGCTCGCGGCCAACGACGATCCCCGGCAGCCGCAGCATCGCGACCATGCCCTGCAGCAGCAGATCAGCACGCACCTGCAGGCCTTGGGCGGACGCTACGCCGAGCACGCCGATGAATACAGTCTGGTGATGCTGCGCGAAGCGAAGGCCGCGGGCATCACCCGGGTCGACCAGATCGTGGCCAGCAATCCCAGTGGTGGCCGCGCTGCGGGCGAGACACTTTTCCTGGTGCAGGGCAGTCCGGGCGATCCCGCGGCAGTGCGCGCAGGTGTCAATGCGGCCGAGGTGCGCGAGACTGCGGTGGAAACCAGCCTGCGCCAGCTGCAGCAGCAAGCGCGCGAACAGGGGGCACCGGCGCCTGCGGCTGCACAGCAGCAGGAAGCGCCGGCAATGGGAGGGCGCTGATCGATGGTCCGTTTACCATTGATGTCCGGTCTGCCGTTGGTGTTGCTGCTGGCCTGCAGCGCCTGTGCGCCCGCGGGGGAGCGCACCGCTGCAGCCCCAGTTGCCACGCCCGCAGCGGCGCCAACCGTGCAACCTTCTTCGCCTGATCGTGGCCTGCCCGGGTTGCCGGAAGCATCCGGCAGCGCGCATGCCGGAGGCCGTCACGGCGCGCTGCCCGAGCCCGCCCTTCGAGTACTGCAGCAGTTGAAGTGCGACGTCGCCGGCGCGCACGACGCGCTGGTGGTTTCGATTCCAGGGCAGCAGGGCGGGGCCGACGTCATGGTGACCGACCAGAGTGGACCGCGCTTCCGCTACTGGTTGCGCTCGTTCTCCGGCGGTGGCGGGAAAACCGGCTATCTGGTGCAGTTGAAGGGCTGCCCGGCCATCACCACCGGCATGCGTGCCTATATCGCTGAGGGAACCGGACCGCTGCAGGACGTCACCGACGCACTGCTGGCGCAGGCCAGCCTGCCGGATGCCACGGCATTGGCGGCCTACCAGGACAAGGGCGCGGGTGAACTGTTTGCTTTCACCGGGCAGCTGGACAAGGTGCCGGTGCTGCGCTGGGTGCTCGAAGCTGATCCAGAACAGCCGCTGGGCGAGGATGCACGCACCTTCGACCATGGCAACGCCGTGCACGCCGGATTCCTGCGCTGGAACCAGGATCATTTCGAGGTGACGCAGACCCTCCCTGCAGCGCTATGGCCGTGCAACGATGGACCGTTGCTGCCATGCACGGGCGACCGCTTTGTCATCGGCCGCTGAGGCAGCACTGGCATGGAAGTCGGCGATACGTGGAATGAAGCGCTGCGGATTGGCGCCGACCAGGTTGGTCAGCACCACCACCGCCACGCCGCGCCCGGGATAAACCACGAACGCCGAGCGCGCGCCGCCGATGCCGGCCACCTGCAGGTCGGGCGCTGCCTGCAGCACTGGCCAGCCGCCCGCCCACGGACCAGCGCGGCCGTCGGCCAGGCGCTCGGCCGACCACATGCGTGCACGCGCGGCGTCACCCAGCAGGCGGCCTTCGGTCAACGCGACCAGCCAGCGTGCGGTGTCGTCGGCGGTGGTGAGGATGCCGCCGCCGGCCCACAGTGAGGGCGGTATGTCGTAGAACCAGTGCGACAGACGTGGTGGCGTGTCGGCCGCATCGGTCGCGCGCGGCGCCAGGCTGTACATCGTCGCGGCATCCGGAATCAGGTCGTAGCTGTCACCGAAGGTGGTGCGCGCCATGCGTGCACTGCTGAACTGGGCGGTGGCGAGGAACCGCTCGTAGGGCATGCCTGATTGCCGCGCGATGATCCGCGCCAGCAGCACGTAGTTGGTCTGGTTGTAGGCAAAGCGCTGCCCGGGTGCGGCTTCGACTGGTCGCGCAGTTACCTCCGTCCATGCCTGCGCTTCGGAACCACCACCCAGCAGTCCCTTCGCATCGAGGATGTCCGGAAGGCCGGAGGTGTGGGCCAGCAGCTGGCGCAGGCGCACGTCCTTCCATGCAGCAGGAAGATCATCCAGGTAGCGCGAGGCCGGCGCGTCCAGATCCAATCGCCCCTGTTCTGCCAGTTGTGCGATGGCCACCCCGGTAAAAGCCTTGGTGGCGGAGTTGAGCGGGAAGCGGGTGTCACGCGAGGCGAGCACGCCGTTTTCTACGTTGGCCAGCCCGTAGGCTTCGGACAACACGATCTGGCCGTCCTTGACCACTGCGATCTGCAGCCCGGGAATGCGCTCATCGCGCATGATCTGCCGGATCAGGCGGCGGGTCTGGTCGTTGGCCTGGTCCTGGCTGGCGGACACGGCCGGCAAGGGCGGGGCGGGCAAGGACAGGGCGGCGAACGGCAGGGCGCTGATGAGCATGAGCACGACTCGAAGCGTTGGGCGGAACATGCGGAATTCCGGCGGGCGTCGAGGATCGGATGCAGTGGGCGCGGAAAAGGTTTAAGCGGAACCTGCGTCGCGCGGTCAGGTTCAGGGCTGGCACGCAGGGCGTGCACGCGGCTAGCGGATGCGGGAGGGCGACCGTCCGAACTGCCGCTTGAACGCGGCACTGAAGCTGCTGGTATGGGCGTACCCGGCAAGGCTGGCCGCCACGTCCACCGATACCCGCCGCTGCAGCAGCGCATCGTGTGCCCGTTGCAGGCGCAGTGCACGCAGCCAGGCCGCGATGCTGCTGCCGTGCAGCTGCTGGAAGGTGCTTTGCAGGTCGACGGCGTTGGTCCCCAGCCTGCGCGCCATCTGGTTGATGGTCAGGCCATCGGCCTCGCCGCTCTGCAGCCACTGCTGCAACTGGTCCACGCAACGCCGCAGATGCGTGCTGGGGCCAGGTGCGTCGCGCTCGGCGACCACGGAACGGACAACGCTGGCTGCGACCTCCAGCGCAAAACTCTCGCGCTGCAGGCTGGCCAGCAGAGGCGGCTCCGCCGCTTCCGTCCCGAACAAGGCAGCAGCTCGCCGCAGCAGCGGCGCAGGCGGCTGCCACGCCTGGTTGCGCGCGTGGCTCAGCCGCAGGCGGCTGAGACCGGCCGAGGCAATGCCATCGAGCTGGCGCGACAGCCAGTCCCGGCTGAGGTGCAGGCTGACCTTGGTTTCCTCACGACCCGCCTGCCAGTGGCGCTGGAACGCTTCCTCCTCGCGAAGGTGGACCAGCATCGCCGGGCTCCCGGCCCGGCGGCTGTCCATCTGCAGGCGCTGGTTGGCGATGACCACTTCGGCCTGTCCCTGCAGCAGGAAACTGGCGGTGAGCCCCGCAGGCAGGCAGTTCTGGCTGCGGCCGCCGACCATGTCCTGGCTGCGGCTGAGATAGAGCACCAGACCGCTGTCCATCGACTGCACCTGCTGCCAGCCGGCCAGCACCGGCAGCGCATCGGGAAGGCCCGATTCAAAGTCGACCCGGCCGCCCAGCGCGTGGGCGGCGCTCATCAGTTCGGCGCAGGAATAGACCTGCATGCAAGGCACCCACGAATGCTGTCGTGCCTAAATTTTCTTTCGTCGCGCCTAAACTTGCAATCGTATTGCAAATTATTCTCATTTGCGGGGCTGGGCCACTGCCCCTTTCCCCTGTTCAGCAAGAAGGTCGATGGCAATGGGTCTGGTGATCAACGAGGCGGTGGTGCTGCGTGCCGTCTTCCATGGCGCGGTGGATGCGGACCAGATCCGGTACTGGCTGGACCGCGTGCAGGCGCTGATCGAGGCCCACCGTCCCTTCTACTTCATTGCCAGCACCGCGCCCGGTGCCACCTTCTGCGACGATTACCGTGCCCTGCAGGCGGTCTGGTACAAGCAGTACAAGGCCGCCTTCCGGCAGTACTGCCGGGGCCTGGTACGCATCGCCAGCGATGCCGCCGAGCGGCAGCGGCTGGACACCCCGGCGCTGCACGCGGCCTGGGCCGTGCCTTACTTCGTCACCGCCGATGCCGGCGCGGGCATGCGCTGGATTGGCGAGCACCTGGAGCAGGCCGATGCGCACTGAGCGCGCCGCCGCTTCGCCATTCGGCCTGGGGGTGATTGTCGCGCTGTACATGGCGCACGCGCTGCCCCTGTATTTCTACAACGTGGCGGTGCCCGCCATCCTGCGCAGCCAGGGCGTGGACCTGCGCTGGATCGGCATGCTGTCGCTGCTGTACCTGCCGTGGGCGCTGAAGTTCCTGTGGGCACCGCTGGTGGACCGTTGGCACCTGCCCGCCCTCGGCCGCCGCCGCAGCTGGCTGTGGCTGACGCAACTGTTGCTGCTGGCCGGCATCCTGGTGCTGGCGTTCACTGGCCTGGATCATGGCCTGGTCGTGTTCGTGCTGGTCGGCATGTGGATCTCGAGCATTGCCGCCACCCAGGACATCGCCATCGACGGCTACACCGTGGAGGCGCTGGCGCCGGCCGAGCACCGGTTGGGCAGCATGGCGCAGAGCGTGGGCGTGGCCCTGGGCAGCATGATTGGTGGCGCCGGCGTGCTGTGGCTGTATGAAACCCGCGGCTGGAGCGTGGCCCTGCTGAGCCTGGCCGCGATGAGCGCACTGACCCTGCTGGCAGTGCAGCAGATCAATGAAACGCCGGCCAGGCCCGACGCGCCGCGGCCGAGCATCCTGCGCGCGCTGCGCCGTCGCGAACTGCGCTGGGCGCTGCTGCTGATCGTGCTTTACCGGTTGGTGGAAGCGCCGGCCATGGCGATGATCAACCCGCTGCTGGTCGACCAGCAGTTCAGCCTGACCGAGATCGGGTTGCTGATCTCGGTGGGCGGTGCCGGCACCGGCATGCTGGCAGCCGTGGGCGCAGCCTGGCTGCTAAAGCAGCACCGGGCCGAGCAGCTGTTGATGCATGCCGGCTGGTGGCGCACGGCGCTGTACGTGCTGCTGGCATTGATGCTGTACAGCGGCGCGCTTGCGACCTCGCGGCTTGGCCTGGGCGCGCTGGTGATCGCTCTTCTGGCGCTGCGCTATGTGGCGATGACCAGCCTGTATGCCTTGTTCATGCGGGTCAGCTCGCGTGCGCAGGCCGGCACCGACTTCACCCTGCTGGTGTGCTTCGAGCTGCTGGTCAATTTCATCGGCGGCGCATTGTCCGGCTTCCTCGCCAAGGGCATGGGCTACCCCACCTACTACATCGCGCTGGCCACGGTTTCGGCGCTTGGACTGCTGTTGTGCCGGCCGCTGATGCGCCGCTTCGCAGCACCCACGAACTCCCCCTGATACGCAACGAGGACACCATGCGGCATACCGCAGCAACCCTTCCGCTGGCTGTGCTGGCGATGGCCATCAGTGGCCAGCTGGCGGCGCAGAATGCGTCTGCTACGGCCGGCACCCGGCAACTGGATGCGGTGAGTGTCACCGCCGTGCGAGGCGCACGCAGCGTGGCTGAGATCGCCGGCACCGTGTATGCCATCGAGCACGAACAGATTGCCCAGCAGATCACCGCCGGGCGCAGCACCGCCGACATCCTCGGCCAGCTGGTGCCGTCGCTGGCGCCGGCCAGCGGTACCACCAGCAACTACGGCATGACCATGCGTGGCCGCAGCGTGCAGGTGATGATCGATGGCGTGCCGTTGACCGGCGCACGCGATGGGTCGCGCCAGCTCAACAGCATCTCGCCGACCATGATCGAGCGCATCGAGGTGATCTCCGGCGCCACCGCGCTGTATGGCGCCGGTGCCAGTGGCGGCATCATCAACATCATCACCCTGCAGCCCGGCGAGCAGCCGGTGCAGCTGGCCAGCCAGTTCGGCCTGCGCAGTCCCTCGCATCTGTCCAGTGACACGCTGGCCTGGAACGCCGCGCAGACCATGACCGTGCGCGGCGATCAGTTCAGTGGCGCGTTCGGCTTCGCCTATGGCCGGCAGGGCGCATCGCTGGATGCGCATGGCCGCCGCATCGGCCCGGAGATCGCGCAGACCGATCGGCAGGACACCGAGACCCGCGAACTCAATGCACGCCTGGACTGGACCCCGACGGACAGCCAGCGGTTGAGCGTCGGCGTACGCTGGTTCGACGATCAGCAGGACAGTGATCATGGCCCCGACTATGGCCCGCGCCTGGCCGCGCTGTTCAACCCTGCATTCACGCCCAACCACCAGGCGCTGCCCGGCCTGCAGCTGGAGGCGCAGCCGCGGACCCGGCACCAGGGAGTGAATGTGCAGTATCGCAACCGCGACCTGCCGGGTGGGCAGGAACTGAGCGTGGAAGCCTATTACCGCAACGAGCAGGGGCGCTGGTTCCCGTCGGTGTCGACCCTGGTGCACCCGGCGCTGCGTGGTGGCTTCGCCTATGTGGCGATGCAGTCCAACACCGACATTGATGTCTGGGGCCTGCGCAGCGCGCTGCACAAGGATTTCCAGGTCGGTGGCCGCAGCCTGCAGCTGTCGTATGGCGTGGACCATGAACGCGAGCAGGATCGCCAGCGCGGGCAGATGTATGACATCAACCGCTTCATCGCCAGCAATGGTCTCGACTACCAGCCCACCGCGCAGTACGCGATGGGGCCGGACGTGCGCGTGGATACCACCGGCCTGTTCCTGCAGGCCGATCATTCGCTGGGTGAGCGCTTCAGCGTGCAGGCCGGCGTGCGCCACCAGATCCTGCGCAACCGCGTAGAAGACTCGCTTCCCTACACCGAAGCGATCACCGCCGATGCCGTTGCCGGGTACCAGCCGCGCTTGCTGCAGGGTGGCCGCGTGCGCCACTCGCAGACCCTGTTCAATGCCGGCGTGGTGTACCGGCTGGATGCATCGCAACAGCTGTTCGCCAACGTCTCGCAGGGCTTCAGCCTGCCCGACACCCAGCGCATGCTGCGCGATGTACCGGCAACCTTCGTCATCGACAGCCGCAATATCGGCCCGATCAAGGTCGACAGCTACGAGCTGGGCTGGCGCCGCAGCGATGCATTGCTGCAGAGCGCAGTGACCGCGTTCTACAACCGCTCGGACAAGACCGTGCAGTTCAACCGCGACTACAGCGTGTCGGTGGCCGACACCGACGAGCGGGTGTGGGGCGTGGAGGCCAACCTGCGTTACACGCCGACCGCACCGCTGGAGCTGGGCGCCAGCCTTGCCAGCACCCGTGGCCAGTACCGCGACGCTGCCGGACGCTGGCGTGAGCTCAATGCGTTCCGCGTTTCACCCTTGAAGGCGGGTATGCATGGGCAGTGGCGCTTCGCCAACGACAGCCTGCTGCGACTGCAGGGGCAGGTCGTCGGTGGGACCGATCGCGCCTGGCGTGATGCACCGGCTGCTGCGATCAGCCCGAGCATCCGCGCAACCCCGGCCGCGAAGATCCACGGCTATGCGGTGTTCGACCTGATCGGCGAAGTACCGCTGGCCGGAGGTCGTTTCAGCGTGGGCGTCTACAACCTGGCCGATCGTGACTACCGCACGGTCTATGGCCAGCAGGCCGAGGCGACCTACGGAAAGATGTCCAGCCTGCCGGCGGCGGGGCGGACCTTCTCGATCGGGTACCGGGTGGAGTACTGAGGGAGGCGACCACCGCCCTACCGTTCGTCGGCCCATGACTTCCGGGGGGTTGACTACAGTTGTCGTCACGCAGACAGTGGCGACACGTGTAGTCAAGGGAGTGGTGTCATGCGTGGCAAGACGATCGGGGACCAGGAGCTGGCCCTGCTGCAGTACATCGATGAACATGCGCCGGCCAGCGTCGGCGAAGTCGCCAATGGCTACGGGGAGGCCCGTGGCCTGGCCCGTTCCACCGTGCTGACGATGATGGAGCGGCTGCGGGCGAAGGGGTATCTTCAGCGCCAGCAGCAGGACGGCGTCTACCGCTACCAGGCCACCCGTGGCCCGCAGAGCGTGCTGCAGGGTGCCGTGGCCCAGTTTGTCGACAACACCCTGCAGGGCTCGGTGTCGCCGTTCGTGGCCTACCTGTCGCAGCGCCAGCAGGTCAGCGACAACGAGCTGGCCGAGCTGGAAGCGCTGGTCGCCCAACTCCAATCGCGTCGCCACGAGGGCTGAGCCATGGACACCACGATGCTGATCCCGATGTTGGAACGGCTGGGCTGGACCAGCCTGCAGACCGTGCTGCTGGTGGCCCTGGTATACGGCCTGTGCCGCGCGCTGCCGTCGCTGTCGGCGGCTACCCGCTGCCGCCTGTGGTGGCTGGTGTCGCTGCAGGCCGTGCTCGGCCTGTTCTGGAGCCAGCCGTTGCAGTTGGCCTGGCTGCCGGCCCCCCAGGCCGTGGCGATGACCGCCACCGACGTTGCCGCCGATCTGGTCTATCCGCTGGCGCCGGAGGCCTCGGCGCAGCTGCTGGCGACGATGCCGATGCCTGCAGCGGACGTGCCGTCGGTGGCGTGGTGGGCCGTTGCACTGGCCGCGCTGTGGGCGTCCGGCGTGCTGCTGATGGCCGTGCGAACCTTCGGTGAGTGGCGCCGTTGCCGCGCGCTGCTGGCCGCCGCCTATCCCTGCGAGGACGAGGCGCTGGTGCAGGCCCTGCAGCTGGCCTCCGATGCGCACGGCGTGCGCCCTGCACCGCGGCTTTGGATGAGCACGCAGGTGGACTCGCCGCAGCTGGTCGGGCCGTTCCGCCCGGTGCTGCTGCTGCCGGCCGGCGACAATGCCCTGCAGGGTGACGCGCTGGACCTCGCACTGACCCACGAACTGCAGCACCTGCAGCGGCGTGACCTGCAATGGGGCCTGCTGCCCGCACTGGCCCAGCACCTGTTCTTCTTCCACCCGCTGTTGCGCCTGTCGGTGCGCGAATACGCCCAGGCCCGCGAGGAAGCCGTGGATGCGGCGGTGGTCGGCCAGCACGGCGCCAGCCGCCAGGCCTATGGCCGCCTGTTGCTGCAGCTGGGCGTGGCCCCGCAGCCGCATCTGGGCGTGGCCAGCGCCGCACCGAGCACCACCAGTCTCAAGCGTCGCCTGCTCTCGCTGCAGTCGCACCGGTCCTGCCCGCGCATCCTGGCGATGGCGCTGACCGCTGTGGTGGTGGTGGTGGGCGTGGCGCCGATGCGACTGGTCGCAGCGCCAGTGCCGCCGGCTCCGCCCGCACCACCGGCCGCCCCGAAGGCCGTGGTGCCGCCGCCGCCGAAGGCCCCGGAAGCACCGCCCGCACCGCCCTCGGCCGCGCGCGTTCCGGCCGTGCCGGTGGCTCCCGCACCGCCCGCCGAACCAGCCGATATGGAAGAACCGTCCGGTCCTGACGATGCCGACGTGGCCTACGTCGACGATGCCGCTGGCATGGATGAGGACCATGACGGCACGACCACCACGACCTCCATCACGACCTACGGTCGCCTCGATCTGGGCAAGTCGCCCCGGGAGGCCTTCGTGCTGGTCGATGGTGATTCGACCTTCGCCAACGGAGGCATGGACGACGTGACGGTGGCCCGCAGGCAGCTCGGCAAGGGCCCCGCACTGTGGTTCCGTCAGGGTGACAAGCGTTACGTGGTGCGCGACCCGATGTTGATCCAGTCGCTGCAGCGCGCCTATGCCGGTGCGGCGGACCTCGGTCGCCAGCAGAGCGAACTGGGCCGCCAGCAGAGTGCGCTGGGCCGCCAGCAGAGCGACCTCGGCAAGCAGATGGGTGAGATGGGGCGTCTGCAGGGTGAAGAGGCGCGCCGCATCGCACTGGCCGCCGCCGAGGCAGCACGCAATGCGATGGCCGCCCATGACATCAACCGTGAGGCGGCTGCGGAAGCGGCGAAGGCAGCGCGCGGTGCGACCCGCGATGTGGCCGTTGCGCGAGAGGCTGCACGCGAGGCTGCCGCCGAGGCACGTCGTGCGATGCAGGAAGCCCGCAGCGAGGCCGCGCAATCCGGCCGCACCCGTGACATGCAGCGCCTGGCCAGCCAGCAGTCTGAACTGGCCAGCCGTCAGGCGGCACTGGGCAGCCAGCAGGCCGCGTTGGGCGAGCGCCAGGCGCGTGTGCATGCGCAGGCATCGCAGCAGGCACAGCAGGTGATCGCGCGCGCACTGGCCAGTGGCAAGGCCGAGCGCCTCTGATCGGTAGTGCCGGCCGCGGGCCGGCAATGTGGGGTGCCGGCCAGCGGCCGGCACTACCCTGGGGCGATCAACCGCAGCTGGCGCGCTCGATACGGTTCTGCGCATCCACCTGCACGGTCACGCGATCCTGGCGGAAGTCCATGGTCACCGCCATGCCGGGCTTGACCACCCGTGCACCGCGTGCGCCGCTGGCGCTGACCAGCTGCTTCACCGTGGCTTCGTCGGCGGTCTTGCCGGTGAATGCTTCAAGCTTGTCGGGCTGGCACTCATGCGGGCCATCGGCCGCCGGTGGCGGCGTGGTCTCATGCGCGGTACTGCTGCCGGCATGGCTGCAGGCAGCCAGTGGCAGGATGGCGAGCAGGACCAGGGGATTGAGGCGCATCGTCGGGCTCCAGGCGTGGATGGTGGCGGCAGTGTCGCCGCTGCCACCGTCAGGCCGCGTCAACGCCTACTGCCCGACCAGCGCCAGCGTCTCGCGCTCGCGCTGTTCCTCGTGCACCAACCGCTGCAGCAGCAGGGCCAGGGTTACCACATCCTGGTGGTTGTGGTCGGCCACCCGGCGCAGGTTCACCGCATCGCCCCCGCGCAGGAAGCGCAGCCAAGCGCCCGGTGCTTCAGAACCGGGCAGATCGTCCTCGCGCACCACGCGCAGCAGCTGGCGTTCGATGGTGGACAGCTTGCAGTTCTCCCACGTGCCGCGATAGCGGCGGCGGGTCGGATAGAGCAGGTCGACGTGATCCAGTGCGCTGATCGGGCAACGCTGGCGTGCCAGCCGGTAGCGGGCCTTCAGCAGCGGCGCATCGTAGCTGCGGCCGTTGTAACTGCAGAACACGGTGGAGGGCTGCAGCCAGCGGGCGAAGGTGGCCAGCATCGCGTCCTCGGCGGCCATCGTCGACATCAGCAGCTGGCGGATGCGCAGGCCTTCACCACGTTGCGGACACACGTGCCAGTCGGCCGCGCCGATCATGAAGGCACGGGTGCCGGTGCCGCCGGCCAGGCCAGTGGTCTCGGTATCGAAGAACAGCAGATCGCGTGCGGCCACGTGCTGGTCCTCGCGCTTGGCGAAGGCCAGCGACAGCGGGGCGGTGGGGATCGGTTGCGGCTGCAGCGATTCGATCAGGAACAGGCCCGGCTCGATTTCCTCACCGGGCAGCTGGCGATCCTGTGCACTGGCGCGTGCCGGCGCGGCTCCACCGCGCGAACGCAGGCCGAGCAGGCGATGCAGGCTGCCTACTTCCGGCCGCCGCAGCGTCGCCGGTGTGGAGGCCGCAGCGCCGGTCGGCTTGTGGCGGATTTCCTGTTCGACCCAGGCGAACACCGAACGCTCGGCCGGTGGTTGCCGCGCATCGTTGGCGGCCACGGGTGCCGGAGGTGCAGGAGGCACGTCCGGCGCGGCCGGTGTACTCGCCTTCGGGTCGCCGGCCTGCCTGCGCAGCAGGCGCAGCTTGTCCAGGCTCAGGCTCACGGGGCCAGCAGCTCCATAGGATCGCCCGTGGTCACCACCACGTCGGGCACATGCTGGCAGGCGTCGGCATCGAACAGGTCGAGCACGCGCAGCGCCAGCGCACGCGGCGAAGTCTCATCTTCTTCCTGCGCGGCCAGTACGGGGCCCACGCAGGCCGGGCAGCCGGCCTTGCAGTCGCAGCGCTGCACCAGTTCGCGCGCGCGCTGCACCAGCTCGGCCTGGCGTTGCCACAGCGGCTCGCTGAGGCCGACGCCACCGGGGAAGTTGTCGTACAGGTACACGGTGGGCACGAACTCCTGCAGCAACTCCACCACACCGGGATCGCCCTCGCTGCCGCGCAGCTGGCCACGGCCGCTCTGGTCGGCGATCGCGAACCAGGAGCCATCGCCGTTGCCCACCGACTTCTGCAGGTCGCGTGCATCGGCCATCACCGCCACGGTGGCGACGATGTGCAGCGCGTACGCCGCGCCGAGGAATCCATCCAGCGCATCCTGCTTGCTGGCGAACGCGCGAAGCAGCAGCGCCTGCGGCAGCTGCCACCACACCGCAGTGGTGTGCAGTTCCTGGTCGGGCAGGTTCACCGGGCCGTAGCCGATGTTCTCGTGCGTGTAGTAGCGGATCTTCTTGTAGCCCGCCACGCGGCGCACCACGTGCACTTCGCCATGGTGCGAATCGCCACGCCCGGCCACGCCGCCATCGAAGCGGTCCAGCACCTTGAGCTTGGTGAAGTCGATGCTGTCGGTGTAGTAATCCACGTGGGTGCGCGTGACGTAGGCCTTGCGGCCTTCCCAGTCCAGCGTTTCCACCTGGTAGGGCGTGGACTGCACCATGTGGATCGCGCCTTCGTACAACGTGAGCGCGGCCGCGGAATAGTCGACCTCGGCGATGATCTGCTGGCGGCCATCGCTGCGGTCGACCACCACGAAGTTGCCATCGGCCACCGCACGCAGGCTGACCGCGTTGGCCGGGTAGCTGTCGGCGATCCATTCCCAGCGCTCGCCCTCGCGGTGGATGACTTCGGTTTCGGCCAGCGCTTCCAAAAACACTTCCGGATCGATCGGGCCGAAGCCATCGCCGACCCGGAACGGCAGCTCGAAGGCCGCGCAGCGGATGTGGTCGAACAGGATCAGCGGCTGGTCCGGCGCGATGCGTGCGTGTTCGGGCGAGGCCTCGGCGAAGAAATCCGGATGGCGTACCACGTACTGGTCCAGCGGCTGCGAGCTGGCCACCATCACCCCCAGCGCGGGCTGCTGGCGGCGACCGGCGCGGCCGAAGCGCTGCCAAGTGGCAGCGACGCTGCCGGGGTAGCCATTGAGGATGACCACGTCGAGGCTGCCGATATCCACGCCCAGCTCCAGTGCTGAGGTGCTGACGATGCCGTCGATGTTGCCCGCGCGCATCGCACGCTCGGTCTCGCGGCGTTCCGTGGGCAGGTAGCCACCGCGGTAGGCGCGGATGCGGGGCGGCTTGCGCGGGTCGTGGTCGAAGATGTCCTTCAGGTACTTGGTCAGCACTTCCACCATCAAGCGTGTCTGCGCGAACACCAGTGTCTTCAGCCCGGACTTGATCGCGATGCGCGCGATGCGGTTGCTCTGCGAGCGTGCCGAGGCGCGCAGACCCAGGTCCGGGTTGATCACCGGCGGGTTCCACAGCAGCACTTGTTTCGGCCCGCTGGGCGCGCCGGATTCGGTGATGGCGGTGACCGGTGCCTCGATCAACGCCTCGGCATGCGCCTGCGGATTGCCGATGGTGGCCGAGCACAGGATGAACTGCGGTTGCACGCCGTAGAACGCGCAGATGCGCTTGAGCCGGCGCAGCACGTTGGTGACGTGGCTGCCGAACACGCCGCGGTAGGTGTGTACCTCGTCGATGACGATGTAGCGCAGGTTCTCGAAGAACTGCGCCCACTTGGTGTGATGCGGCAGGATGGCCTGGTGCAGCATGTCCGGGTTGGACACCACGATGTCGCCGTGCAGGCGGATCGCCTGCCGCGCATCGCCGGGGGTGTCGCCATCGAAGGTGAAGGCCTTTACGCCCAGGTCGCCGGCACGGTTGAGTTCCAGCAGCTCGGCCACCTGGTCCTGGGCCAGCGCCTTGGTCGGGAACAGGTACAGCGCCTTGGCCTTGTCCTGCATCGCGGCGCTGACCACCGGCAGGGTGTAGCACAGCGACTTGCCGCTGGCGGTGGGGGTGACGATGGCCACGTGCTCGCCGCGCTGGCTGGCCTCCCACGCTTCGGCCTGGTGGCTGTAGAGCTGCTCGATGCCACGCGCCTTCAGTGCTGCGGCCAGTGCCGGTGGCACCGTGTCGGGAATGGCGCCGTAGCGGCCCTCGCGGCCGGGAATGGCGAAGCTGCCGGTGATGCGGTCCTGGTAGCGGCGCTGCAGGCGTGCACTGAGCAGGGCGCCGTCGCGGGCGGGCAGGCCATCGCGGGTGGCGAGCTTCCGCTCGGCATCGGCGGTGCGCTTGGCGAGTTCGTAAGCCATGGAAGATGGAGCCGGGACGGATTGCGAGGAGTCACATGGCACCACACTCACGTCTCAGGATGTGAGACACCGCACACGGAGGGCGTGAACCGTTCAGTGCCCGTGTCCCATGGCATCGCCGCATCGTCGCATCTCCCTGGGCTGAACAGCCGCCGGTGCGGCAACGAAATCTGAAGCCGGCATCCGTATCCTTGGGCGCTGGACGCAACCAACAGGGGGATGGCTGTGGCACGACGTGGAACGCAGGGAGCACTCCTGGCCAGCATGCTGCTGGCGGGCATCGCACAGGCACAGCAGGCCGCGCCGGTGGCGGTGCCCGATCCTGCACCCGTTCCCCCTGCTGATGCCCCGACAGCAGCCACCGCGCCGATTTCCATCGCCTTGCCGCAGGACAACGTCACCACCCTCGGCGAAGTGCGTGCGCTCAAGCCGGAAGACGAGCCGCTGGATCTGTACCGCTTCAAGAATCCGGTGAAGTTCGGCGACAACCGCTTCAGCCGCGACTGGAGCGAACCGCCATCGCCGGAGCAGGTCAGCATGGGCGGCGGCTACATCATGATGGGCGTGGTCAAGGGCGTGCTGGCGGCGGGCCGGGGTCTGAACAAGCTCACCGGCGGCCCCGACCAGATCCAGTCCGCCATTGCACGGCCACCGCCGGAGCTGAGCGCCGAGCAGCAGCGGCGCGCGTTGCAGTTCTGCCAGGAGCAGGAAGGCTGCGGCGCGCCGCCGGTGAAGTAGGCCGGTATATCCTGCCGGTTCCTCAACCGGTAGCGCTGCCATGTTCCTGCGTTCGTTCTGCCTGCTGGCTGCATTGCTGCCTGCGTCCGCCTTCGCTGCCGGCATCGCCGGTGATGGCGCGTGCCGCAATGGCGCGTTCCCCTCCGAACAGAGCCAGTTCGCGCTGGCGCGGGTGGTCGATGCACAGCGCCTGTATCTGCTCGGCGACATGGACGGTTGCCCGGCCAAGGGCGAACCGGCCTGCCGCCAGCGCAGCTATGTGGTCAACGGCGATACCGTGGTGACCGGTCGCGACCTTGGCCGCTACCGCTGCGCGTTCTTCCCGAACAAGGTGGGTGGCAGCGCCGGTTGGGTCGACCGCAGCAAGCTGCAGCCGTTGCCGGTGGCCGTGCCAACGCTGCAGGACTGGGCGGGCGACTGGAAGGACGGCGACAACGGCCTGCGCATCACCGTGCAGGGCGGGCAACTGCATGTGGAGGGTGACGCCTACTGGCCCTCTGCCAACCCCACGCCGGAGCAGCGTCCCTACGGGCCGAACATGGGCCAGGTGGAAGCGCGCGCCGCGCCGCGTGGTGCCGATGTCGAGTTCGTCGAGGACACCTGCAAGGTGCGCGTCCATTCGCTGGGTGAGGTGCTGATCGTGGCCGACAACAGCGAGTGCGGAGGCATGAACGTGCGCTTCAATGGCGTGTACCTGCGCGCGGGCACGCGCTGACCCCGTCGAAAGGCAACCGGTCAGTAGATCCACGCCATGCGTGGATGCGGTTCGCGGACCCATCGGCGGGGCCAGAGCCCTTTTGCGGGCGAAAGGGATCCGACCCCGAAGTTACCGCCGCCGTTCCAGCCACCACAGCAGCGATGCGCACAACACGAACGCCAGCCACCACGGCCAGCGTGAGCCCGCCACGGGTTGCGTCACTGACGCATCCGGCGGCGTGCTGGCAGCCAACGCCTGCGTGGTCGCATCGATCATCACCTGCCGATGCAGCGTCGGTGCATCCTTCGGGTCGAACACATAGCGCCAGACAACGCTGTCGCCATGCTGCAGGCGCTGCCAGCCTGCCTCACGGGGCCACCAGCCGGCGCAGCGCAGTGCCGACGTCGCGCCATCGATGATCAGGGGTATATCGTCGCCACGCTTGTTGAAGACCTGCAGCGGCGCCTGCACGCCGCACAGCATCTGCCGTTCGCCTGCCCAGCCGATCGGCTTTGGTGACCACAGTGCATCAGCGCTGCCCTGTGCACGCGCCAGGGTGGCCACCACACTGCTCCACAGTTCGCCGTGGCGATCATCGCGACCGGCCAGCACCCAGCGCCAGCTGTCGGTGAGTGGCAGCAGGCCGACGCGCCCCTTGCCGGCCGCGCGCCAGCCGCCGACGGCCTTGCCGCCCCGATCGTGCAGCAGTGCGTTGCTGCCCGGTGCCTGCAACGCCAGTGCTTCCAGCGAAGGCAGCGCAGCGCTGTGCGAGCTGCGGTCGGCTTCTTCGCCGTAGCCGGTTGGCAGTGTGCCGGCGGCAAGCGGGCCACGCCGTGCGGCGAGGATCGCGCTTTCGCCATCACCGGGAAGTGCGAGGGTGTGGCTGCTGCCATCGCCCTGCACTGGCAGGCCAAGATCGAGCAGGCGCTGGCGCGCACTGGCCGAAGGTGCCCCGGCACTTCGTACCAGTACACCCAGACCCTCGCGCAGCGCATGGCGCACGACGGCCAGCTGGCCTGCACTCAGGGCCGCCAGGCTGCGTTCGTCCAGCAGCAGCAGGTCGCTGCGCGCCAGCGTTGCAGCATCGATCGAGACCACGCCATCGCCCACGCTGAGCCCGGCCCCGGTATCGGCCTGCACCTGCATGCGGAGGCCGGCATCGGCGGCCCAGCGGCGCAGGTACTTCAGTTCCGGGCCGGGTGCGCTGGCACGCACCAACAGGCGCAAGGGCGTTGCCGGCAAGGTCTGCTGCGGCACCGGTACGGTATCCACCACATGGCCTTCGGTGTCGAGCAGGCGCAGCCGGAACACGCTGCGGCCTTCGGCACGGGCGATGCCGGTGAGCTGGACGCGACCGTCGTCGGCAACGTCCATGCGATCGACCACGCTGTCGGCCGGGTCCAGCAGCTCGGCCTTCGCCTTTGCCGCGCCACGCGCCTGCGCCTGTACCTCGAAGCGTCCGCCGGGAGCGACGTCGGCCGGTGGCTGCAGCGCGACCCAGCCGCGCGGTGCGGGTGCTGCCTGCCAACGCACGTCGCCCGGCAACGCCGCGTCGCGATCGCGTGCGACCAGTCCGGCGCCAACGAGCGTGAGCGTGGAGGCCGGGTGTTGGCGCAGCGCGGTGGCCAGGTCGGGAACGCGCTGTGCGCCGGGCACATCGGCAGCTTCCGGCAACAGCAACAGCGGGCCTTCGCTGGCCGGAAGTGCGCCGGCCTTGCCGGCATCGATTCCGAGCA
Organism: Stenotrophomonas maltophilia; assembly: GCF_006974125.1. Lineage (NCBI taxonomy): Bacteria > Pseudomonadati > Pseudomonadota > Gammaproteobacteria > Lysobacterales > Lysobacteraceae > Stenotrophomonas > Stenotrophomonas maltophilia. Next base: position 4,383,217 of record NZ_CP037858.1, on the reverse strand, counting down.
CGACCAGCCCGCCTGCGGGTTGCTGGCGGGTGGGTGGCACCAGGCAGAAATACAGCAGCGTGGCGACGACGATCTGCAGTGCGATCACGCTCCACCGGCGGCCCGGGTGCGCGGTGCTTCCACGCAACTGGCGCACGCTGGCGATGACCACGACCACAGCGAGTGCCAGCGCAATCCACAGGTTCAGGCTGGAGGCGTTCATGGCTGCGCCTCCAGCGCATCGAGGTAGCGCTGGCCCATCGCATCGGCCGCACTGCGCCGCATCGCCTGCGGCAGTGGACGCTGCAGCGCCCGCCACAGCTGCGCGCGCAGGCGCTGACGACAGTCGCCGCAGTCGGGCTCGATGCGCAGCTGCTCGATGGCCGCGGCCAGATCCAGTGCATCGGGCAGGTAGGCCGCGTTGCGCTGCTGCCAGGCCGCGAGCGCATCGAGATCCGGTGCGCCGTTGTCATCACCGAGGCGTTGCCAGGCTTCAACGATGGCCGGATCTGGCGGAGTGCGCGCAGCCAACGGCAGTTCACGACTGGCCAGCCCGGCGCGATCACCGCCGAGGCGACGGCCTTCATCGATCGGCGGCAGCTCCGGTCCAACCCGGGCCAGATAGATGCGTTCGGCCTGCTGTACCTGCTTGATGAAGCCCAACGCCTTGTAGGCGAAGGGCAATGCCTGTTCCGGACGGCCCTGGCGCAGCTCGCCTTCGGCCGACCACATCTGGTCCAGCGCGGCCTTCAACGTGGCGCGGGTCTGCGGATCGAGCAGGGTGGCCGCTTCGGCGTGGTCATGGGTGTGTCCGTATTCGGAGAGCACGTCGGTGTCGCTGCCGAATACCGGCGGCGTATCGCGGTTGTCCGCCTTGCCGCCGTGATCATGGCCATGCGCGTCGTGCGCCCCACCATCGGCGCCATGGTCGTGATCGTGATCGTGATCGCTGTCGTGATCGTCTGCGGCCGGCGTATCGCTGGTGGGCAGGTCGCTGGTCGGCGGTGGCTTCGGCGCACCTTCGCTTTCCTCGCCCAGGAACTGGCCGTAGCGCAGGCGCAGGATGCGCTGGTCGACACCGATCGCATCGCTGCGCTTCACGAAGTCCTCGGCGGCCAGGCTGCGTCGCTGCCGGATCAGCGCTTCGGCATCGATGATGATCTGCCGCTGGCTGCGGAAGTACGCAGGCAGGGTTTTCCTGATTCGGCCTTCCAGCTCTGCACCGAGCGCGACTTCGGCGCTGGGCAGGCGCAGGATCACGCTGCTGCTGCGCCCGGTCTGCGGCGTGGGTGCATGGTTGTCGCGTACCTCCAGCTGGGCGATCACATCGTTGCCGGGCTGCGCGCCCAGCGCAGCCAGATCAAGGGTGTGGGCGAAGCGCCGCGCGGTGGCTTCGCCGCTGCCGGCAAGCGTGACGCTGCGCTTCACGAAGGTGATGTTCTCACCGCTGCCCTGGGTGGTGGTGATCGACAGCGTTGCCTGCGCCGCGACACCGTAATCGTCGCTGGCCTCGAAGCGCAGCGCCCACTGCCGTTGCCCCGGCGTGCCCAGCACCAGGCTGGCCGTGGGCTCCAGTACGCGCACGCTGGGTGCACGGTCGGCCACCACATCCAGCCGATGCAGGCGGGTCTCTGCCAGTGCCGGTTCGCTCACCACGCGGTACAGCACTGGCGTGCGTGCCACATCCTGCGCCTGCCACTGTCCTTCGTGCTCGCTCAGTGGCAACCGGCGACCATCGTGGAACTGCAGCCATGCCTTGTCCGGGGCGCGGTCGAAGCGCAGCGACCAGGACAGCCGGCTGTCGGCGGCGACCTTGGCGTCCAGTGCATTCCGGGTAAGCGTGGCCTGGCCGGTATAGGCCGGCGCGTCGATGCGCAGGCGGGTGGACTGCAGGCGCAGCGGGCCTGCGGCAGCCGTGCTGCCAGGTGCCGACGTGTGGGCAGGCGCGGAACCGGGGTTCGAACGTGGCCAGCCCAGTGCCAGCACAACAATGGCCAGGCCTGCGATCCAGCACAGCGCCAATGCCCCGCGCGGCCAGCGCGGACGCAGCTCCGGCATCGCGCGTTCCAGCGTGGCCAGCACATGCGCACGCTGGCGCTGCTGCAGCGGATTCAGCGTGGCGGCATCGGCGAACAGCAGGTCGGCACTGTCCTCGCTGGCACCGCTGCCATCGAGCTGGCGCTGCAGCCATTGCCGGTCCAGCTGGCGGGCACGCGCGGTGGCGAAGGCCGCACACACGAGCAGGCTGACCGTACCGACGACGCAGGCGATATCGAAGCCTGCCAGACGCAGGGCCAGCACCGCCGCAGCCAGCGCCCATGGCAGGACCAGCAGCAGGGTGATGAGCGCACGGCGACGGCGTGCGCGTTGCCAGGCGTGCTGCAGGGTGTTCATGCGCCCACCCTGCGCTGGGCACTGCTGGCCATCCAGCGTTCCAGCGCGAACAGCAGCACGATGGCCAGCAACAGCCAAGGTGTCGGCTCACGCAGCGGCGGTGTTGCAGCAGGCAATACGGCCCGGTGCGGTGCGTGGTCACGTGCGTCGCCCAGGCGCGGGGCCATGGGCGGCTGCAGCGCCAGCAGCAGGGCACGTGGCAGGCGCGGATCGCGCAGCGCAGCGTTGCTGGCGGCATTCCAGTCGCCCGGCAGCGCCAGCAGAGAGCCGTGGCCGATGCGTTGCTGCCACAGCAGCGGTGCGCCCTCGGCGTCGCGCAGCAGGATGCGGGCGCTGGCAGCAGGCTTGCCGGCGGTTACGATACGACCGCCGTCGCGCAACCACGCCTGCCAGTTTGCTGGCAGTGCATCGCTGCGGCTCCACACGCCGATCTCGCCGCGTTCGGGCAGGGCATCCCCCGCCAAGGGCGAGGGCAGTGCCTGCACGCCCCACGCGCGCTGCAGTGCGTTCAACCAGTGCTGGGCAGTGGCGGATGCCTCGCCGTGTACGCGTAGCCGCGGCAGTGCCGCTGCAATCTGCGGCGGGGTGACCGGCATCGGCTGCGTGTGCCATCGCACCTCGCGCGACAGCTGCAGGCGGGCGCCATCCAGGCCGGGCAGGGGATCGGGAACGTGCACGGCCAACGCGGTGCCCGCTGGCAGCTGCGCGTCCAGTTCGCGCAGCAGGCTGGGCAGGGACGCGCTGGACGCAGGCGGTGCTTGGTCGATGGCGGGGAAGCCGGGTGCCAGCCAGTGCCAGGTGCGGTCCGCAGCGGAACCACGCAGTGCAGCGGCGTCCAGCCCAGGGGCCACCACCGTCCACGCATCGGGGGCGGGAGCGGGGCCGGTCAGCGCAGGTCGTGCCAACAGCAAGGCCAATGCAGCCAGCAGCAACAGGCGCACCAGCAGCAACGGCCAGTCATCGAAGCGGATGCGTTGGCGCGGCCGGATCTGTGCACGCAGCCAGCGCAGCGCGGCGAAATCCAGTGGCGTATACGGATGGCGGCGGGCGAGGTGGATCAGCAGCGGCAGCAGCCCTGCGGCGAGCGCGGCGAGGCCGAGCGGGAACAGCAGGGTCATGCACCGCCCCCACGGCCGAACAGCGCCTGCAGCGCCTGGTCCAGAGGCTGGTCGAGCCAGCCGGTGGCACTGGCGATGCCGCTGGCCTGCAGGCGCGCATGCAATGCGCTGCGTGCATCAGCGAAGCGCTGCAGGTAGTCGGCGCGGATCGCCGCGCCGTCGCCCAACAGTTCCTCGCCGGTTTCCGGGTCGCGGAAGCGATGGCCGGCGTCGAACGGGAAGTCGCGCTCGTCGGCGGTCAGGATCTGCAGCAGTGCCACTTCGCGGCGTGCGCTGGCCAGTTGTTCCAGCAGCACGATGCCGGCATCGTCGAAGCCGTCGCCGATCGCCAGCAACAGGTCGCCCGGGCGCACGCGCTCCCACAGCGGCCGAAGGCGATCGGCCGCAGGCCAGGCGCCGCGCGCCTGCAAGGCATGCAGTTGCAGATGCACGCGATCACGCTGGCGTGCGCCGTTCGCCGCGGGGACCAGCTGCAGGCCATCGCCATTGATCGCCAGCAGGCCGAAACGGTCACCCTGCTGCAGGGCTAGCTCAACCACGCAGGCGGCCACGCCGCGCATATGGTCCAGACGTGTGCGCGGCGGTGCCGCGCGATCCGCCTGGTTGGCCGAAGCGGTGGCGTCGAGCAGCAGCCAGACCGTGATCGGGCTTTCGCGTTCGGACTCGCGCACGAAGAAGCGGTCCGAGCGGGCGTACAGCTTCCAGTCGATCTGGCGCAGTTCGTCGCCGGGCTCGTAGGCACGGTACTGGGCGAATTCGAGACCGGCACCGCGGCTGCGGCTGGCGTGCTGGCCGATGCCACTGGCACCGCTGGCCAGGCGCGGCCGCAACCGCAGCAGGCGCAGGCGCGCACGCAGTTCCGGTGGCAAGGTCAGCGGGGTACCGGCGTTCACGCGTGGATCAACCCGGGAACGGCACGGCCTGCAGGAGGGCGGCGACCACGTCGTCGGCACGCTTCTGCTCGGCCTCGGCGGCGAATGACAGCAGCAGGCGATGGCGCATCACCGGCGCGCCCAGTGCCTGCACATCCTCGCGGGTGGCGGCGAACCGGCCCTGCAGCAGCGCACGTGCTTTCGCAGCGAGCACCAGCGACTGCCCGGCACGTGGACCAGCGCCCCATTTCACCCACTGGTTGATCGCCGCCGGCGCGCCGGCGCCCGGACGGCTGGCACGCACCAGGCGGGTGATCCAGGCCAGCACGTCCGGGCTGACATGCACCTGACGCACGGCGGCCTGCAGTGCGATCACCGCCTCGGCGTCCATCACCTTCGGCACCGCGTCGGTGGCACCGCCGGTGGTCTGTTCCAGGATCTGCCGCTCTTCGTCTTCGCTCGGGTAGTCCACCAGCACATGCAGCAGGAAGCGGTCCAGCTGTGCTTCCGGCAGCGGGTAGGTGCCGGCCTGCTCGATCGGGTTCTGCGTGGCCAGCACGAAGAACGGCGCGGGCAGCGCATAGGTGATGCCGGCGTAGCTGACCGTGCGCTCCTGCATGGCTTCCAGCAGTGCGGCCTGGGTCTTGGGCGGGGTACGGTTGAGTTCGTCGGCCAGCAGCAGGTTGGTGAAGATCGGGCCTTGCTGGAAACGGAAATGGCGATGGCCGGTGCCGTGGTCTTCCTCCAGCAGCTCGGTGCCGAGGATGTCGCTGGGCATCAGGTCCGGGGTGAACTGCACGCGCCGGAACTGCAGCTCCAGCGCCTGGCCGAGTGAGCGCACCAGCAGGGTCTTGCCGAGGCCCGGCGCCCCTTCCAGCAGGCAGTGGCCGCCGGCCAGCAGGCCGATCAGCAGCTGTTCGACCACGGTGTTCTGGCCCACCACGGCGCGTGCGAGCGCAGCGCGCAGATCGTGCAGGCGCGGCAGCAGGGAATCGAGGTCGGGGGCGGTCATGGGCGTGCAGGTCCTATCAATTGTTCAACGCGTACATCACGATGTTGACGCCGAAGCGGGTGTTGTCTTCGGCCAGGAAACGCTTGTTGCGCCAGTCGTAGTCCCACTCGCAGCCATAGTCCTTGTTGCTGTAGAGCAGGCCCAGGCGGCCACCGACCTCGATGCCCTTCAGGTAGTCGTGCACCAGGTCGTCGCCCCAGCCGTTGAGTTCGAAGCTGGTGGCGGGCGGGCCATCCGGGAAGCGGAAGAAGCTGCGGTACAGCGCGTGGCTGTTGGGCAGCTTCTGCAATGCCTTCGGGCCGAACAGGCGGCCCATCTGCGCCTCGAACGAGGTGGCGAACAGGCCGTCGATGTCATGGTTGCAGTCGTCGACGAAGACGAAGCCGCCATTGCGCACGTAGCGCACGAAGTTCTGCCGTTCGGCGGCGTTGAACTCCACCAGCGTATGCCCGGCCAGGTAGCAGAAAGGCGCCTCCAGCATGCGCGGGTCGGCCAGCGCCACCACGTGCTCCTGCGGATCCACGCGCAGCGAGGTGTAGTCGATCAGCGAGGTGATCAGGTTGGACGGCATGCGCGCGTCCACGTCCCAGTCACCGGAGTCGTACTGCAGGCGGGTGAACCAGAAGTCGTAACGCGAACTGCGCGGGCCTGCCTGCGCCCAGGCCGGCAGTGCCGCCGCCGAAGCGGCAGCGGCCAACCAGCGCAGGCAGGCCCGGCGATCCATCAGACAGCGTCGGACAGCGAGGTGAAGGTGAAATCGCGCAGCTTCATCGGCGGGATCATCATCACGTAGCTGGATTCATCACCGGCCACGCGCACCGGCTTGCCCAGCTCTTCGATGTTGTTGAGCATGATCACCGGCGATTCGTTGAAGCGGAAGTTCTTCACCGGATGCTTGATCTGGCCGTTCTCGATGTAGAAGGTGCCGTCGCGGGTCAGGCCGGTCAGCAGCACGGTCTGCGGATCGACCATGCGGATGTACCAGGTGCGGGTGACCAGGATGCCCTTCTGGGTGCCGCGCACCAGCTCGGCGGTGCTCTTGTCGCCACCGCTCATCAGCAGGTTGCCCGGCGAGGCCTTGGCGGTCTTGCCCTGCTTCTGTGCCCAGAAGCGCGAGTAGTCCAGGTTGGCGATCTTGCCGTTCTCGATGATGGCGATGCGCTCGCGCGGCAGGCCCTCGTTGTCCCACGGCAGCACCGGTGCATCCGGATGCCACGGGTCGGCGATCATGGTCACGCGCGGGTCGTAGACCTGATCGCCCAGCTTGTTGCCGCCGCCCTTCTTGGACAGGAAGCTGCGGCCTTCATCGGCCGAGCGTGCGCTGAAGAAGTTCATCATGAAGCTGATCAGGCCCGCCGCCGCGGCCGGCTCCAGGATGACCGTGTACTTGCCCGGCTCCAGCGCCTTGGCTTCGGCCGATTCGGTGGCCTTGCGCATGGCGATGCGGATGTCCTGGTCGGCCTTGAAGTCGGCCGCATCCTTCAGGTTGCGGCCGACCCAGCCCGAACCACGGCCATCTTCAGTGCGCACGGTACAGGTGTAATCGAAGTTGGTGGTGCGCTGGTAGGCGAAGTTGCCGTTGCTGTTGGCGGTGGCCTGGAAGCCCTGGCCGTCTTCGAGGAAGCCGGCAGCGATCAGGCCATGGCCACGGCACGGGGCGATCGAATCGGCGGCAACCTTGGCACGGAAGGCCGGATCGATCGCGGCGGTGGATTCGCTGAAGGTCGGGCTGGCGCGGTAGCTCTGCTTGCCGATGGCCGGCATGAACTCCGGGTTCTCCGGGGCCAGGCGGGCCAGGTCTTCGGCGCGGCGTACCACGCGCTCCAGCGCGGCATCGTCGAACTCGTTGATCGAGGCGGTGCCCACGCGCTTGCCGAAGGCGACGGTGACCGCCAGTTCGGTGTTGTCGACGATGCCGCTGGTGGAGACATTGTTCAGCGCGAAACGGATGTTGCCGCTGATCGCGCCAGCCAGCACGGCGGTGCACTCATCGGCCTTGGACAGGGCGATGACCTTGTCGAGGATGGCCTTGGCCTGGGCTTCGGTGAAGATACTCATGGTGTAAGGGCTCCTGACCGATCAGCCGAGGCTGCGTGCGGTGTTGATGACGTTGATGCCGTTGAAGCGCGCGGTGGACGAGCCGTGCGAGACCGCCGAGACCTGCCCCGGCTGGCCCTTGCCGTCGAAGAACGAACCGCCCAGGCGGTAGTCGCGCTCGTCGGCCACGGCGGTGCAGGCGTTCCAGAACTCCGGCGTGCGGATCTGGTAGGCCACGTCTTCCAGCATGCGGGTGATCTGGCCGTTCTTGATCTCGTAGAACAGCTGGCCGCCAAACTGCGCGTTGTAGCGCTGCTGGTCGATCGAGAACGAACCATCACCGATGATGTAGATGCCGTTCTCCACGTCCTTGATCAGGTCCGGCACGCTCAGTGGCTTCTTGCCCGGCGCCATCGACACGTTGGCCATGCGCTGGAACTGCACGCTGGACCACGAATCGGCATAGCAGCAACCGTCGGACTCGGTCTTGCCGAGGATGTGGGCCTGGTCGCGGATGGTCTGGTAGTCCACCAGCTTGCCGTTGCTGATCAGATCCCAGCGCTTGCACTTCACGCCTTCATCGTCGTACGCCACCGCGCCGAGGCTGCCCGGCTGGGTCTTGTCGGCGAAGATGTTGACCAGCTCGCTGCCGTACTGGAAATGCTGCTCGCGCTTGTCCAGGGTGGCGAAGCTGGTACCGGCGTAGTTGGCTTCGTAGCCGAGCACGCGGTCCAGTTCCAGCGGGTGGCCGATCGACTCGTGGATGGTCAGCCAGGTGTGTGACGGGTCCAGCACCAGGTCGTACTTGCCTGGCTTCACCGACGGCGCCTTCAGCTTCTCCTGCGCCTGCCTGGCGGCGGCGATGGCGTCCTCCTTCATGTCGTAGGAGGAGCTGTAATTGACCACGCCATTGGGGCCGACCACCTTGCCGGCGGCGGCGCCATCCAGGTACTCGTAGCCCAGGCCCATCGGCGAGGACAGGCCCGAACGGGTACGGAACTTGCCGCTGGACTTGTCGATGGCGGTGACCGTCATCGGGGCCCAGATGCGGTGCACGTCCTGGTCGATGTAGGAACCGTCCGTGGAGGCGAAGTACTTCTGCTCGTTGACCAGGAACAGCATCGAATTGACGAAGCTGGCACCGGCACCCATCGCCGCAGCGTTGACGTCCAGCAGCAGGCCGACCTTGTCCTTGATCGGCACCTCCATCGCGTTCTTGCGGATCGGCGTGCGCCAGCTCACCTCGCCCACGCCTGGCGCCTTGGCCAGCTGCACCGGCGCGGTCTGCACGCCGGCGTTGGCCTTGGCGATTGCTGCCGCCTGCTGTGCGGCCTTGGCCACATCGGCAGTGCCCAACGCGTTGGTGGCGGCGAAGCCCCACGCACCGTTGACGATCACACGGATGCCCACGCCGGTGGACTCGGTGTTCACCACGTTCTGCACCTTGTCCTCGCGGGTGATCACGAACTGCCGCAGGTAGCGGCCGATGCGCACGTCGCAGTAGGTGGCGCCAGCGCTGCGTGCGGCCTGCAGGGCGGCGTCGGCCAGGCGCTTCTTCAGCGCCGGGTCGAGGCTGGACTGCAGCTGCTCGGCGGCGATCACCTTGCCGAAGAAGGAGGGCACGATCAGCCCGCCCGCGGTAAGCCCGGTCAGGGCCAGGAAGTCACGTCTTTGCAAGGCTGCTCTCCATGTCGAAGGATGGGTGGCTCAAGCGCCGAGACTGCGCGCGGTGTTGATGATGTTGATGCCGTTGAAGCGGGTGGTGGACGAACCGTGCGAGACCGCCGAGACCTGGCCGGGCTGGCCCTTGCCGTCGAAGAACGAACCGCCGAGACGGAAGTCACGCTCGTCGCAGATGGCGGAGCAGGCGTTCCAGAACTCCGGCGTACGGATCTGGTAGGCCGCATCCTCGACCATGCCGGCGATCTTTCCGTCCTTGATCTGGTAGTACAGCTGGCCACCAAACTGCGCGTTGTAGCGCTGCTGGTCGATCGAGTACGAGCCCCGGCCGTGGATGTAGATGCCGTTCTCCACGTCCTTGATCATGTCTTCGACGCTGAGTGGCTGCTTGCCCGGTGCCAGCGAGACATTGGCCATGCGCTGGAACTGCACGCTGGACCACGAATCGGCATAGCTGCAGCCATGCGATGCATCGCGGCCGAGGATGTGTGCTTCATCGCGGGTGGCCTGGTAATCGACCAGCACGCCGTCGCGCACCAGGTCCCAGCGCTGGGTCTTCACCCCTTCATCGTCGTAGCCGACCGCACCGAGGCTGCCCGGCTGGGTCTTGTCGGCGAAGAAGGTGACGATGTCGCTGCCCCAGCGGAAGCCGGCATCGCGCTTGTCCAGCGTAGCGAAGCTGGTGCCGGCGTAGTTGGCCTCGTAGCCGAGCACGCGGTCCAGCTCCAGCGGGTGGCCGACGTTCTCGTGGATGGTCAGGAACAGGTTGGACGGGTCCAGCACCAGGTCGTACTTGCCGGGCTTCACCGACGGCGCCTTCAGTTTCTCGCGGGCGTGGCGGGCGGCGGCGATGGCGTCCTCGACCGGGTCGTAGGAATCGCGGTAGGCGGTGATGCCACCGGGCAGCTGCACCTTGCCGCGTGCATCGCCATCAAGGAACTCATAGCCCATGCCCATCGGCGACGACAGGCCGGCACGGGTGCGGAACCTGCCGCTGGCCTTGTCGATGGCGGTGGCGGTGAACGGCAACCAGATGCGGTGGATGTCCTGGTCGATGAACGAGCCGTCGCTGGACGCGAAGTACTTCTGTTCGTTGACCAGGAACAGGGTGGAATTGATGTAGTCGGCGCCCGCATTCAGCGCGGCGGCATTGAGTGCCAGCAGCAGCTCGACCTTGTCCTGGATCGGCACTGCCATCGCATTGCGGCGCACCGGCGTCTGCCAGCGTACCTCGCCGACCGAAGGCGTCGGTGCCAGCTGCACCGGCCGGGTCTGGATGCCGGCGTTGGCGCGCGCGATCGCGACGGCCTGCTCGACCGCGGCGCGCACGGCGGCCTCGGTCTGCTGATGGGTTGCAGCGAAGCCCCAGGCGCCGTTGACGATCACCCGCACGCCCACACCGGACGATTCGCGGTTGGTCACATTGCCGACCTGGTGTTCGCGGGTGATGACCGACTGGTTGAGATAGCGGCCGATGCGGACATCGCAGTAGCTGGCCTTGGCCGTGCGTGCGGCGGCGAGCGCCACGTCCGCCAGGCGTCTGCGCTGGGCGGTATCAACCGGCGCCAGCAGCTGCTCGGCAGCGATGGCACGGGAATGCGGCAGCAGCAGGCCCGCCAGGCCCAGACCGGAAAAAGCCAGGAACTCACGTCGTTGCACAGCGTTTCTCTCTCTCGCTTGCGTGCGGTTGGCAACGGGCCGGACCGATCACGTCAACTCCTCGACTTTCGCCAGCGCGGCGGCTTCGGGCAAGTGACTGCAGTCATGGTTGGGGAGGGTTTCGGCAGGGCTTGCAGCCCTGCACCTGCTCAATGCAACGGCAACGGCCAAAGCCAGAGCCAGAGCGAGAGCGAGAGCGGCATTCCGTGGGATGGCGGGGCGGTGTGGGTGGGCAGGACACGCCGTAAACCCGTCCCTGGGGGCTCGATGGCGCCATCCATGGCGCCAACGGTCCTGCCCACCCACACCGCCCCACCTCTGACAGCTGGCCGGTGGCTGTTGGTGGGTGCCGACCGTTGGTCGGCACATCTGTCGGATATCGAATGAACTCATCCGTGCCGACCAACGGTCGGCACCCACCAAGGCCGTACGCCGTTCCGACAGATCGCGGAGGTCTGTCGAAGGCGGGGTGGGTCCGGTTGAGGGGGCGTGAGCCGCATGGATGCGGCGACCGAGCTTACATGGACGTACTTGCAGCGTCCCCCTCAACCGGACCCACCCCGCCATCCCACGGAAAGCCCGCTTTTGAATTTGACGTGGCTGTTGCCGTTGCTGTGGCTTGAAGCAGGTGCAGGGCGCAGCCCTGCCGAGCAACACCCCCTCGTGCACAATGGGGCCGACCCCGCCTGGACCCCGTCCTGATGTCGAGCAAGCCGTATTCAGAAGCCTGCGAGCGCAACCGCGAACCGATCGCCGCCGCACTCGACCCGTGGATGGGCGACCGTCATCGGCTGCTGGAAATCGGCAGCGGCACCGGCCAGCACGCGGCCTTCTTCGCCGAGCGCTGGCCGTGGCTGCGCTGGCAGCCCAGCGACCACCCGGACCACCTGCCCGGCATCGAGGCCTGGCGCGCGGAGGCGGCGCTGCTCAACCTGTTGCCGCCCGTGGCGCTGCAGGTGGAACTGCCGCCGGCACCGGGCCTGACCCTGCCCGAGGGCAGCACCTTCGATGCGGCGTTCACTGCCAATACCCTGCACATCATGGGCTGGGAGCACGTGCAGGCGTTGTTCGCCGCGCTGCCGCCGCTGCTGCGCCACGGCGCGCTGCTGGCGGTCTACGGCCCGTTCAACTACGGCGGCCGCTACACCAGCGACAGCAACGCGCAGTTCGATGCCTGGCTGAAGGCGCGTGACCCGCGCAGCGGCATCCGCGACGTGGAAGCTGTGCAGGCGCTGGCCGAGGACAACGGCTTCACCCGCCTGCGCGACGTGGCGATGCCGGCCAACAACCGCTTGCTGCTGTGGCGGTTGGGGTGATCAGGCCTCGGGGGCCATGCTGGAAAGGCGTGCTGCCGCAGCACGAAGTCCGTCGAAAATCGGTTCGGACACGGTTGAGGGGAAATCATCCGGGAGCTGACGGGTGACCTGCTGGATGGCGGGTTCGACGGCCGCGATCAATGTCTTGATCCATGGTTCTGCACCATCGGCAACGCCGCAGGCGCGCGCGGTTTCATTCCAGTGCCGCCGTTGCACAAGGTGCAGTTTCCGGTGGCGGTTCTTGCCATGTACGGCCATGGCGAGCTGTGCATTTCGTGGATCGAGTTGATTGGGTCCCCTGCCGAGGATGGGATATACCGACAGTACGTCGTAGACGGGCGTCAGGCGGAAGCGTCCACCGGCTTCCAGGTGAACACTGAAATTCTTGGCATGACCGTCGGTTGCGGCCAGCATCCAGAAAAGAATCTGCGTCTTGAAGAAGATCGCGCGATCCTCGGGGTGTTCGGACTGTCGAAGCAGATCCATGATCGGAACGATGCCCGGGCCGCCATCGGATTCATACTTTCTGGCAGCCGGCAGACCAAAGACCTGGCACATGTCTTCCTGTGGCAGTCGCAGCCACCACCGGCGGTCGACAGACAGGCGACGGTCAAACCGCTCGACAATGAGGGCACGTTGGTCGTCGAAGCGACCCATCTGCGTCTCGGCCACGGGGATATCAAAGGCGGAAAGCAGATGCATGCACAGCCATTCATTCTCCACGGACTGATGCATGTCTGCGCGCATGTTGCCAACGATGCCAAGCGGCAGCTTGAAGATGTGCGTGGACGGTGTGCTGCCGGTAGGAATGCACCATTGGCCAGCATGCAGCAGAAGACCGGTTTTTTCCTGCGCACCGGCGATGGAAATACGGAATGCGTCATCACGGCTGGGTGCGCCAGGCAGGTTCCCTGTCGTTACCTGACGCAGGATCGTAGCGACACCTGCTTCATCCAACACCTCGCACGTAATCTGCTGGACGTCTTCGGGTGGATACGCAGGCGGCAACAGCTGCACTGCGCCAACACAATCTCGTCCAATGGCTTCAAGAAGATCGAACGTATCGCTACCGCGCGTGGCAAACCGGTCGCGGATCCGGTTGCGTATGGTGACGTTATCGGGAAGAAGGTTATCGAAGTAGTCGTTGACGACGTTGCCCCGATGGCTCTCGCCATCTGGGAGCAGGGGTAGCGAGAGCGACAACGGCCGGGATTGGGGCGAGCTGATCCACTGGCTGACGTACGACAACCGGGATGACCCGTTCCGGACATCATCCCAACGTGCGACCTCCACACCATTCATCCAGACCCGCAGCGTACCCATGGTTCACCACTCCAATGACGACGTGTTCTCCTGGTGACTTCGTTGCTGAAGGCTGACCTCCAGACCCAGCACAGCCCAGACCCGCATCAGGCGTTCAAAGCTTGCCGACGCAGGGTCGCGTTCCAGCGCGCCCACTGCTTGGCGGCTGATCCCGAGTTGCTCCGCCAACTGAGCCTGGCTCAGGCCCGCCTGGCGCCGGAAAGCACGCATCAGGGGCGTAAGTTGTTGGGCTGTCCTCACTGTGTGCAGCGGCCTGTCCATACCGGCAGTCCCCAAGGAAAGATGACCGTACGACAACGCGTACGCAAAGGATAGGTTGCTTTACGACAAGCAACCTATCGCTTTCCCGTTGAGGAGGCAACCTTTCGGTTGCCATTTCACTATGCAATCTATAGGTTGCCTTTCCGTTGCGCCGCGCCGCTTCAAGCCACCTGCACGATGTGCAGCGCCTTCGGGTTGCGCCACTGCGCCAGCAGCGTGGCTTCGCGCGCCTTGGCCTGCGCGAAATGCGCTTCCTTGACGTGGCCGAAGCCGCGGATGTGCTCGGGGACGCTGGCAATCTCCACCGCCAGCGCCAGGCGGTCGTCATCCAGGCCATCCAGCAGCAGCTGCACGGTGGCTTCGTAGTCGCCGATCAGCTTGCGCTCCATGCGGCGCTCCTCGGTACGGCCGAACACATCAAAGCGGCCGCCGCGCAGGAACTTCAGCTTCGCCAGCAGGCCGAAGGCCTTGAACATCCACGGGCCGTATTCCTTCTTCAGCAACCGGCCCTGCTCGTCCTTCTTCGCGAACAGCGGCGGCGCCAGGTGGAAGCGCAGCTGGTAGTCGCCCTCGAACTGCTGTTGCAGGCGGCGCTGGAAGTCGCCGCTGGTGTACAGGCGCGCCACTTCGTACTCGTCCTTGTAGGCCATCAGCTTGAACAGGTAGCGGGCCACAGTCTCGGTCAGCGCGGTGGAACCGCCGATGCGATCGGCCTCGGTGGCGCGTACGCGTGCCACCAGATCACGGTAACGCTTGGCGTAGGCGGCATCCTGGTACTCGACCAGGAAGGCGGCACGGCGCTCGATCATTTCATCCAGCGAGCGCGACAGGCGCGCGTCGTCCAGCGGCAGGAAGGCGACGTCGCCGCCATGCGAGGGCAGGCCGCGCAGCTCGCGTTCGTCAGCGGTGTTGCGCGGTGCCGCAGTTGCACCCCATTCGTTGCCTTCCCACTCGCCCGGCGGCAGCGGATGCAGCGGGCCCGGGGTGGATTCGGTATCGGTGTGGCGGTTGCGCACCAGGCCGGCGGCCTGCTGCACGGCCTGCGGATCGACGGCGGCCAGGCGGCCCCAGGCGAATGCCTGCTGGTTCATCGCCACGGCCGCGCCATTCAACTCGATGGCGCGCATCAGCGATTCGAACGACAGCGGCACCAGGCCCTGCTGCCAGGCGTAGCCGAGGATGAACAGGTTGGCGGCGATGGCATCGCCCAGCAGCGCAGTGGCCAGCTGGGTAGCATCCAGCAGCAGCGGCTCCTGGCCGCCCAGGGCCACGCGCACACCGGCGACGATGTCGGCGGCGGGGAACTGCATGTCCGGGCGGGTGGTGAACGTGCCCGGCATCGCTTCGTAGGTGTTCAGCACCACCTGCGAACGTCCGGCGCGCACCTTCGACAGGGCCCAGTAGTCATTGACCACCACCATGTCGCAGCCCAGCACCAGGTCGGCCTCACCGGCGGCGATGCGCACGGCGTGGATGTCATCCGGGCGGCGGGCGATGCGGATGTGCGTGGTCACCGCGCCACCCTTCTGCGCCAGGCCGGTCTGGTCCAGCACGGTCGCACCCTTGCCTTCCAGGTGACCGGCCATGCCCAGCAGCGCGCCGATGGTCACCACACCGGTACCGCCGACGCCGGTGATCAGGATGTTCCAGGGCTGTTCCAGCGTGCCGCGGAGGGTCGGCGCCGGCAGGTTGTCCAGCAGGGTGGAGGCATCGCGCTTGCTGCCCTTGCGCGGCTGGCCACCGTGCACGGTGACGAAGCTCGGGCAGAAGCCATTCACGCAGGAATAGTCCTTGTTGCAGTTGGATTGGTCGATCTCGCGCTTGCGCCCGAACTCGGTTTCCTTCGGCAGCACCGATACGCAGAAGCTCTTCTTGCCGCAGTCGCCGCAGCCTTCGCAGACCAGTGAATTGATCAGCACGCGCTTCTGCGGGTCTTCCAGCTTGCCGCGCTTGCGGCGGCGGCGCTTCTCGGTGGCGCAGGTCTGTTCGTAGATCAGGATCGAAACACCCTTCACTTCGCGCAGGCGCTTCTGCACCTCCTCCAGCTCGCTGCGGTCATGGAACTCCACGTCGCTGGGGAAGTGTTCGCGCTGGCCGGTCCACTTGCCGATGTTGTCCGACAGCACCACGATGGTGTGGATGCCTTCGGCGCGCATCTGCCTGGCGATGTCGGGCACGCTCAGCGGGCCGTCCACCGGCTGGCCGCCGGTCATCGCCACCGCATCGTTGTAGAGGATCTTGTAGGTGATGTTGACGCCGGCGGCGACTGCCTGGCGGATCGCCAGCGAGCCGCTGTGGAAATAGGTGCCGTCACCCAGGTTCTGGAATACGTGCGGGGTGTCGGTGAACGGCGCCTGCCCGGCCCAGGTCACGCCTTCGCCGCCCATGTGGGTGAAGGTGTCGGTGCTGCGGTCCATCCAGGTCACCATGTAGTGGCAACCGATGCCGGCCAGCGCACGCGAACCTTCCGGCACCTGCGTGGAGGTGTTGTGCGGGCAGCCCGAGCAGTAGTGCGGCACGCGCGGGAAGCTGGCGCGCGGCAATGCAAGCTCGGCTTCCTTCTCCTGCATCCACTGCAGGCGCTGCTCGATCGACTCGTTGTTGAAGAACTTCTGGATGCGGCGGCCGATCACGCCGGCGATGGTGGCCGGGGTCAGTTCGCCGGTGGACGGCAGGATCCATTCGCCGCTCTCGTCGTACTTGCCGACGATGGACGGGCGCTGGCCCCAGCTGGCCGGCCAGTTGAAGAACTGTTCCTTCATCTGGCGCTCGATGAAGGCGCGCTTCTCCTCCACCACGATGATGTCTTCCAGACCCTGCGCGAAGCGGGCGATGCCCTGCGGCTCCAGCGGCCAGGTCATGCCGACCTTGTACACGCGGATGCCGATGTCAGCGCATGCGGCTTCATCCAGGCCCAGGTATTCCAGCGCCTGCAGCACATCCAGGTAGCTCTTGCCGGTGGTGACGATGCCCAGCCGCGCGCGCGGCGCATCCATCACCACCTTGTCGATGCCGTTGGCGCGGGCAAACGCCTGCGCGGCTTTCACCGCATAGCGGTGCAGGCGCATTTCCTGGTCCAGCGGCGGGTCCGGCCAGCGGATGTTGAGGCCAGCCGACGGCATCTCGAAATCTTCCGGCAGCACGATGCGGCGCGCCAGCGGATCGACCTCGACCGAGGCCGAGGATTCCACCGTCTCGGCAATGGTCTTGAAGCCCACCCAGCGGCCGGTATAGCGGCTCATCGCCCAGCCCAGCAGGCCCATGTCGAGGATGTCCTGCACGCCGGCCGGGTTCAGCACCGGCATCATCGCGCTGACGAACTCGTCCTCGCTGCCGTGCGGCAGGGTCGAGCTGCGGCAGGCATGGTCATCGGCAGCCAGTGCCAGCACGCCGCCGTAGCGCGAGGTGCCGGCGGCATTGGCATGCTTGAACACGTCGCCGCAACGGTCCACGCCGGGGCCCTTGCCGTACCACATGCCGAACACGCCCTGCACGTTGGCGCCGGGGAACAGGTTGGTCTGCTGGGTGCCCCACACCATGGTGGCGCCCAGGTCCTCGTTCAGGCCCGGGGTGAACTTCACCTTGGCTGCGTCCAGGTGCTTGCGCGCGCGCCACAGTTCCAGGTCGAAGCCGCCCAGCGGACTGCCACGGTAGCCACTGACGAAACCGGCGCTGTCGATGCCTTCGGCGGCATCGCGCAGGCGCTGCATCAGCGGCAGCCGTACCAGCGCCTGCACGCCACTCAGGTAGATCCGCCCCTCGTTGCGGCTGTACTTGTGGTCGAGCGTGTAATCACGGTCGATCAGGTCGGCGGAAGAGGGCGAAGTGAGTTGCGCGGTACTGGTCATGGCTGGCCCGGTAGGATCGGCTGGCACCGGCCGCGTGCGGGCACGCGGCGGGAAAGGCGCGAATTGTAGCAGCGGGGCCGTGGTGGTCCCGGCACTCGCGCCCGCGCCGCTGCTGGGGTTAGGATCGGAGGCGAGAGAGGGAGGCTGCGGTTGTGCAGCCTGGGGAGAAGGGATGTCAGTTCCAGGAAAGATCCTGGCCAGCGTGCTGCTGGCCTCGGGAGCGGCCACGGCGTGGGCCGCGCCGGCCATGCCGGCACCACAGGAGTTCTACTTCGACAGCGACCTGGCGGCGGCACCGATGGTGGCGATGCAGGGCGAGGGCGATGAGCTGGTCAGCCAGCTGGTGAGGCTGCGCGAGCGCGGCCGGCGCGCGGTGGAAGCCACCGTGCAGCTGGCTTCGTTGGCCAGCACCCAGGGCCGTGCCGAGCTGGCCGACCAGCTGTACGGCGAGGCTTTGAAGGAGGCGCCGGCACAGAGCAGCGCGGGCCGCAGCGTGCGCTGGAACTATGGCTGGGACCTGCTGCGCCAGGGCAAGCCGGAGGCAGCGCTGGAGCAATGGCTGTCATCGGCCGGCAATGCGCGCAGCAAGCCCAGCTGGGTGCCACCGACCTATGCGCTGGCGCTGTGGCGGATGGGGCAGAAACAGGAAGCGGTGCAGTGGTATGCCGCAGCGGTGCGCACCGAGCCGTCGCAATGGAGCGCCAGCGCCAACTACGCGCAGCTGCTGCCGCAATGGCGCGAGGACGAGCGTGCGTCGTTGGCCGAAGTGCAGCAGGCGTGGGTGGCCGCACCACCGGCCTGGCCCTGAGGAAGGGGGTCCGGCCGGGTTGCACCCGGCACCCGCAGAGGCAACAGCCGGAGCAACAGCGGGCAATCCGCGGGATGGCGGGGCGGTGTGGGTTGGCAGGACACGCCGTAAACCCGTCCCTGGGGGCTCGATGGCGCCATCCATGGCGCCAACGGTCCTGCCAACCCACACCGCCCCACCTCTGACGGTTCGACGCTGCTGTTGGTAGGTGTCGACCTTGGTCGACACGGTAGATCCACGCCATGCGTGGATGAATCTGCATCGGAATCGACTATTCGATATCTGATCGAAAGGCAGCCGAGCGTGGGCTCGGCTCTACAAAGAGCGGCCAGCCAAGCGCTTTTGCTTTTGCTTCTGCTTTTCTTCTTTCTTTTCCGTGGCGGACGCAGTCGGAAATTGTCAGAGGCCGGGCGGGGTGGGTTCGCGGGGGTGTCCGCGGCATGGATGCCGCGGCCAAGCCCCCATGGATGGGTTTACGGCGTCCCCCGCGAACCCACCCCGCCCGGCCAACCACGGCTGTTGCTTTGAGCGACCAACCACGAGGGGCTGCGCCGTTCGCGGGAAAACTCAATCGTCCGCGGACACCGTCCGCCCCGACGCCCACGCCCGCAGCGCCTCGACCTGCTCGGCCATCAGTACCGACAGCGGTCGCGTCGCACGGATCTCGTTCATCAGCAGCTCGGTATCCAGCGGCCGGCCCTCGGCATGCGCCGCATACAGCCCGGCCACGATCGCCTGCTCGATCTCGGCACCGGAGAACCCGTTGGCGGCAGCCGCCAGCGCGGGCAGTGCGAAGTCGTCGGCGTTGAGCTGGCGCCGGCCGAGGTGCAGCCGCAGCAGCTCCACGCGCACTTCAGGCGAGGGCAGGTCGACGAAGAAAATCTCGTCGAAACGGCCCTTGCGCAGCAGTTCGGCAGGCAGCTCATGTACCTGGTTGGCAGTGGCCACAATGAACACCGGTGCCTTGCGCTCGGCCATCCAGGTCAGCAGATGGCCGAGCACGCGGCGCGACACGCCGCCGTCTTCGCCACCGCTGGCCAGGCCCTTCTCGATTTCGTCCATCCACAGCACGCAGGGCGCCAGCTGCTCGGCCGAGGCCAGGGCCTGGCGCAGGTTGGCCTCGGTCTCGCCGTGGTACTTGTTGTACAGCGCGCCGACGTCCAGGCGCAGCAGCGGCACACCAAAGCCGGCAGCGGTGGCCTTGGCCAGCATCGATTTGCCGCAGCCCTGTACGCCCAGCAGCAACATGCCGCGCGGCGGGTCCAGCCCGGCCGGTGCCGAGCCAGCGATGAACGCCACACGCCGCTGGTTGATCCAGCGCTTGAGCCGGTTGGCGCCGGCCACGTCGCCGAAGCGCGCGCTGTCATGCTCGAAGAACAGGTGGCCGCTGCGGTTGAGCAGCTCGAACTTCAGCCGTGCCAGCTGCGGCAGGTCGTCATCGCGCAGCGCGCCATCGGCGTAGATCAGCTGGCGCGCGATGCGCCGGGCATCGACCAGGCTCAGCCCCTGCAGATTCTTCAGGATCTTCTTGACCGCTTCGCTGTCCACTTCCACCCGGCGGCCGCCATGCTCGCGGGCGTAGGCATCGGCCTCTTCGCGCAGCATCTTCAGCAGGGCGTTGGCGTCGGGCAGGCGCGGGTTGAAGCGTACCGCCAGCGCTTCCAGCTCGGCCGGCAGTTCGACCTTGGCGCCGATCAGAACCAGCACGTGCGGTTCGCTGTGGCGGCGCTGGATCAGGTCGCGCAGGGCGCGCTGGTGGCTGGCATAGCCCAGGTAGGGGTGGAAATCGAGGAGCAGGTAGACCCCGCGCTGCTCGGCCTGGCGGATTATCTGCAGGGCCGCGCTGGCATCGGGCGGCCCGACCGGTGGATCTTCGCTGTCCAGGTCGATGCGGCGCAGGCCTTCGGTGATCGACCAGCGGTGCAGCGCCCGCCACACGTGCATCAGCGTCTGCCGGAACAGATCGACGATGCGGCCCTCGTCCTGGGTCTCGATCACGATCAGGGGGGTGTTGGCGCGGATCAGTGCGCTCAGGTCCTGCAGCTCGCTCATGCCGGTTCGATCCTTCGGGGGCGCCACGATAGCAAAGGCGATGGCCACAGGTTCAGCGCAGTGCTACCTCCCGTCACCACCGCTGGTGTACGCTCGGGGCACGTACCCGGAAGCGAGGCTGGCATGAAGACGATCCTGGTGGCCGGTTCCAAGGGCGGGGTGGGCAAGACCACCGTCGCCACCCACCTGGCCGCGTACGCGGCATTGCAGGGCAAGGCCACGGTGATCGCCGATGCCGACCCGCAGGGCTCCAGCACCCGCTGGGCGCAACGGCGTGCCGGGCTGGAGAGCGCGGTGCTTCCCATTGATGTGTATCGGAAGAAGCAGTGGGCACAGAAGCTGCCCGACGGCACCGAAACCGTCATCATCGATGCACCGGCCGGTGCGTTGGCCGACGATATCCCCCATTTCCTTGACGCTGCCGACGCGGTGGTGGTGCCGGTGTTGCCCTCGGCGCTGGACATCGAAGCCATCGTCGGCTTCCTCAACAGCCTGGCCCAGAACCCGCGGGTGCACAGCCGCAAGCTGCCGGTCGGGCTGGTCCTGAACCGCACCAAGCCCTGGACCCAGACTTCGCAGCAGGCGTTGCAGATGCTGGCCGAATGGCCGTACCCGGTGGTCGCGCAGCTGCGTGACAGCCAGAGCTACGTGGTCATGACCGGCCTCGGCCGCAGCCTGTTCGACTACCGCTCGGCCCAGGTGCGCGAGCATCAGGCCGACTGGGAGCCGCTGCTGTCCTGGCTCAAGCTTTGATCCCTGCGTCACTCTTTCTGCTGCATCCTCTTCTTCATGGAAACCCGCGATGCGTGAATTGATCCTGCTGCGCCATGCCCATGCCGAACCGGCTACCCCCGGCCAGGCCGACCTCGACCGGCCGTTGTCGCCGGTGGGGCTGGCTGAAGCCGAAGCCGCCGGCAAGTGGCTGAAGGAAAACAACCTGCTGCCGGACTGCGTGCTGTGTTCACCGGCGCGGCGTACCCGCGAAACCCTGGAAGCCGTGCTCGGCACCATCGGTTACGTGGAAAAGCGCCTGGAAGACCGCATCTACGAAGCCACTCCCGGCACCCTGGCGGCATTGGTGGACGACCGCCGTGATCTCGACCGGGTGCTGATCGTCGGCCACAACCCGGGCCTGGAGCGGCTGGTGGCGTTGATGACCGAGGGCACCAGCAGCGACTACCGCGGCATGCCGCCGGCGGGGATCGCCGTGCTCGGCTTCCCGCGTGAGGCCTCGATCGAGCCGGGCGTGGCCAGCCTGAACGCATTCTGGTGGCCGTGATCCGATGAGCCTGGCGCGGCGCAGCCGCTATCTGCTGCCCGCGCTGCTGGCACTTGGCCCGGCCTGGGCCGCCGTGCCCACGCCGACCACCCTGCCACCGGTGGTCGCCGAGGCGCACAGGGTCATGCGCCTGGATACCCAGCGTTCGCAGATCGGCTTCGAGGTGCGCACCCGCTTCGGGCAGCGTATCGAAGGCCTGTTCCCGCACTTCGAGGGGCGCATCGAGATCCTCTCCGACGGCCGCCACCAGGTGCACCTGAAGATGTTCACGCGCTCGGTCGAGATTCCCGGCAAATCACGCTACACCGGCTGGATGCGCGGCGAGGAGTTCTTCGATGCCGGCCGCCATCCGGTGGTCGAGTTCGACTCGCTGCCGTACTGGCCGGAAACCGTGGAGAGCGGTGGCGACATCAATGGCCGGCTGACCCTGCGCGGGATCAGCCACCCCGAGACACTGAAGGTCGAGAAGGCGGAGTGTGCCCGACCCGGCTATGATTGCGACGTCGTCAGCCGCGGTACCGTGCAGCGAGGCCGGTACGGCATGGACAGCTGGCAGCTTGCCTTGAGTGACCGAGTGACTTTCGTATTGCGTGCGCGCCTGAGCGAGGCGCCGAAACCGTGAACCTCCTGCTGCGTGTACTGGCGCTGGCAACCGTGTTGCTGGGCAGTGGTTGTGCATCGCTGTCGAATGCCGAGCGTGACCGCGCCGAGGCAATCGCCGTGCAGGCACGTTCGACCGTGGTGGATTGCCAGCGTCCCGACCGCTGTGCACAGGACTCGCCGCTGCGTGCGCTGGCCGGCCGGGCGTTCACCGAATCCACCCCGGAACGACCGCGCCACTACGCCACCCTGCTCGATGAGGGCGAGGGCGCCCTGGTGGCGCGCCTGAACCTGCTGCGCAGTGCCACCCGCAGCATCGACCTGCAGACCTACATCTTCGACAAGGACGACAGCGCCCGCCTGGTCATCGACGAACTGCTGGCCGCATCGCGCCGCGGGGTGAAGGTACGGCTGCTGATCGACCAGCTCTCGGCGATCTCCGACCTGCAGATCCTCGGCGCCCTGTCCGGTGCCCACCAGAATTTCCAGCTTCGGGTCTACAACCCGACCTTCGGCAAGGCCCGGCTGAACTACTTCGACTATGCCGGCAGCGTGCTGTGCTGCTTCCGCCGCTTCAACCAGCGCATGCACAACAAGCTGCTGGTGATCGACGATGCGATCGGCGTGGTCGGTGGCCGCAACTACCAGGACGATTATTACGACTGGGACCGTGAGTACAACTTCCGCGACCGCGATGTGCTGATCGCCGGCCCCGAAGCACGTGCGATGGCGGCCAACTTCGACGCGTTCTGGCGCGCCCACCGCAGCGTGCCGGCCGAGCGCCTCAACGACGTGGGCCGCACCCTGCTGCGCGAAGGCGTGCCAACGCTGCCACCGGCCACCTTCCGGCGCCCGGAACGGGTACAGCGGGTCAGCGCCGAAGCCAACGACACCGAGTTCGTCACCCGTTCCTTCGTGGATACCGCGCTACCGGTGGCATCGGTGCGCTACGTGGCCGACCTGCCACGCAAGCATCGCCGCGAGAAGGCCGATGCCCCGCTGGCCGGCCAGCATGTGACCGAGCCACAGCTGGATGCGCTGATCGCCAGTGCGCAGAAGGAAGTGATCCTGCAGACGCCGTACCTGGTGTTGTCCAAGCCGGCGCAGAAGCTGTTCCGTGAACTGCGCAAGCGCCCGCAGCCACCCCGCGTGGTGGTGTCCAGCAACAGCCTGGCGGCGACCGACAACCCGATCGTGTATGCGCTGTCGTACAAGTACAAGCGGCGCAACATGCGCGAACTGGGCTTCAACATCTTCGAATACAAGCCGTTCCCGCTGGATGCGCCGGTCGACTACCGCAACCTGCTGCCGGACCCGATCGCCGCGCCCGGGGGGGAAGACGAGGGCGACCGCAATCCGCTGATCGGCGGCAGTGCCGCCGGCAGCAACGCACGCAGTGGCAGCAGCAGTGGTTCGGATGCTGGCAGCAAGCAGGGCCCGTTGAACCATCGCCACAGCGATGGTGCCTACGACAACGCACGCGCACGCCGTCGCGCCGCCGGCAGCGAGGTGGAAACGCGCCTGTTGCGCACCGAGACGCGGCCGTCGTTCCTGGGCAGCAAGGCGGTCAACAAGCCGTTGCCGGTCACCCGCAAGGGCGCGCGCATGGGCCTGCATGCCAAGTCGCTGGTGGTCGACCGCCGCATCGGCGTGGTCGGCACCCACAACTTCGATCCGCGCAGCGAGAACTACAACACCGAAGGCGCGGTGATCATCGATGACCCTGTTTTTGCCGAGGAACTGGCGCAGAGCATCCTGCGTGATACCCACCCGCAGAACTCCTGGACGGTGGCGCCACGGGCCAAGCCACCGGTGCTGTCGGGGCTGAACTACAGCGTCGGCAAGGCCTCCGAAGCGCTGCCCATCCTTGATTTCTGGCCGTGGCGCTACGCCACCGACTACGAGTTCAAGCCCGGCCCCGAGTGCCCGCGGCCGCTGCCACGGCAGGATCCTGATTTCCATCGCTGCTACGTCGCCGTCGGCGACTTCCCCGAAGTCAACGTCGGCCCGAAGTGGCTGCTGGTGCGCATGCTGACAGCATTCGGCGCCGGTCTCGTTCCCATCCTCTGAAGGTACCCGCATGACCCAGGTGTTCCGCGAAGCCGTTTCCATCGAGCAGCTCAACGCGCTCAGCCGCGACACGGCGATTGAATCCCTGGGCATCGTCTTCAGCGCCGCCGGCGAGGACTGGCTGCAGGCCACCATGCCGGTGGATGAGCGCACCCGCCAGCCCTACGGCATCCTGCATGGTGGTGCCTCGGTGGTGCTGGCCGAGACCCTGGGCAGCAGCGCCGGCAACCTGTGCGTGGATACCGGCAAGCAGATCTGCGTGGGCCTGGAGATCAACGCCAACCACGTGCGCGCCGTGCGCTCGGGCACGGTCACCGGCACCGCCCGCGCGCTGCACGTCGGCCGCAGCACCCAGCTGTGGGAGATCCGCATCGAGGACGAGCAGGGCCGCCTGGTATGCATCTCGCGGCTGACCCTGGCGGTGGTGGCTGCCGGCCACGGCTGAGCTCCGCGGGGCTCGTTGACGGCGGCGGAACCCAGCGTTCCCCGCCGATTGCCCCGGTCGATGGCTGTTATGGCCTAAATCGGCTGGCAGCGATGACGGCCCTCCGGTATCGTGCGCGGATGACTTCCCCCACTCCGGCCCCCCGTGGCGGCGTGGCGCGTGTGTGCCGTTACCTGTACCGCGTACCGCTGCTGTTGGTCCACATCATCGTGTTCCTGCCGCTCATCCTGATCGGCATGCTTCCGCCGTGGGGCGAGCTGCGCGTGGGCGAGGCGACCTTCGGCGCCAAGGTGGTCAACTGGTGGCAGGGTGGGCTGATGTGGATCTTCGGCTTCCGCCTGACGCAGATCGGCGCGCCACTGCCCGGTGCCGTGCTGTTCGTGGCCAACCATGTCAGCTGGGTCGATATCTGCATCCTGCACAGCCAGCGCATGATGGGCTTCGTCGCCAAGCGCGAGATCGCCAGCTGGCCGCTGGTGGGTTGGCTTGCCGCGCGCGGCCAGACCATCTTCCACCAGCGAGGCAACACCGAATCGCTCGGTGGCGTGATGCAGGTGATGGCCGACCGCCTGCGCGAGGGCAAGGCCGTGGGCGTGTTCCCGGAGGGGCGGACCCGCGGCGGTCACGAAGTGGGCCCGTTCCACGCCCGCATCTTCCAGGCTGCGGTCGAGACCGGCGTGCCGGTGCAGCCGGTGGCACTGGTATACGGGGTGAAGGGCGGCGCGCAGACCATCGTCGCGTTCGGCCCGAACGAAAGCTTCTTCGCCAATTTCCTGCGCCTGCTCGGCGAGCCGGCGCGACGTGCGGAAGTGCACTTCCTGGCACCGATCGGTGCACAGGACCTGGAAGGCCGTCGGCGCATCGCGGAAACCTCGCGCGCGCGCATCGTGGCGGCCATGAGCACCGGGTGAGGCTGCGGTGGCCCTGATCCCGCCACCTGTCCTGGACGCCGGTACGCCGACGCTGCATGCGGCTGACTACCAGCCACCGCGCTGGCTGCGCAATCCCCACCTGCAGTCGATGCTCAGCTCCAGTCGCATGCGCCTCCAGCGTGGCCTGCTGCTGCTGGCCGCCACCGGTGCGGTCAGCGAGGAGCTGATCCTGGATGGCGGCGATGGCGTTCGCCTGCAGGGCTGGCACAGCCATGTCGAAGGCCGGGAGCCAAAGGGCATCGCGCTGCTGCTGCATGGCTGGGAAGGCAGTGCCGAATCCAGCTACATGCGGATGGCGGCCGCGCGCATGCTGGAACAGGGCTTCGACGTGGTGCGACTGAACTTCCGCGACCACGGCAACACCCATCACCTCAACCCCGGCATCTTCCACTCCAACCTGATCGACGAAGTGGTGCACGCCGCGGGTGACGTCGCCCAGCGCTGGCCGCAGCTGCCGCTGGTGGCCGCCGGCTACTCGCTGGGCGGCAACTTCGTGCTGCGCCTGGCCCTGCGTGCACCGGCCGCCGGCGTGCCGCTGCAGCGCGTGGCCTCGGTGTGCCCGGTGCTGGACCCGGCGCTGACCATGGAAAGCATCGAGAACGGACCGGCGATGTACGACTGGTACTTCCGCCGCAAGTGGGCCGGTTCGCTGCGCCGCAAGCGCGACCTGTTCCCCGAGCTGAGCGACTGCGACGACCGCGTGCTGAAGCTGGACATCCGCGCGCTGACCGCCTGGCTGGTCGAGCGCCACACCAGCTTCGGTTCGCTGCAGGCCTATTTCGACGGCTACTCGATTGCCGGCGATCGCCTGTCGACCCTGCAGGTACCGGCCGACATCCTGATGGCGCAGGATGACCCGGTGATCCCATATGCCACCTTCAACAACTGGCAGCTGCCGCGCCAGGCGCACCTGGAAACCGCCTGCTGGGGCGGCCACTGCGGTTTCATCGAGAACTGGCGTGGCGACGGTTTCTCCGAGCGCTGGGTGGCGCAGCGCCTGCGGCGGGTTCTGCGGGCCTGAACCGGCGGCAGCGCGCAGCCCGCTACAATGCGGGTTTGCACTTGAACCGGACTGCCATGCAAGACCAGATCATCCAAGCGTTGCGCCAGAACCAGGCCGACCAGGCCGTGCAGCTGGCCCAGGCGTGGACCCATGACGAACCCGGCCAGGCCAACGCCCACCGCTGGCTGGCGCTTGCGCTGCAGCAGCAGGGCAACGCCGAGGAGGCGATGGAGGCCCTGCAGCAGGCGCTGCGGCTGGCCCCGGACGACGCCCAGCTGCACCTGCAGCATGCCGGCCTGCTGCTGGCACTGCGCCAGTTCGAGGGTGCCGACGAAGCACTGGTGCGCACCACCGGCCTCGATCCGAACTCGTTCTCCGCCTATCTGATGCAGGCGCACCTGGCGATCGGCCGCAATGACTTCGACGAAGCGCAGCGCATCTCGACCCTGGCCGCGCGCGTGGAGCCGGACCATCCGGAGCTGCTGACCATCGACGGCATGGTTGCACTGCGCCGCGGTGATGCCGACCGCGCACTGGCGCTGCTGTCGGCTGCCAGCAAGGCACTGCCGGACGATACCCGCGTGCTGTACGCGCTGGGCTTCGCCTACCTGGGCAAGGACATGCTGGCGTTTGCAGAGCAGTCGTTCCGCCGCGTGCTGGAACTCAATCCGTCGCTGTCCTCGCTGCACGGCCTGGTGGTGCAGCTGGCACTGCGCCAGGGCAACGTGCCGGCCGCCGCCGAAGCGATGCAGGTGGCGCTGCAGCAGCCAGAGATGGACGTACCGTCGATGCGCCGCCTGGCGGGTGAACTGTCGCTGCGCAATGGCCAGCCGCTGCAGGCCCTGGACTACCTGCTGCCGCTGCTGGAGACGCAGCCGGAAGACCGCCAGGTGCTGCAGCTGCTGCTGATGTCATGGCAGCGCCTGGGGCGAGAGGATGAAGCACGTGCACGCCTGGATGCGGTACTGGATGCCAATGACCAGCTGCACGACGTGTGGCTGGCACGCCTGGCCATCGAGCAGGTGGGCAGCGAAAGCGCCGTGACCGCGGTCGAGCGCTGGATGGCGGCGATGCCCGCGCATCTGCCGGCCCTGGAGGCGCGCCTGCGCCTGCATGACATGGTCGGCGAACACGCTCAGGCCGAAGCGATCGCCGAACGCATCGTCAGCCTGGAACCGGGCCGCGTCAGCGGCGAGACCCGCCTGGTCGAAGGCCTGCTGCAGCGCGATCCCGCCGCCGCCGTGGCCCGCGTGCAGGCGCTGATCGAGCTGGCGCCGGAAGACCATCGTGCCGACCTGCGGACGTGGATGGGCGAGATCCAGGACCGCGCCGGGCAGCCGCAGGACGCGCTGCGCACGTGGCTGTCGCTGCAGGCCGACCAGGCGTCGCAGCGCTTGCCACTGCCGCCGCAGGCCAAGTCCCCGCCGAGCTGGCCGGACAAGGGCAGCATCGACGGCGATGCCAGCTCCGCGCCGATCTTCCTCTGGGGCGCGCCGGGTTCGGGCGTGGAGCGCGTGGCAACCGGCCTGGCTGCTGCCAGCCCGGTGCTGCGCAGCGACCGCTACACCAACACGCCGCCCGATGACGCGTTCCAGAACTACAACACGCTGCAGGACCTGGCCTCGGGCGTGCTGACGCCGGAGCGGCTGGTGCAGCGCTGGCGTGAACAGCTGCCGGCACGTGGCCTGCAGAGCGACACCGTGATCGACTGGCTGCTGTGGTGGGATAACGCGCTGCTGTGGGCGCTGCGCCCGCAGCTGCCACAGGGCCGCCTGGTGCTGGTGCTGCGCGACCCGCGCGACATGCTGCTGGACTGGGTGGCCTACGGTGCCGCCGCGCCGCTGGCGATGACGTCGTTGGCCGAAGCCAGTGAATGGCTGACCCGCGCGCTGAACCAGATCGCCACGCTGCATGAGGACGACCTGTACCCGCACGTGCTGCTGCGCATCGACCAGATCGGCAATGATCCGCAGGCGATGGCCGAACTGCTGGGTCGCCTGTTCGAGCGGCCGATGCCGCCGGCGGCACAGCTGGGAGCCCCGCGCCTGCCTGCCGGTCATTGGCGCAACTACCGCGACGTGATGAGCGCCGCCTTCGCCCAGCTCACCCCGGTTGCGGTGCGCCTGGGTTACCCGGAAGAGTGAGGAGAGTCCGATGCAGTTGACCAGCCACAGCCTGACCAACGGCGCACCGATTGATCGTGAGTTCGCCGCGGGCGACGCAAGCGGTTTCGCCCCGGACCGCAACCCGCACCTGGCCTGGAGCGGGGCGCCGGCCGGCACCCGTTCGTTCCTGCTGGTGTGCGTGGACCCGGACGTACCGACCGTGCCGGAGACGGTTGGCCGCAGCGACATGAGCGTGCCGCGCGACCAGCCGCGCTGCGATTTCGTGCATTGGGTGATGGCCGATATCCCGGCCACGGTGCAGGAGATCGCCGCTGGCAGCTGCAGCGACGGCTTCGTGGTGAAGGGCAAGCCCGCACCCGCCGGCCCGGCCGGCAGCCGCCAGGGTCTGAACGACTTCACCGGCTGGTTCGCGGGCAACCCGGACATGGCCGGTGATTACCTGGGCTATGACGGCCCGTATCCGCCGTTCAACGACGAGCGCATGCACCGCTATTTCTTCCGGGTATTCGCGCTGGACGTGGCGTCACTGGACCTGCCGCAGCGCTTCACCGCCGCCGATGCGTACCGCGCCATGCACGGCCACGTGCTGGCCGAAGCCGCACTGCACGGCACCTACACGTTGAACCCGGCGCTGGGCTGAGCAGCACACCGGGTAGAGCCGGCCGCTGGCCGGCTGCTGCAGGCAATGGCGGCAACACAGGGAAGATGCCGGCCAGCGGCCGGCTCTACCTTCCATCCGCTTGCAGCGCCACCGGTTCGAACACCGCGATGTCGCCCTGCGCATTGCGCAGCACCAGCACGCCGTGGTCATCCAACGCAAGCGTCGGCGCCGAATGTCCACCGCGCATCAGCATTCCCGCGCGTTCCTGCTGCATGGTCATGCCCTGATCGATGCACTGGGCCGTGGTCTGCACGCCGTTGCGCAGGATCAGCAGGTTGCCCTGCAGCCGGTACTCGTTGCTGACGTGGTTGCAGAGGTTCAATTCGCTCATGTAACCGGGCTGGAAGCGCAGCGTATAGGGCGCGTGGCCGCGGACGAACAAGGCATCGATGCGCCGGCCCTGCGCATCTGTGGCGCGCGCCAGTTGCCACAGGCGTGTTTCGAGCCGATCGGTACCGGGCGTGCTGGCAGCGGCCACATCCGCGGACATGGCCAGCAGCGCAGCAATGATGAGGACGGGGACGTGCTTCATGCCAATCTCCCGATGCATCCGGGTAGTGCCGGCCGCTGGCCGGCAACATCCGTGTGTTGGCGGTGCCCCGCAGGGCAGCCGGCCAGCGGCCGGCTCTACCGACCATGAAGAAGGGCGGCCTCTCGGCCGCCCTTCCATCGTTTTATTTCTTCTCGATGGCCGACTCGACCACCATGTCCAGCACGTACGCCTGCGACGGCGCATCGGCCGGCGGGTTCTTCACCTCGTAGCGCTTCACGCGCACCACGTTGCGCACGCCGTCTTCGTGGGTGTAGCCCTCGATGTTGCCGTAGAAGTTCTCGAACTTGCCCGGCTCACCCTGCTTCAGGCCCTTGTCGTCGAACTTCACCTCACGCACCTGCAGGCACTGGTAGTCCGGGATCAGCGGGTGCGAGCACTTCTCGGTTTTGGCGGCCACTTCCAGGAACACGGTTTCGCCGGCGCCGCCGTAGCGGGTTTCAGCGGTCGGTTCCGGGTTGAAGACCAGCTTGTCGCCCTCGGCGTTGGTCAAGGTCAGCTTGCCGTCGGCGTCCTGCTCGGCCTTCAGCTCGCCCTGCAGGCGGCTCGACACGGCCTCGTCCAGCGCCATCAGCGCCTTGTCGGTGCAGGCCATCATGGTCGAGGCCATCGCACTGACCGTCAGCTTGCCGTCGGCCAGGGTGTAGCCGCCACCCATGTGGTTGCAGGCGTTGCTGACCGACAGGCGGCCATCAGCGAAGTCCAGGGTGACCGGCTTGTCTTCGCGGGCGAACAGCGCGTCGATGCGCTTGCCGTCGGCGGCGGTGGCCTGCTGCAGCAGCCAGTGCTGGCTCTGCAGGCGCTGCGCGTCCAGGTGCGCCAGCGTCTGCTGGTCTGCTGCCTTGGCCGCGGCCGGGGCCACGTCGTCGCCACCGGTGCCGGCCGGGGCCGGGGTCTGGCTGCAGGCGGCCATCAGGGCCAGCGGGAGGAGCAGGGTGAGCTTGCGGTTCATGGTGATTCTCCTTGGGGAACCGTGGGGGAAACGGGGTGGGGCCGGCAACGGGGTTACCGTGCCCCGGCGCTGTTCAGCTGCCGGACGGCAACCACAGCAGCAGTGCTGCGCCCAGCGCGATGCGGTAGATGGCGAAGGCCGTGAACCTGTGCGACTTGATGTAGCCCATCAGCCACTTCACTACGACGAAGCCGGTGACGGCCGCGGCAAGGAAGGCCACGCCCACGTCGGTCCAGTCTTCGCTGCCCAGCTGCCCGGCCCTGGCCATCTCCAGGAAGGTGTAGGCGCTGGCGGCGAACATGGTGGGAATGCCGACCAGGAACACGAACTCGGCGGCGGCCGCGCGGCGGCTCAGGCCCAGCAGCATGGCCAGGAAGATCGCCGAGGCCGAGCGCGAGGTGCCGGGGAACACACCGGCCACCACCTGCGCCAGGCCGACGCCGATCGCCACCGTCCAGGTCACCTGGTCGCGGTCGGGCAGGCGCGCGGTATAGGCCTCCACCAGCAGCATCCAGACGCCACCGATGATCAGCGCCCAGGCCACCGGGCTGACCGTCTCCGGCAGCGACCAGCCGGCCTTGCGCACCACCAGGCCGACCACGGCAGTGACCAGGAAGGCGGCGCCCAGCTTGAACACGTACTCGCGGTTCTCACGCTGGTTGAAGCCGGTGGCCAGCTGCAGCAGGCGCTGGCGGAACACCAGCACCACCGCCACGATCGCACCGGCCTGGATGACGATGTTGAAGAAGTCCGAACGGGCGCCCAGCCAGTGCTGGGCGATGAGCAGGTGGCCGGTGCTGGAGATCGGCAGGAATTCGGTCAAGCCTTCGAGGATGCCCAGCAGCAGGGCGGAGAGCAGGTCGGACATGGACGGTGCGGGCACGCGCGGCAGGAAGGAAGAAGGTCGAGAGGATAGACGATCCCTGCTGCACCAAACGGGTGCGTCTGGTGCCGGGTGCACCCGTTTGGTGCGCGCCGTTCTGCACCGCCACGGAGCGCCCTTTTTGAAATCAATGACTTGCGGCCAGCGAAAAGTTGGCACGGTCGTTGCTGTACCTCAGCAGGCATTCATCCCCATCCGAGGTCGTACCGATGTCCGTGGAAAACGTTGAGAAGCTGATCAAGGACAACCAGATCGAGTTCGTCGACCTGCGCTTTGTCGACATGCGTGGCGTCGAGCAGCATGTGACCTTCCCGGTCAGCATCGTCGAGCCGTCGTTGTTCGAAGAAGGCAAGATGTTCGATGGCAGCTCGATCGCCGGCTGGAAGGGCATCGCCGAATCGGACATGGTGCTGCTGCCGGATACCGCCAGCGCCTACGTCGACCCGTTCTACGCCGATCCGACCATCGTGATCAGCTGCGACATCCTCGATCCGGCCACCATGCAGCCGTACGGCCGCTGCCCGCGCGGCATCGCCAAGCGTGCCGAGGCCTACCTGAAGTCCTCCGGCATCGCCGAAACCGCGTTCTTCGGCCCGGAGCCGGAATTCTTCATCTTCGACTCGGTCCGCTTCGCCAATGAAATGGGCCACACCTTCTTCCAGGTCGACTCGGAAGAAGCGGCGTGGAACAGCGGCGCCAAGTACGACGGCGCCAACAGCGGTTACCGTCCGGGCGTGAAGGGCGGCTACTTCCCCGTCCCGCCGACCGACACCCTGCACGACCTGCGCGCCGAGATGTGCAAGACCCTGGAACAGGTCGGCATCGAAGTGGAAGTGCAGCATCATGAAGTGGCCACCGCCGGCCAGTGCGAGATCGGCACCAAGTTCAGCACCCTGGTGCAGAAGGCCGACGAACTGCTGCGCATGAAGTACGTGATCAAGAACGTCGCGCACCGCAACGGCAAGACTGTCACCTTCATGCCCAAGCCGATCGTCGGCGACAACGGCAGCGGCATGCACGTGCACCAGTCGCTGTCCAAGGGCGGCACCAACCTGTTCTCCGGTGACGGCTACGGCGGCCTGAGCCAGCTGGCGCTGTGGTACATCGGCGGCATCTTCAAGCATGCCAAGGCCATCAATGCCTTCGCCAACTCGGGCACCAACAGCTACAAGCGCCTGGTGCCGGGCTACGAAGCGCCGGTGATGCTGGCCTATTCGGCCCGCAACCGCTCGGCCTCGTGCCGCATTCCGTGGGTGTCCAACCCGAAGGCACGCCGCATTGAAATGCGCTTCCCGGACCCGATCCAGTCCGGCTACCTGACCTTCACCGCGCTGATGATGGCCGGCCTGGACGGCATCAAGAACCAGATCGACCCGGGCGCACCGAGCGACAAGGACCTGTACGACCTGCCGCCGGAAGAAGAGAAGCTGATCCCGCAGGTCTGCTCCTCGCTGGACCAGGCCCTGGAAGCGCTGGACAAGGACCGCGAGTTCCTGAAGGCCGGCGGCGTGATGAGCGATGACTTCATCGACGGCTACATCGCGCTGAAGATGCAGGAAGTGACCAAGTTCCGCGCGGCCACCCACCCGCTGGAGTACCAGCTGTACTACGCGAGCTGACCGGATGCGATGGCGGTGGGCTTCCCCCTCCCACCCGCCGCCATCGCTTCCGTTTTCGCGGCTGGGGAGCCGCGGTCAGATCGGGGTCGGTCCCGTTCGTCTACGAATGGGCTCTGACCCCTGATCCAGGGGCAAGAGAAAGACCGGATACGCGACCAGGGCCGCCCTCCCTCCCGCGTCGGTCGTGCAAGGAGAGAGGCACGGCCGTCCCGGCCCTGTACGTGTCCGGTGCAACTGCCACGGCCATCACCGTGATGGCCGCTGGTTGCCTGATGCCAACGCGCGCTGGCGCGCTGGCCCCATCCACCCTCGGGACATGCGCATGAAACTGATCTCCGCCATCATCCGGCCGTTCAAGCTCGACGAGGTCCGCGAGGCCCTGTCCGACGCGGGCGTGTCGGGCATCACCGTGACCGAAGTGAAAGGCTTCGGCCGCCAGAAGGGCCACACCGAGCTGTATCGCGGCGCCGAGTACGTCGTCGACTTCCTGCCCAAGATCAAGATCGAAACCGTGGTCACCGACGAGCGTGCCGATGCGGTGATCGAAGCGATCCAATCGTCGGCAGGCACCGGCAAGATCGGTGACGGCAAGATCTTCGTCACCGCCGTCGAACAGGTCATCCGCATCCGTACCGGCGAAATCGGTGCCGACGCGCTGTAACCCCCTTCCGGAGACTCCCCCATGAAGATGCGCCTTCTCACCGGGTGGCAAGCCCGGTTCCATATCGTGTGCCTGTTGATGCTGCTCAGCGCGCTGGCTGCCGGTGCCTGGCCGGGCAATGCCCACGCCCAGGCGCAGGTGTCGCCACTGCCGAGCGAAAGCGTGGCCGTTGAACCGCTGCAGGACCCTGCAGCTGCAGCTGCTGCACCGGCCGTGGCCGAAGCGGCCGCCGCCTATGATCATGGCGACGTGGCCTGGATGCTCACCTCCACCCTGCTGGTGCTGTTGATGGTGGTGCCGGGCCTGGCCCTGTTCTACGGCGGGCTGGTGCGCTCGAAGAACGTGCTGTCGGTGCTCAGCCAGATCCTGGTGGTGTTCTCGCTGGTGCTGCTGCTGTGGGTGGCCTACGGCTACAGCGCGGTGTTCAGTGCAGGCAACCCGTTCTTCGGCTCGTTCACCGAGTTCGCCTTCCTCAAGGGCTTCACCCCCGAGTCGGTGGGCAACACGCCGATCAAGGGACTGCCGGACTATCTGTTCGTCGCCTTCCAGTCGACCTTTGCCGGCATCACCACCGCGCTGATCGTTGGTGCTTTCGCCGAACGCATCAAGTTCCGCGCGGTGCTGCTGTTCTCGGCGCTGTGGTTCACCCTCAGCTACATCCCGATGGCGCACATCGTCTGGGGTGGCGGCTACCTGGGTGAGCTGGGTGCCATCGACTTCGCCGGCGGTACCGTGGTGCACATCAACGCAGGCGTTGCAGGCCTGGTTGCCGCGTGGTTCGTCGGCAAGCGCCTGGGCTATGGCCAGACCGCGCTGAAGCCGCACAACGTGCCGTTTACCTATATCGGCGCAATGCTGCTGTGGGTGGGCTGGTTCGGCTTCAACGCCGGCTCGGCGGCGGCGGCCGATACCGTGGCCTCGCTGGCCTTCCTCAACACCGTGCTGGCCACTGCCGCGGCCGTACTCGGCTGGACGCTGGTGGAAGCAATCAGCAAGGGCAAGCCGTCGGCACTGGGCGCGGCCTCGGGCGCGGTGGCCGGCCTGGTCGGCATCACCCCGGCCTGCGGCACCGTCGGCCCACTCGGCGCGATCATCATCGGCTTCGTCGCCGGCGTGGTCTGCGTCTGGGGCGTGACCGGCCTCAAGCGCCTGCTGAAGGTGGACGACACTGCCGACGTGTTCGGTGTGCATGGTGTCGGCGGCATCGTCGGCGCGATTCTCACCGGTGTGTTCAGTGCACAGTCGCTGGGTGGTACCAAGGCCGGTCTGGATATCGCCCACCAGGTGTGGGTGCAGGTGGTCAGCGTCGGCCTCACCGTGGTGTGGTCGGCGGTGGTGACCACGCTGATCCTGCTGGTGGTGCGCAGCGTGGTCGGCCTGCGCGTGACCGAGGAAGCCGAACGCACCGGTCTGGATGTCACCTCGCATGGTGAATCGGCTTACGAGGCCTGACCGGTTTCACGGTTTCAAGGGCGCCCCGCCACTGCTGCGCTGCACGCAGTGGCGGGCGTCAGGTACAGGTTTTCCTTGTGCCACCGGCATCAGTCGACGCACTGGCGGTGCTCTGCTGGTTCCAGTGTAGATCCAGGGCGCTGC
Organism: Stenotrophomonas maltophilia; assembly: GCF_006974125.1. Lineage (NCBI taxonomy): Bacteria > Pseudomonadati > Pseudomonadota > Gammaproteobacteria > Lysobacterales > Lysobacteraceae > Stenotrophomonas > Stenotrophomonas maltophilia. The sequence continues at coordinate 4,347,481 of NZ_CP037858.1, read as the reverse complement.
CCGCTGGCGGAATGCCCTCCGTCGGACATCACACTTTGCCTTGAAGGCTTGCGCCAGCGCGGTTCTCTGGCGCTTTTTCCTGCCACACGATTCCCTTACAGTGCTGCCTCTTCCAGCCGCATCTTCGTCGGTCTGGCAGTCATCAGCAGGGAAAAGCATCGTGGAACAAGGACGTAAAGTACGCAGCCGGGTGTTGCAGTGGCGGTTGTCCGTGGGCGTGGCATTGGCCATCACTGGCCTCCAGGCGCCGGCATGGGCACAGACGGTGTCACCGGAGCAGGAACTGCTCCGGCAGCAGGAGCGCGAGCGCGCGCTGCGTGAGCAGCAGGAGTCCACGCCGGATGTCCGCCTGCAGCCGGCTACCGAAGACCTCGGCCACCTGCCGGTGGAAGAGTCCCCCTGCTTCACCATCAACACCATCGCGCTGCAGGGGGATCTAGCGGACCGCTTCCGCTGGGCGCTGGCGGCCGCCGATCCGCGCAGCGACCCCGCCACCGGGCGCTGCCTGGGTACCGCCGGCGTGGACATCGTGATGAAGCGCGTGCAGAACGCGATCATCGAGCGCGGCTACGTCACCACCCGCATCCTGGCCGCACCGCAGGACCTGAAGACCGGCATCCTGACGCTCACGGTCGTGCCGGGCCGCGTCAATGCCATCCGCTTTGCCGACGGCGCAGGCCGCACCCCCGCCCTCTGGAATGCGGTGCGGGTGGCACGCGGCGAAGTACTGAACCTGCGTGACATCGAACAGGCGCTGGAAAACCTGCAGCGCGTGCCGACCGCGCAGGTGGACATCCAGATCGCGCCCCCGGCCGATGGCGCGGCGGCCAAGCCGGGCGAGAGCGATCTGGTGATCAGCTGGCAGCAGGCGCGCCTGGTACGGGTCAACCTGACCCTGGACGATGCCGGCAGCCAGTCCACCGGCAAGATGCAGGCCGGCACCACGGTGTCGGTGGACAACGCGGCCGGCCTCAGCGATCTGTTCTACATCAACGTGGGCAAATCGGTGTTCAACGGCAGCGAGCGTGGCACCGACAGCTGGGCAGTGCATTACAGCGTGCCGCTGGGCGGATGGCTGCTGGGCGCCAACGCCAGCAACTTCGACTATGAGCAGACCGTTGCCGGCGCATTCGAGAACTACGTCTACAGTGGCTCCAGCCGCAACGCCGAGCTGCGCCTGACGCGCATGCTGTTCCGCAACGCGCGCGCCAAGACCAGCATGTACGCGCGCGGCTGGTACCGCGAATCGGACAACTTCATCAACGATACCGAGATCGAAGTGCAGCGCCGCCGCATGGCGGGCTGGGAACTGGGCCTGGGCCACCGGCACTTCATCGGCAAGGCGACGCTGGATGTGAACCTGGCGTACCGCAAGGGCACCGGTGCCTTCAACGCGCTGCGCGCACCAGAAGAGGCCTTTGGCGAAGGCACGGCGCATGGCCGCATCTACACCGCCGATGCGCAGCTGGTCGTGCCGATGCAGTGGGGCCGCCAGAGCCTGCGCTACACCGGCAGCTGGCGTGCGCAGTGGAACCGCTCACCGCTGGTACCGCAGGATCGGTTCTCGATCGGTGGCCGCTACACCGTGCGTGGCTTCGATGGCGAAATGTCGCTGACCGGCGAGCGCGGCTGGCTGCTGCGCAATGAAGTGGGCGTACCCCTGGGCAGTGGCGTGGAGGCCTACGTCGCGGTCGATCACGGCCGCGTCGGCGGCCCGTCCACGGCCCGGTTGCTCGGCGACCGGCTCACCGGTACCGCGCTCGGCCTTCGCGGCGGCACCCGCCACATCAACTGGGATGCCTTCGTCGGCAGTCCGTTGTCCAGGCCGCGCGGCTTCCAGACCGCCTACACCACGTTCGGAATGAACATGGGCGTCTCGTTCTGACGCCTGCGCATGGCCGGCCTGCGCTGCCTGCAGCGCGGCCAACACGATGCGGTACCGCGCAGCCCGCCGCGCACACCACCCAACAGCACCGAAAGGAATCAGCGCCGTGAACAAAGTCTACCGTCTGGTCTTCAACCGTACGCTCGGGGTCATGCAGGTTGCGTCCGAGCTGGTCAACGCCGCGCACGGCGGTGCCGACAATCGTGAAGGCCGCACGGTCGGCACCCTGCGTCCGATCAGTTTCGCGTTGTGGCTGGTGCTGGGCTGGGTGGGGCTGGTGCAGCCGTTGTCCGCGCAGCAGGCGCCGGCCGACCCGGGCCGCATCGCCGCCGACCCGGGCGCGCCGGCAAACCAGCGCCCGACGGTGATCACCTCGGCCAACGGCACGCCACAGGTCAACATCACCACGCCCAGTGCGGGCGGGGTGTCGCGCAATACCTACCAGCAGTTCGACGTCGGCCAGCAGGGCGTGATCCTGAACAACTCGCGCGGCGAGGTGCAGACCCAGCTGGGTGGCTGGGTGCAGGGCAATCCGTGGCTGGCCACGGGCACCGCGCGGGTCATCCTCAACGAGGTCAACAGCAGCAATCCCAGCCACCTCAATGGCTATGTGGAGGTGGCCGGTGCGCGGGCGCAGGTGGTCATCGCCAACCCGGCCGGGATCCAGGTCAATGGCGCGGGCTTCCTCAACGCCAGCCGGGTGACCCTGACCACCGGCACGCCGATCGTCAGCAATGGCGTGCTGGAAGGCTATCGCGTGGAAGGTGGCAGCATCGGCGTCGGTGGCGCGGGCCTGGATACCAGCCGCGCCGACTACACCGACATCATCACCCGTTCGCTGCAGGTCAATGCCGGCATCTGGGCCAACCAGCTGCAGGCCAGCCTGGGCAGCAACGTGGTCAGTGCCGACCACAGCAGCGTGCAGCAGCAGAAGCCCACGTCCGCCGCGCCCACCTTCGCGCTGGATGTGGGCGCGCTGGGCGGCATGTATGCCAACCGCATCTGGCTGGTCGGCAACGAACATGGCGTGGGCGTCAGCAATGCCGGCAAGATCGGTGCCCAGGCCGGCGAGCTGGTGGTCACCGCCGACGGCCGGCTGCAGAACACCGGCGCGATGCATGCGCAGCAGGACCTGCGCATCGACGCCAGCGCGGGCATCGCCAATGCCGGCACGCTCAGTGCCGAGCGCGAGCTGCGCGTGCAGACCCCGGCAGATGTCGACAATAGTGGCGGCACGCTCAATGCGCGACGCATCGAAGTGAATGCCGATGCGCTGCGTAACCGCGGCGGCAGCATCGAACAGCTTGGAACGCAGGCGCTGCAGCTGCAGGCCGCCGACCTCAGCAACCTGCAGGGCCGTATCGGCACCGTGTCCAGTGTTTCGCCAGGCACCGGCACCGGCGGCACCGGCACCCCGCCGGGTACGGGTACGCCAGGTACGGGTACGCCAGGTACCGGCACTCCAGGTACCGGCACTCCAGGCACAGGTACCCCGGGCACTGGCACCCCCGGCACCGGCGGCGGCACCCCGCCGGTCACGCCGCTTCCGCCGCTGGCGGCCGGTGTGCTCAACATCGCAGGAACGCTGGGCAACGATGGCGGCCGCATTGAAGCCAGCGGTGACCTGCAGCTCAGCGCCCGCAACAGCCTGGACAACAGCGACGGCACGCTGGGTGCAAGCACCCTGCAGGTGCAGGGAGAAGCGCTGCGCAACATGCGTGGCACCCTGCAGGTCCAGGGCGCGGCCAGCGCGCAGGTGCAACAGCTGGACAACAGCGGCGGCCGCATGACCTTCGCCCGTGGTTTCGAGTTGAAGGCACAGTCGGCGATCAATCGCGGCGGCAGCCTTGCCCACGGTGGCAGCGCCGAGACGACCTGGACGATCGGCCAGCTCGACAACAGCGAGGGCAGCATCTCCAGCAATGCCACGCGGCTCGGCCTCGACATCGGTACCCTGGTCAACACCCGGGGCAGCATCAACCACGCCGGCAGCGAAGGGCTACTGCTGCGTGCGGAGGTACTGGAGGGTGTACAGGGCAGCATCGCTACCGCAGGCGCGGCAGACCTGCTGCTGGGCCGTGCCGACCACCGCGGCGCGCAGCTGGTCGCCCGCCAGCTCGAGCTGACGGCACAGGACTTCGACAACCGTGGCGGCCGCGTGCTGTCCACCGGCCAGCAGGCCAGCACGCTCAGCGTGCGTAATCATCTGGACAACAGCGACGGTGGCCTGCTGGCCAGCAATGCCGACCTGCAGATCGACGCAGCATCCTTTGGCAATGCCGCAGGTACCGTGCAGCAGGCGGGTATCGGCAACCTGCGCATCACTACCGCCAACCTGCAGGGCCAGGGCGGCACCGTCCTCAGCAACGGTACCCTGCAGCTGCACGGCGATACCCTCAACCTGCGCAATGGCACCACCGCTGCACAGCGCATCGATGTGCGTGCCGGCGACCTGACCACCGCTGGCGGCACGCTGACCTCGACTGGCAGTGATGCGTTGCGCCTGCAGGTAGCGCGCACCCTGGACAACAGTGGCGGCACCGTGGGCGCCAATGGTGCGCTGGACATCAACGGCGGCACCGTCATCAACGATGGCGGCAAACTGATCGCCGCAGGCACCGGCACCAGCCGCATCCATGCCAGCCAGCGGCTGCAGAACCAGCGCGGCCTGCTGTCCAGCAATGGCGACCTGGACATCACGGCCGATGGCCTGCTGAACGAGGGCGGCAGCATCGACCACGCCGGCACCGGCACGCTGAAGATCGACGCGACCTCCGTGCAGGGGACCGGTGGCAGCATCGCCAGCAACGGTCAGCTGCAGTTGAGCGGGCAGCAGCTGGACCTGCAGAAGGGCAGCACCCGCGCCCGTGACGTAAAGATCGACGCTGCCGGGCTGGACACCAGTGGCGGCAGCCTGCTGTCACTGGGCGAAAATGCGATGCAGCTGCAGGTGCAGGGCCTGCTGCGTAACGACGGCGGCAGCATCAGTGCCAATGGCGCGCAGCAGATCCAGGCGGGTGCGCTGTCCAACCGCGGCGGTGCGCTCAGTTCGGCGGGAACGGCAGCTTCGCAGATCAGGGTCGACGGCACGCTCGACAACAGTGGCGGCAGCATCGCCAGCAATGCCGCCCACCTGCAGCTGAAGAGCGGCGCGCTGGTCAATGCCGGCGGTACCCTCAGCCATGCGGGCAGCGACGGCCTGGTCATCGACAGCGGGCGCCTGGACGGAGCAAAGGGGCAGATCGCCACTGCCGGCGCCCTGCAGCTTACTGCGGCCGAGGTCGATCACCAGGGCGCGTCGCTGGCTGCCGCGCAGCTGGACATCACGGCGACCGGGTTCGACAACCGCGGCGGGCACATCATCGCCACCGGCACCGGTGGCAATACGCTGCGCGTGCAGGGCGCGCTGGACAACGGCAATGGCGGCACCCTGGCCAGCAATGGCAACCTGGATATCCACGCGCGTACCTTCGGCAATGCTGGCGGAACCGTGCAGCAGGCCGGGTCCGGCAGCCTGGTCATCACCACGCAGGACCTGACCGGCGCCGGTGGCACCCTGCTCAGCAACGGTTCGCTGGATCTGCAGGGCGACACCCTCGATCTGCGCAACGGCACCACCACCGCGCAGCGCATCAGCATCGACGGCGACACCGTGATCACCGCCGGTGGCCAGCTGAGTGCGCTGGGCACCCAGGCGCTCCAGCTGCAGGCCCGCAGCCTGCTCGACAATACCGGCGGAACGCTGGGCAGCAATGGGGCCGTCGATGTGCACGCAGGCCGCTTCGTCAACGACCATGGCAAGTTGATTGCCGCCGGTGATGCTGCATCCGCAATCCGCGCCGCGCAGCTGGAGAACCGCAGCGGCGCGATCTCTGCCAACGGCAACCTGCGCATCGAGGCGCAAACGCTGTCGGGCCAGGGCGGCAGCATCGGTGCCGCCCGCGCGCTGTCACTGCAGGGCGGGTCATTGGATCTGCGCGGCGGCAGCGTGGCGGCCGAGCAGCTCGATATCGTGGCCGACAGCCTGGATAACAGCGCAGGCGCGCTGCGCGCAACCGGCAGCGGGACGCTGGCACTGCAGGTAAGCGGCCGCTTGGCCAACGACGCGGGCACCATCGCCAGCAACGGTGCGCAGCGCATCGAAGCCGGCGAACTCTCCAACCGTGGTGGCACGCTCAGTTCGGCAGGCAGTGCCACGACCGAGCTGCACGTAGCGGGCCTGTTCGACAACAGCAACGGCGTGCTCGCCAGCAACGGTGCCGCGCTGAAGATCGATGCCGGCCACATGGCCAACGTGAAGGGCACGCTCAGCCATGCCGGCACCCAGGGCCTGCTGCTGCGCACCGGGCAACTGGACGGCCAGGGTGGCAGCATCGCCAGCGCGGGCGGCATCACCCTGCAGGCGGGCAGCGTGGACCATCGCGGAGCCACCCTGCAGGCCGAGCGCATCGCGCTGGACGCACAGTCCTTCGACAACCGCGCCGGCAAGGTCATCGCGACCGGTGCCGAGGGCAGCACGATCAACGTGGTCGGCACGCTGGACAACGGCGAGGGCGGCCTGCTGGCCAGCAACGGCGACCTCGGCATCCAGGCGGCGGTGTTCGGCAATGCCGGCGGCACCGTGCAGCACGCCGGTGAAGGCGTGCTGTCGATCGACGCCGGCACGCTCAACGGCACCGGCGGCACGCTGGTCAGCAATGGCAGCCTGTTGCTCAAGGGCACCACCACCGACCTGCGTGCGGGTGTCACCTCCGCCAAGCGGATCGAGATCGACACCGGCTCGCTGATCACCGCCGGCGGCACGCTCACCGCCACCGGCAATGACATGCTGCGGCTGAGCGCGCGCGAACGCATCGACAACAGCGGCGGTACCGTGTCCAGCAATGGCGGGCTGGACCTGCGCAGTGCCGCGCTGGTCAACGCGGGCGGCACGCTGCAGTCGGCGGGTACAGCGGCGAGCCAGCTGATCATCGGCCAGGACATCAACAACCGCGGCGGCCGCATCCTGGCCAACGGTGGGCTTGGCATCAGCTCCGGCAGCATCGACAACCAGGGTGGCACGCTGCACAGCGCCGCACGGCTGGTGGTCAAGGCCGATGGCCTGCTCGACAACAGCAACAAGGGCGTCATCGCCAGCGGCGCGGGCATGCAGGTTGCGGCGGCTTCGCTGGACAACCGCAGCGGCAGCATCGAGCAGGCCGGTGACGGCCTGCTGCAGATCGATGCCACCACGCTGCAGGGCCACGCCGGCCGCATCGTCAGCAACGGCGAGCTGCAGCTGAAGGGCGAGACCCTGGATCTCAGCGCAGGCACCACCGCCGCGCAGCAGGTCAGCATCGAGGCCGGCCAGCTGGACAACACGGCCGGTACGCTGAACGCCACCGGCAACCAGGCGATGTCGCTGCAGGTGCGCGGTGCGCTCGGCAATGACGGCGGCACCATCGCCGCCAACGGCGCACAGCAGATCAACGCCGGTTCGCTGTCGAACGCAGGCGGCACCTTGAGTTCGGCAGGGACCTCCGACAGCCGGATCACGGTCACGGGCCGCTTCAACAACGGCGGTGGCACCCTCGCCAGCAATGCTGGCAACCTGCGCCTGGACGCCGCGCAGCTGGTCAATGCCGCAGGCAGCATCGTCCATGCCGGCAAGGGCACGCTGACCGTGAAGGCTACCCAGCTGGACGGGGCCGGCGGCAGCATCGCCACGGCAGGCGCATTGCAGCTGGATGCGGTGAGCGTGGACCATCGCGGTGCCACGCTCAATGCCGATCACTTCACCGTCAACGCCGACCGCTTCGACAACCAGAACGGCAAGCTGCTGGCGACGGGCACGCAGGCCAGCACCGTGCAGGCCACCACCTCGCTGGACAACGGCGGCAACGGCCTGATCGCCAGCAATGGCGACCTGACCCTGACCAGCGCACTGTTCGGCAATGCCGGCGGTACCGTGCAGCAGGCCGGCACCGGCACGCTGGCGATCAACGCGCACACCGTGAATGGCCAGGGCGGCAAGCTGCTCAGCAATGGCGCCCTGCAGCTGACCGGCGAAACCACCGACCTGCGCGACGGCACGCTGGCCGCGGCCCGCATCGCCGTGGATGCCGGCACGCTGCTCAACGCGGGCGGATCGATCATCGCCTCCGGCACCGATACGTTGAAGGTGTCCGCGCGCGACCGGCTGGACAACAGCGGGGGCACGCTGGCCGGCAACGGCTCGCTGGATCTGCGCAGCGCGCAGCTGATCAACAATCTGGGTACCCTCCAGGCCGCCGGCAGCGGCAGCAGCACCCTGGCGATCACCCATGCGCTGGAGAATCGCGGGGGTCGCATCCTGACCACGGGCGACGCAGGCCTCAGCGCCGGCACGCTCGACAATCGCGGCGGCACCGTGCACAGCGATGGCAACAGCGCGCTGACCGTGCGCGTGGACGGCCTGCTCGACAACAGCGACAAGGGCACCCTGTCTGCGGGGGGCGCGCTGCTGGCCGAGGCACAGGCCATCAACAACAGCGGCGGTACCGTGGCTGCGGGGCAGGATCTGCAGCTGACCAGCACCGATCTGCTGCGCAATGGCGGCGGCCTGGTCCAGGCCGGCAAGCACCTGCAGGTCGCGGCCGGCGGCCTGAACAACACCAGTGGCCGGATCATCGCCAACGACCTGCAGCTGGATACCCGCGGCCAGGCGCTGGACAACCGCAGCGGCATCATTGCCAGCCTTTCCGGAAATGCCGCGCTGCGCAGTGGTGCGCTGGACAACACCGGTGGCCTGCTGCAGTCGGCGGCAGCGCTCAGCATCGACACCTCCGGACAGCGGCTGACCAATGCCGCTTCCAATGGCAACGGCATCGTCAGCAGTGGCACGCTGCAGATCCGCAGTGGCGATCTGGACAATCGAGGCGGCTCGGTGTTCGCCAAGGCCGGCGCCGACGTGCGGGCCGTCAACATCGACAACAGTGGTGGCGGCTCGCTGGTGAGTGCCGCCGACCTGCTGCTGCGCGCGCAGCAGCTGGCCAACAGCGGTGGCAGCGTGACTGCCGGTGGCAATGCCGATATCGGTTTGCAGGGCACCCTGCTCAACAGTGGCGGCCTGGTGGCGGCGACCGGCCGCCTCGACCTGCAGGCCGGTTACATCGACAACCGCAATACGCTCAGCCAGGCCAATGGTCCTGCGCTGGGCTTGCAGGGCAAGAACCTGCAGGTGACCACCGGCAACCTGGACAACCAGAACGGCCAGGTGATTGCCGACAACCTGCTGCTGCAGGTGAACCAGCGCCTGGACAACAGCGGTGGCCAGGTGTCGGCGGCGCTGACCTCCGATGTCCGCGCCGATACCCTGGTCAACAGTGGTGGCACCCTGGTGGCCGGCAGGCAGCAGACCCTCCGCACCCGCGAGATCATCGGTGATGGCCGGCTGATGTCGCAGGGTGACATGACCCTGGAGCTGGGCCAGAGCCACACCAACCGCGGCGAGATGGTCGCCAACGGCACGCTGAGCCTGTCCATCCAGGGCAACCTGGACAACAGCGGCAAGCTGGCGGGTGCCAACGTCAACATCAACGCCGGCAACATCACCAACGCCTCCACCGGCGAGATCAGCAGCATCGGCCTGACCCGCCTGGCAGCGGGGGGCGCACTGGTCAACTACGGCCTGCTGGACGGCAACGTCACCCACATCACCGCCGCGAGCGTCGACAACATCGGCAGCGGCCGCATCTACGGTGACCGTGTCGCCATCCAGGCGGGCTCGCTCAACAACCTCGCCGCCAACATCGGCGGCGTGGACCGTGCAGGCACCATCGCCGCGCGCCAGCGTCTGGACCTGGGTGTCGGCACGCTGACCAACAGCGGCAAGAGCCTGATCTTCAGTGATGGCGACGCCGCCATCGGCGGGGCGCTGAACGGGCTGGGCGCGGTAGGCAGCGCGCAGCGGGTGGACAACATCGGCTCCACCATCGAGGTCAGCGGCAACCTGGACCTGTCCGCGCTGGCGGTGAACAACATCCGCGAGAACGTGGTCGTGGAGAAGGTCACCACCGTGCATGCGCCGGTCCGGCTGGAGCAGCCTGGCTGGTTCAAGAACGCCACCAACAACAACCGTGATTTCCGCGCGACGTCGAACTACCAGCCGTACGAGATCTACTACCTCGATCCGTCCGACATCCTCGAAGACACCCCCTATGTGACCCCGGATGGCCAGCAGATCCGCAAGGCGGTCATCCGGCTGACCAGCAACACCAGTGCCTACGCCTTCGCCCGCGGTGGCGCGTACGGTGCGCGCGCGTCGCGCGAACGCCTGAACGTGCAGGACGGTACGGTCACGGTCTACTACGTTGGCCGTGCCGACAACCGCAACAATCCCGATCAGCTCGGTGCGGGGGCGGAAGATCCCTTCCGCGACCTGTCCGTCCGTGGGGCCGGTTCGCCGCCGATCGAGTACGTGACCGACACACTCCGGTACAACAACGCCTATGGCACCTGCACCACCACCTGCGTGCAGATCATCACCTATCCGGACTACGACAACCCGGAATCGACGCTGATCAACATGCAGCGCCACCCGCAGGACACCAGCGGCAACGAGAAGACCCGCATCGCTACCCGTACCACCGTGGAAGACGTGGTGGTATCGGCTGGCAACAATGCCGTGATCAATGCGGGCGGCAACATGCGGATCAGCACCGATCGGCTGGAGAACCGTTTCGCCAACATCGCCGCGGGCCGCGACCTGGCCATTGTCGGCCTGAACCGTGACCAGTCCGAGGTGATCAATGCCGCCGAGCAGCTGACCCGCACCAGCACCTTCGACAACGTGTCCATCACCTACGGTGGCTCCTCCAGCCGCTGGAAGGCGGCCCCCATCACCGAGAAGACCGGTGCGCTGGGTTCATCGATAACGGCAGGTGGCAAGCTCACCATCGATGTCGGCAACCTGCGCAACGACAACACCGGTGGCAGCAACCCCAACGCCGGTGGTGGCAAGGGAACCGCGCAGCTGGATACCGGCGGCCGCGGTGCGGGTGCGGTCGGTCCCGGCGCGGGCAGCGTGCAGGGGGCTGGCCAGAGCACAGGCCAGGGTGCGGGCAGCGTGGACGCGCAGGGGCCGGGCACCGCTGGCGCGGCGCAGGGGGCTAACGGCGGCCATCAGCAGGCGGTAGCCCAGGCCGACGGCGTGCGGGCAGACGCGGCGGGTGCACAGGGCCCCGGCCAGGCCGGCAATGCCGGGGCGGGCGCTGGCACGGCGCAGGACATCAGCGCCGCCCAGGCCGGGCAGGCCAATGCCAATGGCCCGGCGGCGGTGCGCGCCGGAGAGCATGCCGGCAGTGGTGGCAATGCCGCGGTGGATGGCAAGCAGGCCACCACGACAACCGGTGCTGATCCGCGCGTGGTGGTCACCACCAGCCCGAATGCCAGCGCACCCACGGCCAGCCTGTTCAATGTAGATGCCAACCGTGGCAACCACATCGTGGAAACCGACCCGCGCTTCGCCAGCTATCGTGATTGGCTCAGCTCGGATTACCTGCTGCAGCGCGCAGGCTTCGAGCCCTCGCAGACGCAGAAGCGCCTGGGTGATGGCTTCTACGAGCAGAAGCTGGTACGCGAGCAGATCGGCGAGCTCACCGGCCGCCGCTTCCTTACCGGCCATGCCAGCGACGAGGAGCAGTACCGCGCGCTGCTGGAGGCCGGTGCCACGGTCGCAAGCGAGTGGGGCCTGCGACCGGGCGTGGCGCTCACCGCCGAGCAGATGGCACGGCTGACCAGCGACATCGTCTGGCTGGTGGAAAAGGACGTCACCCTGGCCGATGGCTCGGTGGTCCGTGCGCTGGTCCCGCAGGTCTACCTGCGGGTGATGCCGGGCGACCTCGGCAACGATGGCGCATTGCTGGCCGGCGCGGAGGTGGACGTCAAGCTGCGCGGCGACCTGGTCAACAGCGGCACGATTGCCGGCCGGCAGCTGGTCAGCATCGATGCCGGCAACATCCGCAACCTGTCCGGCGGCCAGATCAGCGGTGCGCAGGTGGGCCTCTCGGCGCGCCAGGACATCGACATCATCGGCAGTACCGTCAAGGCTTCCGATGCCATTGCATTGAAGGCCGGTGGCAACATCACCGTGGCCTCGACCACCACGGAATGGAAGGACCAGGGCGACCGCCTGTCGCAGCAGAAGACAACGCTGGATCGCGTGGCCGGCCTGTATGTCACCAATCCCGGTGGCGAAGGCGTGCTGTCGGTGGTGGCTGGCGGTGACATCGGGCTCAAGGCAGCGGAGATCCGCAATGCCGGTACACATGGCATCACCCAGCTGGTTGCCGGTGGCAATCTCGACCTGGGTGCGCAGACGCTGGGCCAGAGCAGTGCGCTGAACCACGACAGCCGCAACCACACCAGCAACAGCCAGACCACGCATGGGGTGACTTCGATTGAGGGCGCGGGCGATGTGGTGCTGGCCGCGGGCAAGGACATCAACCTGGCCGCAACCCGCATCAAGGCCGATGGCGGCATGGCCCTGCAGGCCGGTGGTGACATCAACAGCCAGGTGCTGGTGGACAGCCGCAGCAGTGATTTCAGTGCCGGTGGCAAGCGCAGTTCGCTGCAGATCAGCCAGAGTGACGAGATCGTGCGTGGCAGCCAGTTGCAGGCTGGCGACAATGTAGTGCTGAGGGCGAACCGCGATATCAACCTGACTGCCACCCAGGTTGCCAGCTCGGATGGCACGCTGAGCGTGGCGGCCGGTCGCGACGTCAACCTGCTCTCGGCCAACGAAACGCATGACTTCAGCCTGGACAGCTACGACAAGAAAAAGAAGACCCTGTCGAGCACCACCACCACCCGCCACGCCGAGAGTAGCGACAGCTACGCCATTGGCACCGGCTTGATGGGCGAGAGCGTGAGCGTCACCGCCGGCCGCGATCTGACCGCCGTAGGCGCGGTGGTTGACGCCACCGGCACAGTGGTCCTCGGTGCGGGCAACAATGTACTGATCACTTCTGCGGAAGACCATCACAGCAGCGAGTCCAGCGAGAGCAGGAAGAAGTCCGGCTTCACCGGTGGCTTCTCCAATGGAACCGCTTCGATCGGCTACGGCAGCTCGAAGAACAGCAGCAGTTCTGCCGAGCAGTCAACCACCCAGGTCGGCTCGGCCATCGCCTCGCGCGAAGGCAGTGTGCTGATCAACGCCGGTAACCAGCTGACGATCGCCGCATCCGATGTGGCCGCAGGCAAGGACCTGACCCTGGTTGGCAAGGACATCAACCTGCTCGCCCGCCAGGACACAGTGGACACCCAGGCCAGCCAGTCGAGCAAGTCCAGCGGGTTCTCGGTGGGCGTCACCTACGACCCGGCCAAGGCGTACCGCACCGCACGCGACAACGCCACCGAAGGCATGGCCGACAGTGGCACGATGATGGGCCGGATCACGCGTACCGCTGAAGGCGTGGCGGCCGGCGTGTCGGCGGCCGTGCTACCGGCGATCACGGCCGGCAGCCAGCGCTCGAACAGCAACCAGAGCCACTCCACCAGTGACGCCCGGGTCAGCAACCTCAATGCAGGCGGCAATCTCTCGCTGATCGCCAATGGCGGCTCGATCACCAGCCAGGGTGCGCAGATGTCGGCCGAGGGCAATGCTGTCCTGCTGGCCACCAAGGACATCGTGTTCGATGTCGCGCACAACACCGAGCGCAGTGACAGCGACAGCCGTGGCAAGGGCTGGGGTATCGCCACCAACTCCGCCGGTCTGCCGTTTGGCACCAACAATTCGCGCAGCGAGGGCGCCGGCCAGAGCGACACCATCACCGGCACACAGCTGTCGGTGGGTGGCGGTGTACGCATGGCCACCACCGAGGGTGATATCCGCCTGACCGCCGCCAACATCGCGGCGGAAAAGGACGTCAGCATCCGCGCTGCGGGCGACCTGACGATCCGTAGTGGGCAGGACACGGTCAGCAATGCCAACCGCTCGGACAGCAAGGCGATCGGCACCGTGCAGATCTCCGATACCGAGAAGTTCTCCGGCTGGCATCGCGAGCAGCATCGCGATGACAGCGCGCAGGTTTCGCAGGTGGCCAGCACCGTTGGCAGCCTCGGCGGCAACGTCAACCTCACCGCCGGTGGCAAGTACACGCAGAGCGCCAGCAATGTGGTGGCGGCCAAGGACGTGAACATCACTGCCGCTGAGATCGAGCTGCTGACCGCTGACGAAAGTGGTCACTACTCGCAGAGCGACAAGGACCTGAAGATCGGTGCCTTCGCGCGGGTGAAGTCGCCGTTGATCGATCTGCTCAACAATGTCGATGCCGCCCGCAAGTCCGACGACCGCCTGCAGAAGATGCAGGGGCTTGCTGCTGGTGCCAATGCCTATCAGGCTGCCAGTGCCATCTCCAGCATGGCCGGCAAGGGCGGGGGCGGTGCATTGCTCAGTGCCGAGGCCGGCGTTGGCTTCAAGACCTCCAGCAGCAGTGCCGACGGCAGCAGCCAGGTCTCGCGTGGTTCCACCATCCAGGGCGGCGGCAACGTCAACCTGACCAGCACCCGGGGCGACATCCGCGTGGTGCAGGGCAATCTGAGCGCGGGCAACACGCTCAGTCTGGATTCGGCCGGTGACATCCTGCTGGAAGCCGGCAAGGCGCATGTGGCCGACCGTAGCAAGAGCAGCAATGCCGGCGCCGAAGTCGGCGTGGGCGTTGCGGTGGGTGCGCAGACCGGTGTGTATGTCTACGCCGAAGCGAGTGTGGGCAGCAGCAAGTCCAATGCCGAGAGCAGCACCTGGCAGAACACCACGCTGACCGGCAAGAACATCTCGATGAAGGCCGAGGGCGATACCACCCTCCGCGGCGCGACCGCCACCGCCGACCGCATCGACGTCAAGACCGGTGGCACGCTGACCATCGAATCGCTGCAGGACATCGCCGAGAGCATGTCCAAGAACAGCCAGGTGGGTGGCCGCGTGCAGGTGTCGTTCGGCACCGCGTGGAACGCCGACGGCTACGCCAGCGGAGGCAAGGCCAACGGCAGCTATCAGGGCGTCGGCCAGCAGAGTGGCCTGTTCGCAGGTGATGGCGGTTATCACGTTGATGCAGGCCAGGTGAACCTGGTAGGCGGCGCGATCGCCAGCACGAATGCGGGCAACAGTGAACTGACTGCTGATTCGCTGACGTTCACCGACCTGCAGAACCATATGGACTACAAGGCCAGCTCGGGCAGCATCAGTGGTGGCTTCGGTAACGGGGGCAAGGGACCGGCCGGCAAGGGCGTGGGGGCCGGCGAGCAGCTGAAGGGCATTGGCACGAGCATCGTGACCGGCGAGTTGGGGCGGCCGACGGGTGTCTCGATAGGTGGTGGGCTGCCCATGCATGAGAGCGGCAGCGACAGCTCCAGCACGCGTGCGACGCTGACCGAGGGCAACATCACCATCGGCGGCAGGAAGACCACCGCGGCCGAGCTGGGCGTCAACACCGATGCAGCCGCTGCACACCGCGCGCTGGAAGCGATGCCTGATGCGAACAAACTGCTGGCTGACCAGCAGGCAATGGCGAACGCAGCCAGCACGGTGCTTGCCACCAGCAAGCAGGTCTCCGTGGATGTGCAGGCCTATCAGAGCAACAAGGCGACCCAGGCGTACTACGACGGCCTGTCGCCGGAACAGAAGAACGAATTCAACGCGCTAAGCGCGGAACAACGCGATGCGGTGCTGACGGCAAACAGCCCGGCCTACGAAAATGCCAAGAAGTGGGGCACGGGCGGTGAATACAACCGCGCATTGAACGCAGTGACGACCGCCCTTGTGGGAGGCGCAGCGGGACAAGGTGCTGGTCAGGTCGCCTCCAATGCACTGGCGCCATATGCCGCCTACTTCATCGGCAGCACGCTTGACCCGAACCATGGCAGTGACCCGAACGCAACGCTGCAATTGCTGTCGCATGCGGTGCTGGGTGCGCTGCTGGCCGAAGCCAATGGTGGCAATGCGGGGACCGGTGCCGTATCGGCGGCCGGCGGCGAGTTGGCAGCGAAGGTGCTGACCGATACGTTGACCGGGGGCGATCCTTCCAGGCTGAGCCCGGAACAGAAGGAGATGGTGCTGGCGCTGTCGCAGGCGGTGGGTGCACTGGCGGGTGGCCTGTCGGGGCAGGATCTGGCTGGGATCGCGTTGAATGCGGGGATTGCCAAGAACTCGGTTGAGAACAACTTCCTTGCCGAGGATCAGGCTCGAGTAATGAAGCAGCAACTCGACGAGTGCGGCAGCGACACGTCATGTCAGAAGATGGTGCGTGACGTTGCCAAGCAACTGTCGGAGCGAATGGACTATGAGCTGCTCTCGGTTTGTACAGCGAACTCGGCGAGCCCTGCGTGTCAGGCGTTTGTGAATGCGGCCGTTTCCTACAAGTATGGCTCGTGGCCCGGAGATCTTGGACTGTTCGATGATCTCGGCCGTAGCAGCGAGGCGCTTTCCTCGTTCGCTCACTCCATGAATGGACGTGCCTATCGCGAGCTGATTTTTGAGAACGGGGGGCTCCAGCCCGTCTATATCCTGCCTCAGGAATATACGGTGGCCGCGCTGGCGCAGTGGACCGCCGGTGTCGACACTTCCATCGATCAATATGGGCTGTGGTCCAAGGAGACTGCAGGCGAAGTAGGCCTTGGGCTGGCACAGTTGCTGGCACGACGCTATGGAATGGTCAATATAGTCGGCGGCAACGGAGGCTTTGGGAGCGGACGGAGTGATGGGACACCGAATACCTCAAGCGGGACGCAAGTGGATGCGGAGAAGTCCGCACTGGAGAGAATCGCAGGTCGCCCGGCAGGGCCCGATTTGTCTCTCAAACAACCTGAATCCGTTCTTCAGGCGTACTCGCAAAAGCGAATTGATGACCTCGCACACCAATACAATAGCAAGTCATTGGATCCTAAGGATTTTCAGCTGAATCTTGGTTCAAAGGTCTTGAAGGCCGATGCTCAAGTCAGTACGGGTGCTCCGGTTTATATTGGTGCAAGCACATCCGATGTCATGCTGTATTTCAGACAGCTGACTGGAACTGATCGCATGCCTGTAGCGAAGGTCGTACCTGGAAAGGGTCTTCTTTATACGGCAACCACGAGCTCTGGTGCAAAGATAACTCTTAGAGATTTTTCAACGAGCGCGCAGAAGACTGGTGCGAGTTGGACAATTGATGTGCAGGATAAATCCATAAATAATGGAAAGCGAGTAGAGGTGAAGTTCAAATGAAAGATGGGGTTTATTGTGCAGTGGTGACTTCTTCGTTTGGGTTATCAATGGGTACCGTCTGGCAGCACATGACGATGGAAATGGGAGGTGTTGGGATCTCCGAAAGAAAAGACGCGTTCTTCGAGTTGATGGGTCGTTTGTTGAGGGAAGGGAAAGTGAGGCTTGCAACGGACGGGGTGTTCTTGCAAGGCGACTGGAGGGAGCAGCTGACGCTAATCTCAAACGCTTGGCCCGAAAATCCTGGTGAAGATGATATCGATGGATTCGGCCTCTGGTTCTTGACCGATGCTCCGGCGGGTCTGGTTTGGATCGGCGCAGATGGCCGTGAACACTGGACGTAGTAGTCCGATTCATGTCGGTGGAGCAACGATGATCCTGACGAATGGGTCAGGGCTTGTAACGACACCGAGCTTTGATGAAGCTTGCTTGAGAAGTGTTTTGCGCTCAGTACTTGCCGTGAACTGCAGGGGTGGGATGATCTATTCTCGGATATGAAGAAAATGGTCGCCTGTCATCCAAGTTTGAATCAGCTTTCAATGGAAGCATTGGCCTCGCTACTCAATTGGAGCAATCGATAGGTCAGAGGCATCACCCCCAGCAGATCCAAGAAATGTCTGGCGTAATCAGGAATGTTCTTCATTACTCTTATGGCTACTCCATGGGAGTTCTATGGAGAAATATGAACATGGAGTTTGATGCGGGGAGTGTCGCTTTTGAGCAGCAGACGGAAGAGTTCTTCTCGATGCTTAGGATGTTGATGCAGGAAGGGAAGCTGAAGCTTGCCTCGGATGGTGTCTTCGCCGATGGCGATATCGATGCGCAACTGGATGTTTTGCGTCACGCTTGGCCTGCTACAAGAGATCAGGAAGATCTCGATGAGGATGGATTCTGGTTTCTTACGGATGCACCGTTTGGATTGGTTTGGACCGCGCCTGAGGGAGACGTCTGGACCTGATTTGAGTGTGGAATTCATCGGATGAAGCGGGGATGGCTTTTTGAAGCTGAAGTCCTCTCTCGTGAGTAATTTTTCGAGATTCCGTATCGCAATGCCTCGGTGATCGAAGTCGCCGGGTGATATATGCATCTACTGTCGAAGGATGATTACTATCCACATGCGCTGTTGGGAGCCCTCGCAGAGGAAGGGGCACAAATAGCAGTTGATGCCGAAGTCGGCGAATGAAGCAATCTACAACGAAGCAATCATCAGGTCGGCTGCAGATCTATGGATGAAAGAATTAGAAAGCTCTGCGGCGAGATCTCTGCAATGGACGCTGCGGCCGCATCGGAGTGGTTGATGAACTACGCCGCCTTGAGGTCGGACAATTATCGGGATGCATTTGTTCTGATGAAGTGCCGTTCCTGGCCCAGGGCAGAGCAGAAAAAGTTGGCCAACTACTATTTGCAGGCTGTTCCTTATGCGAGCTCATATCCCTACGAGGTCTTTCTTTCGTTCATGTCGGTAAGGTCCTTCTTGAGTTGTCTTGATGCTTTTATTCCAGAGGCCGGTGCCTATCGTGACCTTCTCGCCTACCATCTTGGCCCAGTTCTGGATCGAGTGGGGAAGAATGATTCTGATCGGATGTTGATTGCGGAGTTCATGGGTGAGCTCAGCGGGTAGAGGGATCATTACGTCCGAATGCCCTGTACGCGGATGAGAACGCTCTGCCGTAGCATAAGACCTTTGACGATGGCGCCGCTGTAAAGGTTCGACGATGAGTATTTCGCTGTTTCTTGAAGTCGAGGTTGGTTCCAAACTCGAAGCCGTGCAACGAGCCTTGGATTCGATCCAGGCCGAGTATTCCGATGGTCTGGACAAGCTGCAGGGGTATCTTCCAGCGTCCAACACGGGATTCGGTTTCCGCATCGTTGAACCGCCGGAGGCTGTCGTCGCGGAAGGGCTGGAGGCCGAGTGGCGTGTGGGGTTGCTGGGCTTGTTCCATTTCCGCGCAAGCGGATTTGAATGCGCTTGGGAGGAAATCTGCCGTTTCATCAAGCGCTATGCGGGATGTGAATCGCGGTTCGTGCTTTCCTTCCAGTTCGAGAGCTTCTATGCCGCAAGATCTGGGCAGGATCTGATCTTTGCGGGCCCTGCTGCCCCATACTGCCGCTTCGCTCTTTTCATGTGATCCGCTACATCTTAATGATCAGGCACTGCCACCAGCACGTGGACTGCGGGTCATCGGCGATGTCGTTCGGCACGCTGCGTCGAACCACGGCTGCGGTCCGTGGTTACAATCTGCCCATGATCAGCCCCCGCCTTCTGGTTTCCGCACTGTTGGCACTGGCCCTTTCGGCCTGCACGGCCACCGCGCCCGTGCAGCACAACCCGCTCGCCACCTGGGTGCCGTCACCCAACCAGAACGCGCGCACCCCGGTCATCATCGTGCTGCACCATACCGAGCAGAAGTCGGTGCAGCAGAGCTTGCATACGCTGCGCACCGCCAACAGCGGTGGCCCGGTCAGCGCGCACTACCTGATCGGCGCCGATGGCCATCGCTACCAGCTGGTGGCCGATGAGCGCCGTGCCTGGCATGCCGGTGCCGGACGCTGGGGCACCATCACCGATCTCAACTCGGCCTCGATCGGCATCGAGCTCGACAACGACGGCCGCAGCCCCTTCAGCCCGGCGCAGATCGAATCGCTGATCGTGCTGCTGCGCGATCTCAGCAGTCGCCTCAACATCCCGCCGCGCCAGGTGATCGGCCATGCCGACCTGGCGCCGACGCGCAAGCAGGATCCGAGCCGGTTCTTCCCCTGGCAGCAGTTGGCCGAGGCTGGCTTCGGGGTATGGCCGCGCGCCGCTGACGGCGCGGCACCGGAAGGCTTCGACGCGTGGAATGCGCTGGCCCGCTTCGGTTATCCGCTGGACAACCGCGAGGCCACCGTAGCCGCGTTCCACCGCCGCTTCCGCGGCCGCGACGACCTGCCGAAGACGCTGGATGCCGAAGATGCCCGCATCCTGCACTCGTTGCTGCTGCAGATGCCGTGACCCCGCGCATGAACGCTTGGCCCCGCGTTGGGTTGCCGCCCAGCGGCCGGCACTCCACCATGGCGGCATGATCGATTCCGCTACCTTCTTCAAGCGCAAGCACTGGACCCTGTTGGCAGCGGCCGTGCTCGCCGGCTGCTCCACCACCGCTCCCCGTACCGGATCCGAAGTGCCGGCGCCGGCCACACCGCCCGCGGCCACCTACGCCAAGGCTGCATGGAGCGCACTGCCGCCGGTTTCCGACAGCGATCTGCAGGCCGGTTTCGTTGCCTGGCGCAGCAGCTGCAGCCGCCTGAAGAACGATGCGGTCTGGGCCAAGCCCTGCGCCACCGCCGCCGCGGTATCAGACAAGGACCCGGCCGCGATCCGCCAGTTCCTGCAGCGCGACCTTGATGTCTATGCGCTGCGTGCCGGCGGCCACCAGGCCGACGGGCTGATTACCGGCTACTACGAGCCGATCTACGCCGGCAGCCTGACCCGCACCGACAAGGCGACGGTGCCGGTGTACGGCACGCCGGATGATCTGGTGGTGGTGCAGTTGGACAGCCTCTACCCGGAACTGAAAGGCAAGCGCCTGCGCGGGCGCGTCGAAGGCAAGGTGCTCAAGCCCTATGACGACGCTGGCACCATCGCGGCCAAGGGCGCCAAGGCCCCGGTGTTGGCCTGGCTGACCGACCCGATGGATCTGCAGCTGCTGCAGATCCAGGGGTCCGGCCGGGTGCGCCTGGCTGATGGCAAGCAGGTGCGGCTGGCCTATGCGGAACAGAACGGCCGCCCGTACCGTGCCATCGGCCGCTGGCTGGTCGACCAGGGCCAGCTGAAGAAGGAAGACGTCACCATGGACGCCATCCGTGCCTGGGCACGGGCCAACCCCGCGCGCGTGCCGGAACTGCTGCGCAGCAACCCCAGCTACGTGTTCTTCGTGCGCAACCCGGACAGCCCGGAGGGTCCACGCGGTTCACTGAACGTGCCGCTCACCGCCGGCTACAGCGTGGCGGTGGACCGCACCGTGGTGCCGCTGGGCAGCCTGCTGTGGCTGTCGACCACGCGCCCCGATGGCACGCCCGTGGTGCGCCCGGTGGCCGCGCAGGACACCGGCGGCGCCATCGCCGGTGAAGTGCGCGCGGACCTCTACTGGGGCAGCGGCGATGCTGCTGGCAAGCTGGCCGGCGACATGAAGCAGAAGGGCAATATCTGGATGCTGTGGCCGAAGAGCGTGGCGCTGCCGCGGTAGGTTGCCCCCCGGATGCCTGATAATGGCGCCATTCCGAACTTTCCGGCCGCGCCTGCGGCCAGGACCCCTGCAATGACCTACGCAAAGCACAACGCAAAACCCGGCGCGAAGTCCGCCGCAAAGAAGTACTACAAGCACTGGGCCGAATCGGGCCTGGGCAAGGGCAACGTGCTGATGGAGGCGCGCGGCGAGAAGATCGTGCGCCAAGTGGAAATCTACGGCACCAAGATGGTCTGGGCCGACGAGCATGCCCACAGCGATGACCGCTTCCTGCTGGCCGACCAGCCGGTGTCGTTCCTGGATTTCGACGAGGACGACGAAATTTCCGCACGCGAATTCGAAAGCGCCTGGAAGAAGGCCAGGGAAGCCACCGGCTACCCGGTGTAACGCTGCCCGGCCGGGGTCAGAGCCCTTTCCTGGGCGGATGACCAAAGTGCGTGCTCGCCGAGACGTCATAGATGGTGTGAGCCGGGGGCTCCGGTCCATGCATTGCCAGTCGTTGAACAGCAAAGAGCGTGTACTCAAGGCACACATACGCTGCGGCTCAGCAGGACCAGAACCAAGGCGATAAGCAGGCCAGTGGCCTTGGTGCTCTGCGCTGTCAGCTTGGAAGACGGCCGCGTGTTGGAGCTAAGACATACGCATGCGCGTCCTCTCCCGTGCGGGGACACTTAAGCCAGTTGGCCGCCTTGGTGCGCGACTTAAGGCTTGCCGGGCCGCCTTCCTGGTGGCAACCGAGGCATAAGCGCGACTGCATCCAGCAGCTCTGTATCAGAAAGACGACTGAGCTGTGCGATCGCCGCACGCAGGATCTCGCTGCGATTGCTATTTCTTCCACCCATGGCAATCCGCCGCCGAGTCTCCTCCACAGTCTGTAGGTCCTCATCGGTGAGGCAAAAGCTGATCTTCGACAGTACGTTCACCATACAATAATATCTTATATATGGTATTATTTATTCGCAAATGAACTTTGTCTCAACTGAGCACGAGACGAAGTGATTCGCTGCCTAAGAAATAGGTGCCTGGGCCACGTAGACAGCTCGAAGGCGTTGAGCCAATATCACTTCAAGCACGGTGAGCACATGTCACGAGCAGATCTACTCGTCAGCCTAGTCAAGGCAGGAAGCGAAGGTGACCAGCGATTGCTCCGCAGCACGGTCGAGGCAATGGCCGCAGAGGAGCGCGCAAAGAGCCACCATCAATTGGCCGATCGCCTAGTGAAGAACTTGGGCGAAGCGCGCGCGCGCGCGCCTACGCCCGAGGTGGTGCGCTCCTACGATGGCGGTCACGGCGGATTGCTATATGAAATCGAGCCTCGCCGTACTCTGTCGGAGATGTTCATCGATCCGATGGTGCGCGGCGCATGCGAAGAGATCATTGAAGAGCACCACAGACGTGATC
The DNA here is from genome assembly GCF_006974125.1 of Stenotrophomonas maltophilia. Lineage (NCBI taxonomy): Bacteria > Pseudomonadati > Pseudomonadota > Gammaproteobacteria > Lysobacterales > Lysobacteraceae > Stenotrophomonas > Stenotrophomonas maltophilia. The sequence goes on along the minus strand of NZ_CP037858.1, from coordinate 4,324,755 downwards.
TTTTGAGGTCGTACGGCTTGGAGCCGCGGCACCGCATCCTGCTGTCAGGCGCGCCAGGCAATGGAAAGACGTCTTTGGCAGAGGCGCTGGCCACCGAGCTGATGGTCCCACTGTTCGTGGTGCGCTATGAAGCAGTTATCGGCAGCTTCTTAGGGGAGACCAGTGGTCGTCTGAAGAAGCTCTTCGACTTCGCTAGAACCCACCAATGCGTACTGTTTTTTGATGAGTTCGACACTCTAGGTAAAGAACGTGGCGATACGCATGAAACTGGCGAGATTAAGCGCGTGGTGAGCTCGCTGCTCCTGCAGATCGATGCATTGCCTAGCCATGTTGTCGTCGTGACTGCCACTAATCATGCTGAGCTGCTCGACCGTGCAGTTTGGCGCAGGTTCCAGCTCCGACTTGAGCTTGAACCGCCGACTGCGGCGCAGAAGGAAGCCTGGTTCATTAAGCTCCAACAGCGCCTAGATGCACCGCTGGGTGTCTCTCCGAAGACCTTGGCAGCCAAGCTGCATGCCACCAGCTTTTCGGATCTGGAGCAGTTCTGCGAAGACGTCCATCGCCGCTTCATCTTGGCAATGCCAGAGCCAAACCTGAAGAAAATTGTGACCGAACGCTTGAATCAGTGGCATGCTCGCTACCAAGTCAACAGGATGACGTGAGCGCTCAATGGCTAATGAGGAATTTCCGCTTCTCCTTTTCCCGAAACGGGCGAATATCGAAGATAGGAATGACGGGGCGGGTGGGGCCCCAAAGCCCATTCAGCTTCCAACACCTCAGCGCCAAGGGGAGCGACTTACCCCAAAGTTCACTGAACTGTTTGAGACACTAGAAGCGCATCGGTTGACCATCTCTGAGAACGCGCCAGAACAGGATCCAGAGTTTGTCCTAGTACTGGAGACGGTTGGATCTCACGAAAAGTTCTTCAAGGCCGTCCAGAAGCTGCAGGCCGAATGGCTGTTCGAATTCGCTGACGAGTTCGTGCAAGACGAAGATTTTCATCGTCTGGAGGCCGGAGCCGAAGCCGACGAGCCTCTGAATGGACGCATGTACCTAGTAGGCACCAACCAGCGAGCTTTAGCTGAGTTGCTTTCCCTTTGGCAGCGCTTTCAGGCTGATCCACGCGCAAAGTTTGACCGGGGCTTGGCGCCGCTGAAAGAAGTCTTCGTCCATCTGCATGACATCAGACGATGGGGTGTCGAGGATCGCATCGATGCGGACATGCGATTGTACTGGCAAGATGAAGTCGAAAGTGGTCGTGCGACAACTCGCTTTGAGTTGGAGGCCTGGTACTTCGGGTCCCCGGCAAAGAACATTGCAGTTGTGCGCGACCTACTTACCTTCATTAGAGCGTCCGGCGGTCAGGTCCTTCAAAGGGCGCTAATTCCTGAGATCGCCTACCACGGCTTTCTCGTCGAGCTACCTACACCTGTTGTATCTTCAATTCTGAAAGGCGATTACCCATCGTTCGTCCTCTCCGATCGCGTCATGTTCTTCCGGCCACGAGCTCAAAGCGTCAACCCAGGCTCTGAAGTAGGGCCAGTCCAGCAATTGGTTGGGGCGCAAGGGGAAGTCCTAGGCGATCCGGTCGTTGCTTTGTTTGACGGACTGCCGCTCGCCAACCACGCCGTACTGCAGCGTCGCCTACTGATCGACGACCCAGACAACTGGGCGCTCGAATATCCAGCCAAGGATCGCGTGCATGGGACCGCCATGGCCTCGCTAATCCTCCATGGCGATTTGAATAATCGCGCGCCGCCTGCCAATCGTCCGCTTTACGTAAGACCTATCATGCGCCCTGACCCGAACGACGGGCGGGCCCGGCGGGCGGAGTGCACGCCGGATAATCAGCTGCTGATCGACCTAGTTCACCGTGCTGTACGGCGCCTGTTCGAGCAAGACGGTCAAGAGCCTCCGGTTGGACCTTCAATCAAGGTCATCAACCTTTCGGTAGGCAACGAGCACCGCATCTTTACCGGAGAAATTTCTCCCTGGGCCAGGCTGATCGACTGGCTGTCCTTCAAGTACAACGTGCTCTTTGTAATTAGCGCCGGCAACCAGTCAGAAGATCTTGAACTTCAAGTTAGGCGTGACACGCTCAGCAACCTTTCTGAGGATCATAAGCAGGCAGCTGCAACAAGAGCGTTGCTACAGACCTCAGTCCGGCGCAGGCTTATGTCGCCGAGCGAATCGATCAACGCAATCACGGTGGGAGCGCATCATAGTGACGGGGCCCCCGGCCCAGCTCATCCCAACCTTCATGATCTCTTTGCCCGAGGAGGGTTGAGCCCAGTCTCACGCATTGGCATGGGGATGGGGCGCTCCATCAAGCCCGACATCTTGATGCCCGGCGGCCGGATCGTTTTCAAAGAGCATGTCCTATCCAAGCCAGAGAGCACGACCGTGCAGATGGCACCCACCGGGTTGGCACCTGGACATTTGGTGGCTCGCCCATCCGCGGCCGGCGGACCTGTCGGTGATACCGAATATTCTCGCGGGACCAGTAACGCAACAGCATTGGCCAGTGGCATGGCGGCAAGAGCATTTGAGGTTATCGAAGCCTTGCGTGCAAGCGGTGCGGCCATCCCCAAAACGCACGATGCTGCGTTGATCAAGGCATTGCTTGTCCATGGAGCTCAGTGGGGTTCGCTATCGAAAACCGTGCTCGATCATGGCCCGAGCTTTGCTCACATCACTCCGCTCAACTCGCGACACATGCGGGAGAAGGACTTCATTTCAAGCTGGCTCGGCTACGGTCCAGTCGACGAAGAGCGAGCGCTCAGGTGCGCGAGCAATCGCGCCACACTGATCGGCGTGGGGGAGGTCAAGAAAGACAGGGCAGTATCATTCACCGCCCCCATGCCGCCAGGGCTTGGACGCGTCGTGACAATGCGTCGAATGACCGTGACCTTGGCCTGGATGTCGCCCACAATATCTTCGCTGCAGCGCTATCGTCAGGCCAAGCTGTGGATACAGCCACCCGAGGATTTCGGCACCAGCCGCATCAACACACCCTTCCACATGACTGTCAAGCGCGGCACCGTTCAACACGAGGTCTGGGAGGGCGAACGCAAAGCGCTGCCCATCGTTGATGGGCAGATGTTCGAGTGCAAGGTGAATTGTATGGAAGATGCCCCCGGTCTAACCGACGAGATCAAATTCGCCCTATGTGTCACCTTGGAAGTTGGCATTGAATCCGGAATCGACATCTATCAAGAAATCCGTGATCGAATACGCCCCGCTGTTCCGGTGCTAGTCTAGTGCTGTTAGCAAAAACGCGAGCCTTGGTGCAGGCGTCAGTATGCGCGCCGCCTACAAGCTGCAGGCAAGCTTTTTTGACGAGCGTCTTGCCGAACTCCTCAAGCGTCCTTGTCGTTCACACCCCAGTCCTTCGGCCGTTCCACCCGAACGGGTGCAGCGCTTCGAATATCAGCGCCGCTTGCTTCGGCCACTGTGGCACATCGCTGCGAGGCCTGCCGCAGCTCGGCCAGCGTCGAGTGCTAAGTGCCACATGCTAGAGACTGGCTTGAGGCGACTCACATCAGGTACCTGTCCAGGAGAAAAGCAGAACAGAGGAGAGGGGATATGCTAGTGGTAGTTAGGCATGCGCAAAGCATGGCTAATGCGGGATTTGTAACCGCCGATCCGGAATCCATTGCCCTTACTGCCGCAGGGGAGGAGCAGGCTCGCGCATTGGCAATGACCTGGTCGGCTGCGCCTGACCGAATCTTTACCTCACCATTCCTCCGGGCGAGGCAGACCTCACAACCACTCGCCGAACGCTTCAAGATGGTCGTTGCGCCCCTGGGGGTCCACGAGTTCACTTACCTGTCGCCTGAGCGGTGCGTGGGCACCTCGGCAGCAGACCGCAGGCAGTGGGTAGAGGACTACTGGTCCCGTTGCGATCCAAACTATGTGGATGGACCTGGTGCCGAGTCATTTGCCCAGCTAGTTGCCCGCGCTGCGCGAGCGCTGCGCATTCTTAAATCCTACTCCGCGCATGAGCAGGTGGTCGTGTTTAGCCACGGCCAATTGATGCAGGCGATGCGCTGGATTTGCGGGAGCAAGGCTCCCTCCGTGGTGAACGCTGCAGCGATGGGCGCATTTCGAAAGCTGGATTTGGATCAGCCTATAGCCCATTGCCAGAGGGTATCTTTCGAATAGAAGGCGATCGCGGATACTGCCAACCTCCCGGCCCCGCTCCCCGGCCGCAGATCTTTGGCCTGGTCGGATCAGAAGACTACCCGTTACGCGCGAACAGCAAAGGCCGTTGATGAGGGCCGCACTTTTGGTATCGGTAGGAGATGATTGGGCTCACAGGCTCTGGGATGTGAACGCCACGCCTTTCAGCAGCCCGCCTCATCAAGTAGGAGGGCTCGTGGACGTTGTTCCGGATCTGATCCCAGATCACGTCGTCATTCACGTGAATTGGAAAGCTCGTGTCCGGCAGCAGGCGAAGAAGTTGCTTCGTCTGTGTGATCAACTCATGAGCGAATGGACGCACTCTGGGATCTCTGCATGCTCCAGATAGCGCTCGTATCATGTGGCTTGCCGCATACCACTGGCGATCAGCCAACCGCTGCAAGTGGAACAGCCGATACGTGCACGTCAGCATGAGAAAGCCATAGATGTCACCTCGTTGGTAAAGGCCATCCAGGTCATATGCCATCACAGGCACGCGGTTCTCATCAGTGCTGGTCCTATCGCCCGGGAATGAATAGCGGTCTCCGAGTAGTCCGGCGCTGGACGTAAATAGGCGATTCCAGCCAACAACTGTCCTCATATCCCACTCTCGATGGCTGAGGGCTGCAAAGGGCCACTTAACCACCTCTTCAAGCTGGGGATGCTGCAGGGCAAGGTGCTTGCGCCGCTTGGGTGATAGCGACCGCAATCCCTGCCGATATGCACTGAACTCATCGCTGCGCATCATTAACGGACCATCTAGGCTCTGGCGCCGAAGAACATAGCGTGCCCTCAGCTCCTCCTCCCCGCCTTCCACCAGAGACCATGTATTCCAGAGAATCCTGGAGTGCAGCCTGTCCGATGCATCAGAGGCAGGACGACCTATATTGGAGCACTGCATCGCTTGGAGTGCTTGGCAAGCTTCGTGCAACTCCCCCATCGGAAACCTCCAAAAAAAGTAGACGTTGGAAGGGTAGTTTTGCTGGATGAAAAGGCTACGGTAGAGCGTTAGGGTTACCTGGAACCTAGCATCACTGGAGCGTACGTGAGCCTACCAAGTAAAGAGCCGGATGCATTGTCTGTGGCTTGGGTGGCGCAAACCTATGGCGGGCTGGTGCCGGCCAAAGACCTGTCGCGACTGCTCGGATTCAATAGCCCGGCAGCACTTAGGCGGGCAGCCGCCACAGGTCGTTTGCCAGTGACGCTGTTTCGTCCACAAGGTCGTCGCGGGTGGTTCGCTCACGCCGCCGATGTCAGCGCATACCTTCGATCTCAGGCACCTCAATTTCCGAGGGAGGCAGGCAGCCCATGACCTAGCCCAATCTAAACTTCCCTCGCCGGAAGTTGGAAAGAAAAAACCCGTGAGGTAGGACTCACGGGTTTTCAGGTCGGCGACTTTGCAGGTCTTGCCGATACTTTCCCCTTCCCTGACTCCCCTGTCAAGCCTGCGCAGGCCTGTCACGGGCACCTATGTCCGACTCGCCTGGTAAGGCTCGCCCAGGCATTTTGGACGGTGCTCCCGTGGGGTGCGCATGAGGAATCGGCATGTCCACAGACGCTCAATCTGGTGGCCTATCGTTTGAAGACCGTCACCAGCTTTACACCCGCATAAAGGCAAGTGAGCTCAGTATCCGGCAGATCGAGAGCATGGTTACCGGCAGCGGAACAAAGACTGTAGGCAAGGCGGCGCTAAGAAACGTTCGTGTTAGGCGCAACTCAATCAAGAACGGTAGTGCGCGAACAGTTGAAAGCCACACGTGCGAGTTGGTCTTTGCCTATGAGCTTGAGCTTGATCCCGAGGTGCTGGGCTACTACGTACAAGTACCATGCCGCCGCGTGCAGCGCACCACGGCGTCCGGGCGCAATCACATCAGCACTGCACATGTGGATTTTCTTGTTTTTCGCAGGGACCACGTAGAGCTAGTGGAGTGCAAGCCGCTATCGTGGCTGGAGAGCCAACTGGGCCTTCCGGACTCCCTTTGGGTCAAGCAGGACGCGGTGTGGACCTATTCCCCCTACGCCCAATGGGCACAGCAGCATGGCCTGGTGTTCAGAGTCTGGGTACCGCCCACTCCAACCGGTGTGTACCTCCAGAACCTTGAAGCGTGCTACGCGGTAGCCGGTGATGCCCTTCAGCAACATGAAACTACCGCAGTATCCAAGGCAGCTGGGCTAATCGCCAAGCGCCCGCTTCTGCTGGACTGTCTCCTCGCCGAGGTGCCCGGATTCACACCGCGCCTAGCGCTTTGGATGCTGGGAAGATCGGCGGCCTTCGGTCCATGGCAGAGCACTCCCGTGGCTAGGACTGACCGCTTCCATCTGTATGGCACGAAGGAGCAGGCCAAGGAGGCGGACGAGCTACTGTTTGGAGCCATTGTCAAAGGTCAGTCGCAACCAGCTGTGGACGATCCATTGCTGGTCGCAACCGCTACCGACCTCCAGCGGGCACGCCAGCGACTCAGTAGGCTTGCGCTGATTGAGGCCGGAAGTCTGCCCGCAACACGACGGATGGGCGCTCTGCAGCGACAGGTTCGAAAGGCTGTTGCCGAAGGAAGATCCGCGCTTTCGGCTTGTCTTACCAAATATGCCTTTAGCGGAAACCGAGCATCGCGCCTGCTTCCGGAACACGAGCAAGCCATAGAGACCGTCATCGCGCTGCACTGGAACACCGGGAGGGTACATAGACCGAAGGACTTGCTCTATGTGTTCGAAGAGGAGTGCCTTCGGTTAGGAGTTGAGCCTTGCGGTAGGGGCCGACTGGATGCCAGACGAAGAAGCGAGAGCCCAACGCGCCATGCGCTATCCACGGGCGGCTTTCGCGCCTACCACGCGACGCGTACACGCACCGATCCTCGCCATCGCTCGCTACCTCCGATCGGATATGGCCACACACTGCACGTAGATTCGTCGGATCTGGATGTTCGCTGCGCTCCGAACCTGATTCACTGCTTCCCAGCAAGCAAAGCAAAGTTCTATATCGGCATAGACGGAGCGACGGGCTATCCGATGGCTCATGCATTGGTATTTGGCTCAGCAAGAACCGACGCCTTGGCATTGCTTATGCGTGAGTACGTCAAAAGGCAGGGCTTCCTGCCCAAGTTGATCCATCTGGATCGAGGGCCGGAGAACACTTCCCGCTGGCTACAAGATTTCTGCCATGGCGAGATCAGTCTAAGGTTCTCCCCAACGGCAGGCAGCGCCTGGAACGGCATTGCTGAGAACGCCATCAAGCAGGTCAACGAACAAGTAGCACAGCGATTCCCGGGAAGCACGCGGCCCGATCAGATGGGACGTAAGGTCGACGGCAGATTCAAGAGCCGAAACAATGCGAGGACGGACTTTGTCCGTGTGCACGAGGAGTTCCTGAAGTTCGTCTATCACGACCTTCCTATGACACCGGGGCCAGATGATACAACGCCAGCTGAGAAGAGGGTTGAGGCGCTCGCGGCCTACGGCGCTGTCGGAACACCGTGCGAATGGAACGATGGGTTCCTAATCAGAACCGCGATCAAGGTGGAGACCAAGAAGCGAATCGACCGCCAGCGTGGCGTACGCACTGCCGACGGTTGGTTCACCAGTGACGGGCTTTTACAAGCGCTGCGAACTGAGGATGCCAGTGAGATTCGTAGCGACTGCTGTGACCCAAATGTGATCTACGTGAAGGTTCGGGGGAGGTGGTTCAAGGCCTTCCACAACAAAGTGCAGAGCGATGCGCTTTTGTCGGATCAGGAGCGACTGTTTCATCTGCTCTGGGCACCCTCGTTGCGCTCACAATCGGCAAAAAGAAAAGAGGAAGTTGCCCGTGCTCGTCATTCGCGCCGAGCGCAGGCCCAAGCGGCAATGCCCGCAACAGAGCACCTTGCCCCGGTGCCAATGACCGGCAGCGATGAGAGGTTAGATATCGAACCAGTGCCACCTGCGATCGCACAGGACATCGTTCCGTTCGATGAACGGGAGGACTACTGATGAAGATGGTTCAGCACCCAGCCTACGAGGGCCCACGCAAGCAATTGCGAACGGCGCTCGACCGTCATAGGCCAGGACATATGGTGTTCATTATTGGGCCATCGGGCGTGGGCAAGACCACGATGAGGCGCTCGGTAATGCAGGAGATGTTTGGCAATCCAGCATGCTGGGATTGTGGGCAGATACCCCTGGTCGAGACATTCGCCACACTTCCTCACGGCGCGTACTTTAGTTCGCGTCAGCTCGCTGTCTCTATTCTCCAAGAGTTGCACGCGCCCACGTTGGCGTGGCTACTGGACGGAAGCTATCTCGGGGAGGATGCAAAACTGCGAATACGACGCGAGCTCGCCGCAGCAACATCGGAGTGGGCGTCCTTAGCGCGAACAAGGCAGACAGAAGGCGAGTACTGGGGGATGGTGCAGCGAAGCCTGAGAGCGCGTAGCTGCAAGTATGTGTCAATCGATCAGGTTACAGCGCTACTAGTCAACCACAGGGACAAGTCACCCGCTGACCACACCCTCCATCTAATGGCGATAGCTGAAGCCACAGGCGTGATGTTCGTTATGACTGGGGTGCACAAAGCCACGCAGTTGTGGTCGGTCAACTCCGAGTTGCGACGCCGAGTCACAACCGTTTGGGTGCCTCCATATAGTGATAGGCGTCGGGATGACAAACTGCCGTTCCTTCGTTTGCTCAAGTCATTGGCCACTCGCTACGGGCTATCACAGGATGATCTGCTAATCCGGATGGCCAACGATATCCTTGCCGCTACCGGCGGCGTATTCGCTGAGGTGGTCGAACTACTGGGGCGGGCAGATATTGCTGCGAAGCAGGAGGGATGCAACAGAATTCTCAAGCGACACATTGAGATCTCCTACTACGGAAGTGAGGATCTTAGGAATCTATGGCGGGACATCGACGCCTTTGAGATGAGCATGGTTGCCGGCAGTGTCACTGAGCGATCAGAGCATGTGAAGGCTCGCTGGGGATCTCCAACCTGAGGGAAGAAAATGGTGACTACCGACTCAAATCAGTTCCGGTGGGGCGCCGATGCAAGGAGGCGGCGCGACGATCTCGCGCGAAAACTGCACGCCAGGAGGCGGTTCGCGGCTGCATTAATCATTGCTATTGCACTCCTCTCCCACCTGGCGGAGCTGGCGGAATCCACCAGTCACGAGGGCCAACATATAGGCCCTTCGCAGGAAGGTGTAGAAGCGCTCGACAAAGCGGAGGATTTCTGATGGAACTTCTCCAGCACTCAGCATACAGAGGGCCGCGAGATCGACTGAGGGCAGCCCTAGACAATCACAGACCGGGGCATATGGTCTGCGTCATCGGTCCGTCCGGTGTAGGGAAGACCACGATGCGTCGGAGCGTTATGCGTGAGATGTTTGGGAATCCAAACCTGTGGGAAAAGGGGAAAGTTCCTGCCATCGAGACGTTTGCGTGCTTGCCAGTTGGAGCATATTTCAGTTCGCGATACCTCGCCCGCGAGTTGTTGCAAGAGCTTAACGCGCCGACTCTGACTTGGGCGCTGGAGGGCAGATCACCTCGGTCAAGTCCCCCTTCGGACATTCAAGCCGAAGTGCGCGACAGAGACCTTCAGCTTGGACGGTATCAACTCAGGCTCACCGAAGCGGAGTGTTGGTCGTCTGTAAGGCGGTCCATGATTGCGCGTGACTGCAAGTATGTCGCTATCGATCAAATATCAGCGCTTCTGGTGAATCACAAAGACAAGTCACCTGCAGACCATGCATTGCACTTGATGACGTTAGCAGAGTCCGCCGGGTCGATGCTGATAATGAGCGGAATCCACAGGGCAGTTCAACTCTGGTCGATCGGATCCGAGCTTCGCCGAAGTGTGACGTCTATATGGGTTCCGCCATATAGCGTTAGAAGAAAGGAGGACCGGGCTCCATTCTTGCGCCTCCTTATGTCGCTAAGCGAAAGGCACAATTTCTCTAAACAGGACCTATTGATTCGAATGGCGGCGGATCTACTGGTCGCGACGGGAGGTGTCTATGGAGAGGTGGCTCAACTTCTGTCGCGAGCTGCGGATGCGGCCAAGCAGGAAGGAAGCGAGCGGATCCTTAAACGTCACATAGAGGCCTCCTACTATTCAGACAACGATCTTGCCAACCTTTGGCGAGATATCGAGGAATTCGAGGATGCAATGGAGGCTGGAAGCGTCACAGCCAGAGCGAAACAGCTCAAGTCTAGTTGGGCCTTCTCTTATGGGGAGGTGTGCCGTGAAGTCTAGCATTCACCGATTTACCTGGTCGTCCTTGCCTCCACTTCAATTGAAGGGTGTGGGAACGTCGCGAGTTGAATCCTTGGAGCACTACGTTCTACGGCAAGCGTGGACAGTCGGCGTGACCATGGCTAATATGATGTCGATAGTCGGTCCAGCTATTGCTGGTGGGCGTAGAGGACAAGTCATGGGCTCGGGCAAGTATTGCGGTCCCAGCCGTGACTTCAGTCACCGTATCAGCACGCTCAAGATGCTGACCGCCCAGGACGACCTGCAGTGCGGCACATTCTGGGTTTTGGAGGACGTACTGGCAACCTACGGAGGAGGCCGAGACACAACGCGCCGCCGCTGGTGCCCAGTGTGCTACCGCGATTGGGACGATGATCTCTCATATGAGCCGCTATCGTGGATCGTCGACATTCAAGCTGAGTGTGACCTGCATAAATGCAAGCTCGAAACCACCTGTTCAAGGTGTGGCGCGGACCAGCCGAGCTCAACAGACTACCAGCGGCGCAGAAGATGCCACAAATGCAAGCAATCGCTTTCCGGTGATGGCGCCGCCGCAGCGATTACTGGCGACGAGGCATGGGGTCAGCAGCAGCTTGCATCCATAATCGAACTTTGCGCGACGCCCTCACAACCCCAGATTCCCTTCGAAAACTATGTTCGATTCGTGAAACTGCTCGTTGACGGCCATCCGATGAGGCGGGCATATCCTAACGCTCTCAAGGCGGAATTTTACCGCGCTACCAAGAACTTGACCAGGGGTCGGACGACCATTCGTGCCATTGTCAATCTCTGCGCTCTCCAGTCCATCTCAGCACGCGACATCTTGCTAAGCCCGGATGCGGCGGCTTCCGAGCCGCTGTTGGATCTTTGGTTTAGCTATGCAACGTTAAAGCTACCTGTTGGGAGGCATGCGGAGCGGCTCGAGCGATGTGCCAAATGCTTTTCAGATGTTCTGAAAGCATCCGAGAAAGACCACTATGTGCCGCAGATGAAAGTTGTACTTAGACGCTTCAGGCTCAATAGGCAGTTGCTAAGAGAGATGCACCTTGACGTCTACGAGGAGTACAAAGTGAGATACGAAGAGCAAGGTCCGTACAGTCAAAGAGTTCACTTGAACAGGGCAATGGATCTTGCGCTACAGATGGTTGAAGGAGATGCAGACCAAGCAGGATCCCACCGCAAACTTCAGCAGGCAGCCAAGCAAATCGGCCAGCGATGCAATGTGTCGCTGGATGTGGGATTCTCGGTGATGCTCGGAGCACGAAACGTGCTGAAGGCGCTAAGTGAAAACCGCTTACGAAAACAGCCGTCTGGTGGCCGGCGACCACATAGCGTCGCCTAGCCCTCGCGGCCTCTGTCAATTTTCATTCGTCTCGTGAGCCAGTCCTAACTCGGCGCGAATACGCTTCAAGACCAGATCGCGCAACGGTCTACGGAGCGAACCATCAATGGCTGCGGCATAGATGTCATCATCTCGATCTCCGATGGGCAGGCCCTCCAAGCGTAGCGAAGCCTGAGCTTCAATGATTGCTTGGCGAAGCTGACTTCTACTGGCCATTGCCGCCCCGGAGGTTTAGCTGATTCTAGCGAGAGTTCACATGACGAGGGTTTGCCATGAGGGCTCTAATCCTTCGGATCCGACGCAACTTTGACCTAACGCCGTTGCTTTCGGTGACGCTAGTAGGCTGTACCGCTCGACACCGGCGTCTCTTGGAACTTGGTGAAGTGACCGAGTTGCCTAGGATCGCAGCGGCCCGAAGCTATCCCGGCCGCATTGGCCCTGATCCAGGTCCGCTTCTGGCCAGAAGCGGATACTGCAAACATTGCTGCCTGAGCGCACTCTCCAAAGGCAAGGGGAGCGCCTGCTGTTCGCCCGCTGTCACATCAACTGCGACTAGCTGAAATCTTTGATCGCCTACCTGGGAGGGCATTCCGCGCACCAGCATCCTGTTCGATCTGATGACTAATGATTCTCAGGACTTGCTGCGGTACCGGTGTACGGCTGCCCCGCTATCACTACTTGATCAGGAAGTCATTCAGTGATTTTCCGCTTGCTACCAGCTCGGCTATCCATCGCGGTTGCCGCCCTCGACCGGACCACGTCTGGCCGCGCACTGCAGGATTGCGGTACTTGGGGGCGGTGTTGGGCACTGTCGATTTGGCAGACCTCCGATCACCTCGCTTCTTGGCGGTTTCAGAGGGCACGATCACTGAAGCGCCGTAGAGTTCCTCTATCGTGTATCCATGATCCTTGACGTACTTGTTGATCTTGGCGCGCATCGCTGTGGCCTTAGGGCGTGACAGCACTTTGGACTGCTGCTTCTCCGCCTGAGCAATCAGTGAGCGAAGTTCCTTGGCAGAAAGGCCGCTGATATCAATAGTCATGAATTCTTCCCCGCTGTCGAGGCCCTAGCCTATTCTCAAATGACATTGCGTGTCACTCCACATCCACTATGAGTCGCTCAATCACAGGATCGACTACTAAAAAGTGGATCGTGTTAGCTACTTTCTCACTACACATGATTTTTACGTGGCATATGGAACTGAGGACTAAAGACGCGCCGTGAGTGATTGCTGTGGCGTCGCCAAGAGTTCTTTGAGATCGCCAGTTTGAGGCATTGGATCAATCGACGTTAGACTCAAGTGCTTTCCGTAGCAGATCAGGGAGGCAAGGCGCATAACCGTGAGATCAATTCCCTTCATTGTCGCTGCCGCGTTGGCGGGAACTTCGCTGGCTGCAGATGCTTCTGAGGATAACCTCCATAGAGATCCTTACTTTGATCCAGGAGGCGCCGTCAGGTTCAACTATGGCTGGCTCGACTACGGGCCGACCAGCCGCCTGCAGCTTGAACTGCTGCGCGCAGACCTTGACGCTGGATCCGGACCGTTTTCCTTCTCTGCCCAGTACCGCTGGTACGATGGTTTCGACGCCGTGCATCACGCGTACGCGGGCTGGCAGTTCTCCGATGTTACCCAGCTGAAGGCAGGTATCCAGCAAGTCCCGTTCGGGCTGCTCCCTACCGTTTCGCAGAGTTTCTGGTTCGGCTCCGGCTACTACCTGGGCGTCGAGGATGATTACGATCCGGGCCTTGTAGTGATTCACCGCAGCGGCAGCACAACCTGGCATCTTGGCTGGTTCTCCGGAGACGAATACGGGTCCGGGGCTCGCTACGATCGCTACTCCTTTGATGTCGCGCAGACCGAGGCGTTGCCGTATCGCGAGCGGCAACGACTGCATGCACGCGTGGAGAGCGCGCGCGACTGGGGCGGCGGCGAACTGTTGCTGGGCGCATCAGCGTTTGCTGGCAAGGTGCAGAACACTCAGACACGGCGTCACTACGGTCATCAGGGCGCTGCCCTCCATGCACAGTGGCAGCGCGATGGTTGGACCGCGCAGCTGCAGTGGGCGCGGTACCGGTATGACGTGCCCGGAGATCGCATCGCAATGTCGGCGTTCCAATCCCCCTTCCAGGTTGCAGCGCAGGCGGATGTGCCAAGCGCCAACATCGCCTATTCGTTCGGCCAGAAGGGCTGGCTGGATGACATCACCTGCTATAACAACCTCAGCATGACCCGCCCGGTCGGGCACCGCGCGGGCCTTCGTGATTCGTGGCAGAACGTGACCGGTTGCAGCCTGCAGAAAGGCATCATGCTCACCTATGTCGACTGGATCGCTGGCCGCAACATGTGGTTTGCTGGTGGTGATGGTATCGGCATCGACGAAGGAGGCCCTTCCAGCTGGCATTCGCGGCTGAACCTCAATATCGGCTTCTACTTCTGATCGGCCTCGCGCAAGCCGCAGGTTCTTCCACCCAATAACACGGAGGTATCCATGCAGAGCACGGCTCCGCAACATCCCCCCGTTCGCCAGCGGATCCTTCCGCAGGTGTTCATTCCCACGGCAGCCATCGTCATCGCGCTGCTCGCGCTTGCCGCCTTCGCGCCCGAAATGGCCACGCGGTGGTTCACCGCGGCCAAGTCATGGGCAGCCAATGATGCAGGTTGGTTCACCATCCTTGCAGTAGCCGGCTTCCTGGTCTTCGTTGTCGGCGTCGCCATCAGCAGTTACGGCCGCATCAAGCTCGGCCCTGACCACAGTACGCCGGACTACAGCTACGGCTCCTGGTTCGCCATGTTGTTCGCTGCCGGCATGGGCATCGGTCTGATGTTCTTCGGCGTTGCCGAGCCCATCATGCACTACGCCACGCCGCCGGTTGGTTCGCCCGAGTCGGCCGCCGCTGCCCGCCAGGCGATGCGCATCACGTTCTTCCACTGGGGCATCCACGCATGGGCGATCTACGCTGTGGTGGCGCTGTCGCTGGCGTACTTTGCGTACCGACACAATCTCCCGCTGCGTGTCCGCTCCGCGCTGTATCCGCTCATCGGCGACCGTATCCACGGCCCGTTGGGACATGCCGTAGACACGTTTGCCGCGCTGGGTACCATCTTCGGCCTTGCCACCTCGCTGGGGCTGGGCGTCATGCAGATCAACGCCGGCCTGAACTACCTGTTCGGCCTGGAGGTCAGTACGCTCGCCCAGGTTGGCTTGATCACCGTCATCACACTGGTGGCCACCGGATCGGTCGTGGCTGGCCTGGACAGCGGCGTACGCAGGTTGTCCGAGCTCAACATGATCCTGGCGGCGGCGCTGCTGGCCTTCGTGCTGGTCTGTGGACCCACCGTTCACCTGATGCAGGCGCTGGTGCAGAACACCGGCATGTACGTTTCCCAGCTGTTCTCGATGACCTTCAACCTTTATGCCTACGAACCCACTGGTTGGCTGGGTGGCTGGACGCTGTTCTACTGGGGCTGGTGGATTGCGTGGTCGCCCTTCGTTGGCATGTTCATCGCGCGCATCTCACGTGGACGCACCGTCCGTGAGTTCGTGGTGGGGGTGCTGCTCGTACCGCTTGGCTTCACATTCCTGTGGATGACCATCTACGGCAACACCGCGTTGCACATGGTGCGGGCGGAGGGCATACAGCAGTTGGTGCAGGCGGTCTCAACCGACAGCTCGATGGCGCTCTTCGAGTTCCTGGAGCACCTGCCGCTGACCATGCTGACCTCTTCGCTGGCGGTCATCCTGGTTGCGCTGTTCTTCGTAACCTCAGCGGACTCCGGTGCCCTGGTAATCGACATGCTCACCTCGAAGGGTGAGCAGGAATCGCCGGTCTGGCAGCGGATCTTCTGGGCGCTGCTGGTCGGCGGCCTGGCGATTGCATTGCTGGTGGCTGGCGGGCTGGAATCGTTGCAGGCTGCCACCATTGCCAGCGCGTTGCCATTTACGATCGTCATGATCCTGATGTGCTGGGGACTGCTGAAGGCCATGCATCTGGATGCCACCAAGCGCTCGATCCTGCGCGAGGCACGTATCCTACCGGGTACCAGCGAGGATTGGCGGGCGCGCCTGCGCCTGCTGGCGCACAACCCGTTGAAGATCGAGGTGACCGGCTTCATCGAGCAGCGCGTCATTCCTGCATTGGAAGAGGTTGCCGCTGAGCTTCGCAAGCAGGATCTGCCGGTCCAGGTCTCCAAGGGAGAGGATGGTCGTGCGTGGCTACAGGTTGGCCATGGCGAGGAGATGGACTTCTTCTACTCCGTACGGCCCCAGCCCTATGAGCCGCCGACGTTCGCCCTGCAGGATCCCCGTCGGCCGGTCAGCGAGGGCACCCGTCATTACCGTGCGGAGGTCTATCTGCGGGAGGGCGGGCAGGACTACGACGTCATGGGGTGGACCAAGGTTCAGCTCATCCACGATGTGCTCGATCAGTACGAACGCCACCGTCAGTTCCTGGACAAGGTGCGCTCGTAGAATCCGTACACAGATGCCGCCCGGAGGGGCGGCATCTGCCTTGGGCCGGGCATGACCCTGCCTTTGACGTGGCCTCGGCACCCGACCGTGCTATTGATGGTCGAACTGCTCAGGAAGTAGCCCATGCTCAGCCGACTGAGGCTCGCAGCCAGCAAAGTTACCAAGCGGATGTGGTTCCGTTCGACCCTGTATGGCGCCCTAGGCATCATCACGGCGTTGGCCGGCGCGTTCCTGAAGTTCCTCATTCCCGTTGGCCTTGCCGCACGGATCGGCGCAGATTCCGTCGGCAACATCCTTGGCATACTTGCCGCGTCAATGCTGACGGTCACCACCTTCTCGCTGTCCACCATGGTCTCGGCATACGGCTCCGCATCCAGCAGCGCCACCCCGCGCGCGGCCCGCCTGCTGATCGAAGACGCCCGGGCCCAAGGTGCGCTGGCCACCTTCATTGGTGCCTTCCTGTTCTCGATCGTCGGCCTCATCGCGCTCAGCACCGGCATCTACGGAGACAGCGGCCGGCTTGTCTTGTTCGGGGCAACCATCGCGGTCATCATCGTCATCACAGTGACGTTGCTCCGGGCTATCGAGCAGTTCTCACGCTTTGGCCGCGTTGGCGAAACCATCGATCTGGTGGAGCGGGCGACCAAAGCAGCAATGAAGCGCCGCGCCGAGGAGCCTCGGCTCGGCGGAGCCAGTGCGGTCCCGGTAGGGAAGGGGGCGATACTGCTGGTTGGCGATCAAATTGCCTACGTTGAACATGTGGACGTCGCCCGGATTGACGGCATTGCACAAGAACATGATCTGCGAGTTCATCTGCTCTGCCAGCCGGGTACGTTCGCGACCCCAGCCCGTCCCTTGATAGCCATTGAAGGGAATCCACTTCCGGACGTGCAGAGTGAAGTGATCTCAGCCATCTCCTTCAGTGACGCGCGCTCCATCGAGAATGACCCACGGTTCGGGCTGGTCGTGCTTGCGGAAATTGCCCAGCGAGCCATGTCACCTGCGGTGAACGACCCTGGCACCTGCATCGACGTCATCGGGACCTGTGTCAGGCTGCTCTGTGCATGGGCCAGCCACACCGGGGACGCTGCGACGTGTGAAGTGCTCTATCCGCGTGTGCACGTGCAGTGCCTCGATGTCCGCGACATGTTCGAGGATGCATTCACACCAATCTCCAGGGATGCCGCCGGCTCGCTGGAGGTCAACATCCGGCTGCAGAAGGCCTTCGTAGCGTTGGCAGGGTCCTCGAATGAAGCGACAAGAGTCGCATCACAGGCGCATGCCCGCATTGCGTTGGAGCGCGGCCTATTGGGCATGGATTTCGAAGCTGATCGCAAGGCGCTTCGAGCCGTCGTATCTTATTTGACTCTGGAAGATGTGGACCAACGTTCGTAGTATCTTCCTATCAATGCCTTTGAAGCGCTGCGCTGGCTATCAGTACTCGGCTGTGGTCTGGAACACATACGGTCAGCTCACCTTCCACAGCATGTATGCGGCAGTAATGAAGATCAGTACTGCAAATACCGTGTTCAGAGCTCCACGATAGCTGGCAAGCTTCGTCGAAATTGCTGCTCCTGCAGTACCGCCAGCCATCCCGGCAACGACGAACACTGCCGCGAGCTTCCAGTTGATCAGGCCTGCATGCGCGTAGTTCAGTGCGGTGGTCATGCCGAATGCGGCGACGGCGAGGAGCGAGCTTCCGACTGCGGCAATGATCGGCATTCCCGTCGCGGCCACAAGTGCGGGCACGATGAGGAAACCTCCGCCAATGCCAAAGAAGCCAGAAAGCCCACCGGCAGTGGCGCCCAGCCCAATCAGTGCGGGTGCATTGCGTCTGCCGAGCCGAGCGTCCGCGAAGCCAAGCGTGTTGCGCCTGCGAAGCATGGCGATGCCGACAATGACCATGACCACAGCAAACAGCGCCAACAGCCTGTTGCCGTCGAACGCCTTGCCCAAGCTGGAACCCAGGTAGGCGCCCGCGATCCCCGCCAGGGCGAAGACCGAGGCACAGGGCCAACGAACATTCCCTCTACGGGCATGTATCACCAGATTCGACACCGCGTTGACCGCCACTGCCAGGGCGCTGGTACCGATAGCCACATGCGGATCTTCCACTCCGACCACGTAGAGCATCAGTGGTACCGCCAGGATGGATCCGCCTCCGCCAACCACGCCGAGGACGAAGCCGACCAGGACGCCAGACAGGCCGCCCAGCACCCACTGCAGCATAGATAGCGTTTCCATATGTCAGTCGGCGGACGCCGGACCTTGCTGCAGCCGTGTTGCGATGGAGGAAAGGTCGTAGCCTGCGTCCGAGGCAACAGACAGGACGTGGGCAAACGCCGCTCCGTTGTGAACGACTTCCGACAGCGCCCAAAGCATCGCAGCGCGGGTGCCGGTTCTGCAATACGCGGCAATAGGGCGTGGCAGCGCGTCGATCAACTTGGCAAAGGTATGCACCTGATCATCGGTAATGACACCAGGCACTACCGGAAGATAGGCAAATTGCATGCCCGCCTGTTGGCAGGCAGCCTGCAGCGCATGGTGACTGGGCTGCTCCGGCTGTTCGTCGTCGGGCCGATTGCAGATCACGCTCCCAAAGCCCTGCTCCTTCAGAGCTTCAATATCCTCTGGCAGGAGCTGACCGGATACCTTGAGGTAGGCAGAGAGTGGCTTGAGGTTCATGGTTGTCCCGTAGTTGCAGTGGGGCGATGAATGAGGCCATGCAGGATCACGCCTGCGATCATTGCCGTGGTGAAGATGATCGCGAAGGGCTGGCCGGTTCCCAGCAACGCGATGGCAGGGCCGGGACACACTCCGGCCAGTCCCCATCCCAGGCCGAATATCGCCGCACCGATCACAAGGCGCCGATCGATGATGCGATGGGTGGGAATGTGCAGCGATGCGGCAAGCAGCGGCGTTCTGCGGGCGCGTATCCACAAGTAGGCTGCGCTGGATGGGATCAGTGCGCCCAGCATGACCAGCGCCAGAGAAGGGTCCCAGGCGTCGCTCACATTAAGGAAAGCAAGCACGCGGGCTGGGTTGGCCATATCGGATACGACCAGTCCCAGTCCGAAGAGTGCGCCGCACAGGAACGCGGCGAGACGGGTCATGCCGTGCCTCCCGCCACAATCGGTACTAGGGTCGCCGTGGCCATGCCCATGAGCATGAACACGCAGGTAGCCATCGCCGACCGAGGCGATGCCCGGCCCAGGCCGCAGACACCGTGCCCACTGGTACAGCCAGCGCCAAGGCGAGTTCCGTAACCCACCAGCAGTCCGGCAATCACCAATACCACTGCTCCGTTTGCGGAGAGCGCCGGCAATAGTATGGGCCTGGCCGCCAATGCCAAGCCTGACGCCAGGGCAAGTCCTGCCATGAACAGGGCTGCACTCCCGCGTCCGCCGTCACCCGGCATGCCCAGTGTCTTGGCAAGCAGACCCGAGATGCCGGCAACGCGGCCGAGAAGGACCAGATAGGCACCGGCCGCTGTTCCGATCATGGCACCGCCAGCGAGCGGCCAGTACCAGGCCAAATGAGAGAGCGTCATAGCAGGTCCACCGGCAGCTTGAGGTAGCGCACGCCGTTGTCCTCGGGTTCGGGCAGATGGCCGGCGCACATGTTGACCTGCACTGACGGCAGGATCAGCCGTGGCATCGGAAGCGTGGCATCACGAGCCTCCCGCAGTTCCACAAACATGGCTTCGCTCACGCCCTCGTGCACATGCATGTTTGTTGTCCTTTCGGCACCGATGGTTGTTTCCCATGCGAAATGGTCCCGGCCGGTGGCTTTGTAGTCATGGCACAGGAATACGCGGGTGGCGTCGGGTAGGGACAGCAGGCGCTGGATCGAGCGATACAACTGGCGAGCCGAACCACCTGGAAAGTCGCATCGGGCGGTGCCGTAGTCCGGCATGAACAGCGTATCTCCAGGAAACACGGCGTCGCCGATCACGTACGCCAGACAAGCGGGAGTGTGGCCTGGCACGTGCAGCGACATAGCCTGCAGATTACCGATTCGGAAGGAGGCACCGTCGGCGAACAGGCGATCGAACTGGCTGCCATCCCGCTTGAATGCAGTACCGGCATTGAAGACCTTGCCGAAGGTTTCTTGGACTGCGGTGATGTGTTCGCCAATAGCCAGCGCGCCTCCCACCTGCTCCTGCAGCCATGGAGCCGCGGACAGGTGGTCGGCATGCGCGTGGGTTTCCAGCAACCATTGCACCTGCAGGCGCTCGGCACGCACGTAGTCCACCAACGCCGATGCGGAGGAAGTGGACGTGCGGCCTGCGGCCATGTCGAAGTCCAGGACGCTGTCGATGACGGCGCACGCTGAAGAAGTTGGATCGCGTACGACGTGGCTGGCAGTAAACGTAGCAGGATCAAAGAACGTCTTCACGGAAGGCGAGGGAAGCAGGCCGGCACGCGCATCGCTGACTAGGCGCACAGCCTGCTCCAGGGGGGCGTCTGTCTCTACGGATGGGATCATGACTGGCTCCAGGAGGCTTCGTGGCCTGAGAATTACATAGTTACCTAATATGTGCAACTATTGAAGCATGCTAGATTGGACGGGCCACCCATGGTGTTCGCATCACCTCAGCCGCCCAAGTTGCCATTGCCTGTGACCAGCCCCCCATTCAGCCCGTCTGACCTAGCCACGATGAAGGAGCGCGTGCCCGAAGTGGCCGAGTTGCTGCGCTTCATGGCCACCCCCTCGCGCCTGTTGCTGCTATGCCAGCTCGCGCAAGGTGAAATGACGGTGGGCGGACTTGAGGACGCAACTGGCATTCGACAGCCGGCGCTCTCCCAGCAACTGGCCGAACTCCGCCAACGAAAGCTTGTAGCGACCCGGCGGGAATCGCGGTCGATCATCTACCGCATGGCAGACCCGCGCGTTGCAGCACTGCTGGGCGCGATGCATGGGATTTTCTGTGCGGACGATGCATCAACTTGAAGTGGCCTAAGGCGTCCTAGAAGGGACGAGCTAGACTCACTGACCTAGGGGAATTTAGGCCATTGGCGTAGTCTGCCCCAAAACCAATTGACCGCAGCAGGCTCGAGGTCTGCTGCGGTCTAGGGATGTTTATCAGGGATGGGGTGGATGTCTGCTTATGGCCGATAGCGGGACATAGGACCCGTGGCGAATGTCCACCTGTTCTTTGGCGATTCGGTCAGAGCTCAATTCAGTCTGATCAACTGCCTACCAGCTTGTCGACCTCGCCTGCGAAATGATCTTGGGATCTGGGAAGCTACCCATTGAGAATGCACCGAGGCGACCGCAATGCCGGATTTCCCCTCAGGCGCTATGCCGGCCTACAATAGACCGTCAAATACCTAACGGATCGGCTAGCGATGACTCCACCCTGAGGCTTGATTGAAGAAGCGATCCAGACACTTAGGTCTGGAAGGGTGCCTGTTTCTTTAGTTTGGCGCGCACGGCTGTGCGCGGAGATCATTTCCTATGTCTGCAATTTATCCCCTGCGCCAGCAATGGCTCGGTAACATCCGTGGTGACCTGCTGTCGGGCATCGTCGTTGCGCTAGCCCTGATTCCTGAGGCAATCGCGTTTTCCATCATCGCCGGCGTCGACCCAAAGGTAGGTTTGTATGCCTCGTTCTGCATCGCCGTCATCACCGCCATCGCCGGTGGCCGCCCTGGCATGATCTCGGCTGCGACCGGCGCCATGGCGTTGGTGATGGTTACGCTGGTGCGCGAGCACGGCATCCAGTATCTGTTTGCCGCCACCATCCTGGCCGGCGTGCTGCAGATGCTGGCCGGCGCCCTGCGGTTGGGCTCGCTGATGCGCTTTGTGTCGCGCTCGGTGGTGACCGGATTTGTGAATGCACTGGCGATTCTCATTTTCATGGCGCAGCTTCCCGAGCTCATCGGCATGCCGTGGATGGTGTATGCGATCTGTGCTGTGGGTCTGGCAATCATCTACCTGCTGCCGCTGCTGACCAAAGCCGTTCCTTCGGCATTGGTGGCGATCGTGGTTCTTACGGCCGCTTCCATGTATTTCGGCTTCCAGGTACGCACCGTAGGCGACATGGGGGCGCTGCCTGACAGCCTGCCGTCGTTCCTGATTCCGGACGTGCCATTCACCTGGGAAACACTCCAGATCCTGCTGCCGGTTTCGGCGACTTTGGCGGTCGTTGGCTTGTTGGAATCGCTGATGACCGCGCAGATCGTCGAAGACATGACCGATACCCCGAGCCAGAAGAATCGCGAATGTGCGGGCCAAGGCTTGGCTAACACCGTAACGGGCTTCTTTGGGGGCATGGCAGGCTGTGCAATGATCGGCCAGTCGGTGATCAACATCACTTCCGGTGGCCGAGGCCGTCTCTCCTGCCTGGTGGCCGGCGTGGTTCTGCTCCTCCTCGTTGTTTATGGGTCAAACCTGGTAAGTCAGATTCCAATGGCCGCACTGGTCGCGGTGATGATCATGGTCAGCATCGGAACCTTCAGCTGGCGCTCGCTGCGCGAGCTGGCCGTTCATCCCAAGAGCTCTTCAATTGTGATGGTTGGGACGGTCATCGTGACCGTGGCTACCCACGACCTTGCCAAGGGCGTGTTGACAGGCGTGGTCCTGTCGGCCGTGTTCTTCACCCGCAAGGTCGGAAAGATGCTGAGCATCGACGACACCCAGGTCGACATCGACTCGCGCGTCTACGTTGTGAGGGGGCAGGTGTTCTTTGCGTCTGCCGGACAGTTCGTGAGCAGCTTCAACTATCTGGATGTCCCCAAGAACGTCAAAATCGATCTGAAGGACGCCCACTTCTGGGACCTGACCGCCGTTGATGCGCTCGACAGGGTAG
This sequence comes from Stenotrophomonas maltophilia, assembly GCF_006974125.1. Taxonomy (NCBI): domain Bacteria; kingdom Pseudomonadati; phylum Pseudomonadota; class Gammaproteobacteria; order Lysobacterales; family Lysobacteraceae; genus Stenotrophomonas; species Stenotrophomonas maltophilia. Next base: position 4,301,721 of record NZ_CP037858.1, on the reverse strand, counting down.
TGATGAAGCTGCGCGAGCACGGCGCGACCGTTGAAGTGTTCGGTCTCAACGATGCAAGTGAGACCTTGGTTGATCGCCTGGGAAAGCACCGTACGCCAGGCGCCGCGCTGTCGTCGAGTCATTGAATGAGCGAAGCGGGCACCGAAAGGTGCCCGCCCTGTGCAGCAGATCCCCAACGTGGTACCGGGTGCCATGGACATTCCCACGGCCGCCAAGCTCAACGATCCGGCCGCGCAGCCACACCGGCCACGCATCCTTATCCTGTACGGGTCGCTGCGGCCGCAGTCGTTCAGTCGCAAGCTGGCGCTGGAGGCGCAGCGGCTGCTGGAGCAGTTTGGGGCGGAAACCCGCTTGTTCGATCCACATGATCTGCCGATGCTTGACTCGGTGCCAGCCAGCCACCCCAAGGTGCAGGAGCTGCGCCAGGCCTCGCTGTGGTCGGAAGGACATGTGTGGGTCAGCCCGGAACGCCACGGCACCCTTACGGCGGTATTCAAGAACCAGATCGACTGGCTGCCGCCCGAAGAGGGCAGCGTTCGCCCCACCCAGGGCCGTACGTTGGCCGTGATGCAGGTCTGCGGCGGTTCCCAGTCGTTCAACGTGGTCAACGCGCTGCGCGTGCTCGGCCGGTGGATGGGGATGGTGACAATTCCCAACCAGTCCTCGGTGGCCAAAGCCTGGTAGGAGTTCGATGACGACGGTCGAATGAAGCCTTCGGTGTACTACGATCGCGTGGTGGACGTGATGGAGGAACTGGTCAAGTTCACCCTGCTGGTGCGCGGGCGTAGTGACTACCTGGTGGACCGCTACAGCGAGCGCAAGGGGGCCGTCGAGGCAGCAGCGCTGGCCGCTGCCGCAGGCGTGGTGGAGACCGTTTTGAACCAGAAGGAAAGTGCGTGAGCGCTGTCATCTATCACAACCCAAAGTGCGGCACCTCGCGCAATGCCCTAGCGCTGATCCGCTTTGCCGGGATCGAGCCGGAAGTGATCGACTACCTGGCCAACCCACCCAGCCGTGCGCGCCTGGTCGATCTCATTGCGGCGGCGGGATTGAGCGTGCGCGATGCCATCCGGCAGAAGGGAACGCCGTATGACGAACTCGGGCTAGGCGACGCAGCACTGAGCGAGGAAGCGCTGCTTGATGCGATGCTGGCGCACCCGATACTCATCAATCGTCCTTTCGTACAGACCGATAGGGGTACTCGTCTGTGTCGGCCTTCGGAAGTGGTACTGGAGATCCTGCCGCCGCTGCCCGGGCCTTTCCGAAAGGAAGATGGAGAGTTGGTGACCGGGCACCCGGGAAGCTCGACGCCGTGATCCCAATGCCAGGCTTGGCTCGCCACCGCTGAGAACCACAGGAGGTCATGCCCCATGTCGGCGCTGAATCCCACGACAAGCGACAGCGCATGGCGCGTCTTCCTGGTGTTCCTGCGACTGGGGCTCACGTCGTTTGGAGGTCCAATCGCCCGCCTGAGCTACTTCCGTCTCGAGTTCGTCGAACGCCGCCGTTGGCTGACGGACTGTAGCTACTCCGATCTGGTGGCCCTGTGTCAGTTACTGCCAGGCCCGGCCAGCAGCCAGGTAGGCATGGCGCTGGGCTTGCGTCGCGCCGGCTGGCCTGGCCTGTTGGCCGCTTGGGCCGGCTTTACGCTGCAGTCGGCCGTGCTGATGATCCTCTTCGCTTCGGGCGTTGCCAAATACCAGGCCATCATTGAATCCGGCTGGCTGCATGGCCTGAAGATCGTGGCAGTTGCTGTGGTGGCCCAAGCAGTATGGGGAATGGCCCGATCCCTGTGCCCGGATCGTTTACGGGCAGCGATGGCGGTCTTTGCGGCTGTGTTGACCTTGTCCATGCCCTCGATCGCCGGCCAGATCGTGGTGATCATCGCCAGCGGACTGCTCGGTCGCTGGATACTGAATATCGAACCGGCGTCCGGCCAATCAGACCGCGGCTATTCCGTCTCGCGAAGAACCGGCGCGGTGACACTAGTGCTACTGGTCCTGCCGCTTGTTCTGCTGCCCTTGTGGGCGGTGGCTAGCGGCTCCCCCTTGGCCGCGCTGTTGGAGGGTGTGTACCGCGCTGGCGCCTTGGTCTTCGGCGGCGGCCATGTCGTGCTGCCGCTGCTGCAGACCGCGGTCGTCCAGAGCGGCACCGTGAGCACGGCGGACCTCCTCGCCGGGTACGGCGCGGCGCAGGCGGTGCCGGGCCCTCTCTTCTCCTTTGCAGCGTACCTGGGGGCTATGGCCGAGGGGCCGCTGGGTGGCTGGGCAGGCGGCCTTGCGCTGTTGGTGGTCATTTTCCTGCCAGCCCTTCTTGTGCTCGTGGGGGTGCTGCCGTTCTGGGAGTCTCTGCGCCCCCGCAAGGATCTCCAAGCTTCGATTGCAGGCGTCAATGCCGGGGTGGTCGGCATCCTGTTGGCGGCGTTGTATGACCCGGTGTGGACGAGCGCGATCCATGACCGATGGGATGTCGCGATGGCGTTGGTTGCGTTTGGGCTACTTGTCGTTGTGCGTGCTCCGACTGCACTGGTCGTGTTGCTGGCTGCCGTGGCGGGTTGGACGATGGCGTGATGACGCCGCCAGGCCGGTCAGGAGCGGTTCGGCAGCGGAACCTGATGTCCGCTTCTGGCCGGAAGGGGGCATTTGCCAAAGCTTAGGCTTGGGGAGCAGATATCCAATTCTGGATCTACGGACTCTTATCGGGGGTAACGAAGGCCAGTTTCCGACCCAAAGGGGCATTTAAGCCAACATCTCGCCTAGCCGACGCATCCAACCATGAACTTCGCCATCGGGATCACGCTCTTCCAACATGGCTGCTGTCATGCAAGGGAACGCATGCTGAGCCAACTTTCTCTTGGCGTTGGAGTCTTTAAGCGGACTGCCTACGCCAGCGTGGGCGACAAAAGCTTCCCCGAAGACCTTTGGAACAGCTTTGCCCGCCATGGGGTGATCAGTGACTTCAATCTCAAATCCGAACGCGAGCGCAATGGCGTCCTTGTGCAAGTAGCTCTCAATCTCATGCTTGGTTGTGACGACAGCCCATGACCCGTCCCCACGGTCATTGACCTGCTGCGCGCTTAGGGCATATGCCGGGACATCGCCGTCGTAGATGTGCACCTCCTGCTTGCCTAGGCCCCGCAGGTAGTGGTGATTGACCCAGTGCTCCAGCGTTCCACCGCCTAGGACAACAAATGCAAGTCGCTCATCGGATGAAAGATCTGGCAGGTTGGAGTCGACCTCGTGGAGCGCTTTGGAAAGGGCTTTCAAGGCCAGTACATCGGTTGGACCTTCGACGCACACTAGTACCTGGACCCGGCTGTCAGGCGTTACGCCCAATGCTTCAGCCACCTTACCGAACACGTCGACCCCCGACTCAACCTGCGGCTTTTTCGTGTCAGAGTGGCGAGAGATGTAACGAATGCTCTGCTGGGGTAGCGCCGAGGCAAATCCGGGACTGTGAGTGGTCAATATGACCTGACAGCCGGGGTCTTCTGACAACACCTTGAAGGAGTCGATGAGAATCCGTTGGTTGCTGGGGTGCTGAGCCGTCTCTGGCTCCTCGATCGCGTAGATGATGCTGCGCTTGGTGCTGGTTTTGAGCCGTCGCTCCGCTTCGGCTTTGAAGAAGCTCACCAGCACAAGCCGCCTGACGCCGCTGCCTCGCTTGTTCAACGGTATGCCACCGTCGGTGCTCAAGCCGAGCGAAAACAGTCCCTGCCACTTGGCGGCGGTGGGAGGGCTGAACTCTGGTGTAAGTTCGCTGGCAAGGTTGGGATCGATCGTGGTCAAAGCACTGTGCGTGTTCTTCGCAATCTCTTCGGCCTTCTCGCGAACCTTTGTTTGGATTCGAGCAATGTCATCTTGGACCTCTGCAATGGCAGCAGCGACGGCTGCCTTCATCGGGCTTTGGACCTCGCTGTCCGAGTCCCGACTGCTCCGATCACTTTGGAAGAGAGCGAACATCGGCAAGTGAGGCTCAATCTGGTCCCAGATACGTTTGACGTCCTCCTTGGACTTGCCGACCGCGATTGCGACCTCTTGAAGCTTGAGGTCGCCAGCGGCCGCCCAAAGTGCGCGGCGCATGCCAGGGTTGCCCTTCAATGCAACCGCCAAGCCAAGATCTTTCACCCTCTTCTGGAGCTCCTTCTCCTTCAATTCCAGCAGGTTGTCGTAATTGGCCGCAGTGGGGTGAAACGCAAGCACCAGCACTTCTGCGGATGGCTTCTTGCTGGTGCAGTCGTAGGTTTTACGAATTTTCAGCCGGCCTTCCAAGGTCAAAAGATACTCATCGGCCAACGTGGTATCTGCCCCCGCGTCTAACGTCAGTGTTGGCGGAAGCTCCGAGAACTCACACGTGATCGAAACGGTCTTGTCTACGCTGTGAACATGAGCATCTCCCTGCTCCATGGCCACCACGTCTGCGTTGAAGAATATTTCCAGCGCTTCCAGAATCGCTGACTTGCCGATGTCATTCCGGCCGACAAAAGTAGTCAAGTCGTCCAGTTCGACCCGGATCTCATCCCCATAGCAACGAAAGTTGGTAATGCTGATTGCTTCCAAGCGCATATCTTCGCTCCCCCTGAGCGCCTTCCATGCAGCCAAGCCAGCCGCCACTAGATAGTGCCTCGAGGCTGCGGAAGCGGCAACCGAGGCAATCTGAGGGCCTGAGCAAGGGCGCTAGCCTTCGGCACCTAAGATGGCCCGCTACTCTTAACGCTTCATTCTCACGAATGCGTTCTTGGCTGGCCAAACAGGCGTACGCTCTCATCTGGTTCCGCAGTTCCCTGAACTGTCGAATCTGGGAACCCACCCTGAAACTACAGTTCGGCATAGTTCGTACTCATGCGATTCGCCATAGTTGGTGCCTACAGCACTGACTTTGCCAAAGCGTCCATTCCTCACGGAAAGAGCTCTGACCCCGAACCCCGCGTTTTGCACTACATTGGTGCAATGTCCGACCCCGCACCCCCGCCGTCCCTCGATGCCCTGGGCACGCCGTTGGCCTGGGCCGGGGCCGATGGCTGCATTGCCGGCTGCAATCCGGCCTTCGCCCGCTGGCTGGGCGTCAGCGTCCGGCGCCTGCTGGGGCGGCCGCTGGCTGCACTGGAAGTGCAGGGCGAGGCCCTGGCCCATTTCCTGGCCCGTGACGAGCGCGACAGCCTGCGCCTGAACCGGCTGGCACTGGCTGTGCCCGGCGAGGCGCCGCGCTTCGCCGAGGGCTGGATGAGCCGCCGCGACGACGGAGGCTGGCTGTTGGAGGCACACCCGGTCGATGAATTCCCCGGGCTCGACCCGACCCAGGCCCTGCCCAGCGCGCTCAGCGCGGCGCTGAAGGGCCTGGCCCACGAGCTGCGCAATCCGCTGGCCGGGCTGAAGGGCGCCGCCCAACTGCTCGCCCGGCGTGCTGCCCAGCGCGATGCCAGCGAACGCGAGCTGATCGAGCTGATCGGCTCGGAGATCGAGCGCCTCAACGGCCTGCTCGACCAGTTGCTGTCGCCGGCCCCGGCCGCGCCGCATGCAGAACTGAACATCCATGCGGCGCTGGAGCGCGTGCTGCGCCTGGCCGAGAGCGAAGCCGGCTGGGCGGTGCGCCTGCAGCGCGACTACGACCCCAGCATTCCCGAATTCCATGGCGACGCCGACCGCCTCACCCAGGCGGTCTGGAACCTGGTGCGCAACGCGATCCAGGCCGGCGCCGGCAGCATCACCCTGCGCACCCGCGTGGAGCATGGCGTGCGCATTGCCGAGCAGCTGCACACGCTGGCGTTGCGCCTGGAAATCGCCGACGACGGCCGTGGCGTGCCCGAGGAACTGGCCGAACACCTGTTCCTGCCGCTGGTCAGTGGCCGCGCCGAGGGCACCGGGCTGGGCCTGGCGCTGGCCCAGCAGGTGGCGCGCGAGCATCGCGGCACGCTGACCTACCGCTCGCGCCCGGGCCATACCGTGTTCACCCTGCTGCTGCCGATCGTCAGCAGCGCCGCCCCGGCCGAGGAGGCCCCGCGCGATGTCTGAGCCTTCTTCGTCCCCGCAGCGAATCTGGGTGGTCGATGACGATCGTGCCGTGCGCTTCGTGCTGTGCACCGCGCTGCGCGAGGCGGGCTACCAGGTCGTCGATTTCGACAGCGCTGCGCCCGCGTTGCAGGCGTTGAACGAAGGCCCGCCGCCGGCGCTGCTGTTCACCGATGTGCGCATGCCCGGCGACGACGGCCTGGTGCTGCTGGACAAGCTCAAGGCCGCATTGCCGCAGCTGCCGGTGGTGGTGATGTCGGCCTATACCGATGTGGCCAGCACCGCCGGTGCGTTCCGTGGTGGTGCGCATGAGTTCCTGTCCAAGCCGTTCGACCTGGACGATGCCGTGGCGCTGGCGCAGCGTGTGCTGCCGGCGGTGGCGCCCGCGCTGGCCGCGTCCAGCCCCGCCGCCGAAACGCCCAGCGACCAGCCGCCGCAACTGGTGGGTGATACGCCGCCGATGCGCGCGCTGTTCCGCGCCATCGGCCGCCTGGCGCAGGCACCACTGGCGGTGCTGATCACCGGCGAGACCGGTACCGGCAAGGAACTGGTGGCGAATGCGCTGCATCGCGAATCACCACGCGCGCACGGTCCGTTCGTTGCACTCAACACTGCCGCAATCCCGGCCGAGCTGCTGGAAAGCGAGCTGTTCGGCCACGAGGCCGGCGCCTTCACCGGTGCGCAGCGCCGCCATATCGGCCGCTTCGAGCAGGCCGATGGCGGCACGCTGTTCCTGGATGAGATCGGCGACATGCCGCTGCCGTTGCAGACCCGCCTGCTGCGCGTGCTGGCGCAGGGCGAGTTCTTCCGTGTCGGTGGCCGTGAACTGATCCGCGTCGATGTGCGCGTGATCGCCGCCACCCACCAGGATCTGGAAGGTCTGGTTGCACAGGGGAAGTTCCGCGCCGACCTGCTGCATCGCCTGGATGTGGTGCGCCTGCAGCTGCCGCCGCTGCGCGAGCGCCGCGAGGACATCGCGCAACTGGCCAGCACCTTCCTGGCCGCCGCCGCGCGCAAGCTGGACACGCCACCGAAGCGCCTGACCGCTGCCGCCCTGCAGGCGCTGCGCGAACACGACTGGCCGGGCAACGTGCGCGAACTGGAAAACGTGTGCTGGCGGATGGCGGCGTTGGCCGCCGCCGACACCATCGGCGTGGCCGACGTCGATACCGCGCTCAACCGTACGCGCGGTCGCCGCAGCAGCACCACCAGCGCCGATCCGGGGCAGTGGGAAGCGCTGCTGGCCGAATGGGCACGCCGTCAGCTGGCCGAAGGCGTGGAAGGGCTGCACGCGCAGGTGCGCGAGCGGGTCGACCATGCCCTGCTGGAGGCCGCGCTGCAGATCACCCACGGCCGCCGTGCCGAAGCCGCGGCCCGCCTGGGCCTGGGCCGCAATACCCTTACCCGCAAGCTGGGCGCCGGGCGCCGCCGCGGGGGCCATTGAACGGTCCCTGCACGCGATCCTCGCGCCCGCTTGCCGAACCGTTGATCGTTCATGGACGATGCCGTCCGTAGTGTCACCTGCAAGGAGTCTTCGATGCGTCTGTCCTTTTCCATCCTGCCGTTGTCCGCCGCCGTGCTGCTGTCTGCCTGTGGCAGTGCGCCGAAGAAGGCCGAGCCCACCCCGCCACCGCCGACCGTGGTCAGCGCCGCGAAGCAGGCCGAGGCCAATCTGTCGCCGTCTTCGGCCAGCATCGTCAGTGGCCGCCTGGCATTGATGGTGGAGCCCGGTGGCATCCACATCACCGGCCTGATCGGTGGCCTGCAGCCGATGCAGCAGGCCGGCTTCCACATCCACGAGCGCGGCGACTGCAGCGCGGTGGATGCCAGCAGTGCCGGCAACCACTTCAACCCCGGTGGCGCTGCGCATGGTCGCGCCGGCACCGGCAAGCACCACCTGGGCGACATGGACAATCTGCGTGCCGACGCCCAGGGCCGCGCCAACGTCGATATCCACCTCAAGGGCGTTACCCTTGGCGGAGGCGCCGCCACCGATATCGCCGGACGTGCACTGGTCGTGCATGCCAACGCCGACGACTATCGCAGCCAGCCCGCCGGCAATGCCGGCGTCCGCATCGCCTGTGGCGTGATCCGGGTTGTCCGCTGATCACTGCAGGCACCATCCAGGGAGAGATTCCATGCGTTTGATCCACACTTCGCTGTTCGCGGCCATTGCTGCACTGGGCCTGGCGGCCTGCAACCAGCAGCCGGCCGCGCCGCAGGCTGAAACCCCGCCGGCCGCGCCGGCCGACGGCGCCACCACCGAACCGGCTGCGACGCCGGCCCCGGCGGCTGCACCGGCTGCCGACGCCTCGGCCAGCGCCGAGCTGGCACCGACCCAGGGCAACGAGACCAAGGGCAGCGTCACCTTCAAGGTGGTTGACGGCAAGGTCCATGTGACCGGCCAGATCAGTGGCCTGAAGCCGGGTAGCGAACACGGCTTCCACATCCACGAGAAGGGCGACTGCAGTGCCCCGGACGGCATGAGCGCCGGTGGCCACTTCAATCCGGGCAAGCAGGATCACGGCAGCGTGGCCACCGATCCGCACCACGGCGGTGACATGCCCAACATCAAGGCCGACGACAAGGGCGTGGCCACCATCGACGGCCCGGTGTCGAGCAACGTCAACATCGGCAAGGGTGATGACTTCGACATCATCGGCCGTGGCCTGATCGTCCACGCCGATGCGGATGACTACAAGACCCAGCCGACCGGCAACGCCGGCGCGCGCCTGGCGTGTGCAGTGATCCAGAAGGCCCCGTAAGGCCGATCGTGCTGGGAACAGAAAACGCCGGCGCAAGCCGGCGTTTTTCCTGATCGGTAGTGCCGGCCGCTGGCCGGCAATCGCAGATCCGGAGGTTGCCGGCCAGCGGCCGGCACTACCGGCCTTCAGCGCGCCAGCAGCTCGCGCGCGTCCTGGCCGGCCTCGCAGTGCACGAACAGCACCGGCACGCCGTGCGCTTCCAGCACTGCGGCCATCTGCCGCTGGCGCATCAGGAACTGCTCGTAGATCCCCTTCAGGCGGTCACAGTCGTTCTTGCCGTGGTTGTAGTGCGCGCACCAGCCGGCCGGGTCGAACAACGCCATGCGCGCTTCGCCATGCGTATAGCGCAGCAGCGGCTCGGGCGCGGCGTTGAGCCACTCGTCCTCGCCCGGCGCCATGATCGCGGTCTCGATCAGCGGCCACAGCGCGGCCAGGCCCTGGTTGTCGTACTGCATCGACATCATCGCGGCCAGATCATTCACGGTGAAGTAGCGCGCGTGCTCGATGCGGGCACCGAAGGTGTTCTGCGCCATCAACGCGGTATCGGCATGCGCCATGCCGTTGGCCAGCAGTGTTTCTTCCAGCGCGTTGGCGACAGTGTTGGTGGTGGCTACGTCGCTGCCGGTCAACAGGAACGGCACCACGCGCAGGCCACCGCCCACCAGGCTGGCATCGGCCTGGAAGGGCAGGGGCACGTCACCCTGGGCATCGGTGCCGAAGGCGAGCAGGCGCGGGCCCTGGTTGCGGCCCGGGGCGCGCATCTGCAGTTCTTCCAGGCGGCGATGGATCGGCCAGCCCGGGCGCAGCACTTCGGCCGGGTCGAAATGGGCGGCGGCGAACACCAGGTCCAGCTCGGCCACCTGCGGCACCAGCTTGGACAGGTCGCGGCCGACGCGTTCGGCCAGTTCACCGGCTTGTTCAGCGCTGAGCACCGCCTGGCGGGGGACTTCACCGCCGGCCAGTTCCAGGGCCAGCACGCCAAGGGCATTCATCGCGGGGTCGGGTTTGCTCATGGTTCCACGGTTGGCCCATCACAGGGCGGCAGCTACACTTGGCTCCATTATGCCTGCTCCGTCGTGCAGGCCATGTTGCAGACACCCTCATCCATGCCAGGTATCTCCATGCCCAACGCTCGTCCCGTCGCCATCCTCGGTGGCGTCCGCATTCCGTTCTGCCGCCAGAACACCGCGTATTCGGATGTCGGCAACCTCGGCATGTCGGTCCGTACGCTGGGCGCGCTGGTCGAACGGTTCGGCCTGCACGGCCAGCAGCTGGGTGAAGTGGCGATGGGTGCGGTGATCAAGCACTCCAGCGACTGGAACCTGGGCCGCGAAGCCACGCTGTCCTCCGGCCTGTCGCCGTTGACCCCCGGCATCACCCTGCAGCGCGCCTGCGGTACTTCGCTGGACAGCATCATCACTGTCGCCAACAAGATCGCGCTGGGCCAGATCGAATCCGGCATCGGCGGCGGTTCGGACACCACCTCCGACGTGCCGATCGTCTACGGCAAGAAGCTGCGCGCGCGCCTGCTGGCCGCCAACCGTGCCAAGAGCACCGGCGACAAGATCCGCGCGCTCACCGCTGGCTTCAAGTTCTCCGAGCTCAAGCCCGAGTTCCCGGGCGTGGCCGAGCCGCGCACCGGCAAGAGCATGGGCGACCACTGCGAGGACATGGCCAAGGAATGGAACATCTCGCGCGACTCGCAGGACGAGTGGGCGGTGTCGTCGCACAAGAAGCTCGCTGCCGCTTATGAGCGTGGCTTCTTCAACGACCTGATCGCACCGTTCCGTGGCGTCGAGCGCGACAACATCCTGCGCCCGGATACCTCGCTGGAAAAGCTCGCCACGCTGAAGCCGGCCTTCGACAAGGTCTCCGGCCGTGGCACGCTCACGGCTGCCAACTCGACGCCGCTGACCGACGGGGCCGCCGCGGTGCTGCTGGCCAGTGAGGAATGGGCTCGTGCGCATGGCCATGAACCGCAGGCGTATCTGCGTGATGCCCACGTGTCGGCCGTTGATTTCGTGCATGGCGAAGGCCTGCTGATGGCGCCGACGGTGGCCGTGCCGGAGATGCTCAAGCGCAACGGCCTGACCCTGCAGGACTTCGACATCTACGAGATCCACGAAGCCTTCGCCGCGCAGGTGCTGTGCACCCTGCGTGCGTGGGAGAGCGAGGATTACTGCCGCAACCGCCTGGGCCTGGACGCACCGCTGGGCCGCATCGACCCGGACAAGATCAACCTGCTGGGCTCGTCGCTGGCCACCGGCCACCCGTTCGCCGCCACCGGCGCACGTGTGATTGCTACCGCAGCCAAGCAGCTGGCAGAACGCGGCGGTGGCCGCGCGCTGGTGTCGATCTGCACCGCCGGCGGCATGGGCGTGGTCGCGATCGTCGAACGCTGATCGCGCGACGTTCCACACATGAAAACGCCGCCCAATGGGCGGCGTTTTTTTGTTGCTCCGGTGGGTGCCGACCGTTGGTCGGCACGCTTCACGGCAACCGCGGGTTGCCGAATTCGTCGCGCTCTTCGTTGGCGTCATACACCGGCGGCTGCACCGCGATCGGCTGCTCTTCCACCGTGGCCCGCGACGGCGCTTCAATGCTGCGCACTAGCTCCACGCTGTCCTCGCCGCGCTGCAGGCGCAGCGCATTGGACAGGCACTGCGCGGCCAGTGCGTGCTCGCCACGCTGCGTGAACAGTTCTCCCAGTGCTTCCCAGGCCGGTGCACCGGCACCCGTGGCAATGGCCTCGTGCAGGAACGCATCGGCGGCATCCCACTGCTGCTGGCCCAGTGCCACGCGGCCCTGTGCCAGGCGCAGCGCGGCCGAGCTGTCGTGCACGTTGCGCCAGCGCGCGAGGTTGGCTTGTCGCGTGGCCAGGCGCTCGGCCGGCAGGCGGCCATACAGCGCCACCAGTTCGTCGTCCCAGCGATGGTCCAGGGCCTGTTCCAGCGCCAGCAGCGCGGGCTCGTCCCAGTTCAGTGCCACCGCGCGGCTGGCATAGGCGCCGACCACGTCCGGAGTGGGGCGCAGCGCCTTCGGCGTGGCTTCCCATTGCGCGGCCAGCGCATTGACGTCGGCTGCTTCCAGCAGCGCCTGTGCGGCCAGGCGTGCCTCCAGTTCGCTGTTCGATTCGGCCGGCAGCACCTTGCTCTGGCGCAGCGCACCCAGCTGGCCATAGGCCTCGTGTGCGCGCCCGGCACGCGCCAGCGCTTCGGTGCGCAGCCACAGGCCACGCGGCGGCAGTGGCTGGATCGCCGCCACGTCCAATGCGTTGATGGCGTCCACCGGCAGATCGCGCGCCAGCAGCTGTTCCGCACGCAGCAGCGCCTGCAACGTGGCATCGCTTTCGCCCAGGCGCTGCAGCAGCGCCTCGCCCGCGGGGCCATCGGCACGCGCCTGTGCGCTGCGCACGGCATTGGCCAGCGCCACCGCACTCACTTCCGGATCCTTGGCCGCGCCGTCCAGCAGCTTTTCGGCACGCTGCCACTGGCCGTGTTCGTAGGCCTGCAGGCCATCGATCAGGCGTACCCGGCCCTGCTTGCGGCGGTAGCGGCCCCAGGCACGGAACGGTGCGGCAATCAGGCTCCACAGCAGCCACAGCACCAGCACCGCGATCACCGACAGCAGCGCCACCTTCGGCAGGTTGCTGTGGTAGTCGTAGCCGCCGTAGCGCAGCGTCACTTCGCCGAAGCGGTTGAGGTCATCGGCGCCGAGCCATTGCGCGGCGACCACGCCGATGGCCACGGCCAGCAACAGCACGACCAGCGATTGCAGGGGTTTCATGCGGGATTACCTCCGGTCGGTCTGGGTGCGCAGTTGCTGCAGGGTGCTGCCAAGAACGGCGTTGCTGGCCTGCAGCGGAAGCTCGCGCAAGGCCTTCAGTTCAGCACGTTGCGCGCGCAGGGCCGGTGAATCCGGCCAGCGTCGCTGTGCCCAGTGCTCCACGCGTGCCAACGCGGTATCGCGGCCGGCGCGGTCGCCACGTTCGATCGCGGCGCGCGCCAGGGTCAGTTCCAGTTGCAGTGCATCGTCGGCATTGCGGCGTTCGGCAGCGGTCAGCGGGCCGTTCTGGCGGCTCGGTGTGATGTCCACGAACGGGGCCAGCGTCGATTGCCACCACGGTCTTGCGGTGTCGGTCGCAGCGTTGCCGGTTACCTGCGAGGGCAACCTCTGCAGTGCCCTGGCCAAGGCATCCAGCCGCTGCAGCGACTGCACGCGCGGGCCGGCACCCAGCGCATCGAGCGCATCGCGCTCCTGCACCAGCGCCTGGCGCAGGTTCAGGCCCTCGCTGTCGGGCAGATCGGCCAGCGCGGTGGCAGCCTGCGCGTACAGACGGCGCGCGCCGTCCACGTCGTCGGCGTAGTTGAGGCGCTGCGCGGCCTGGGTCAGCAGCAGCTCGGCCTCATCGCGCTGTACCGCCTGGCGGCCCTGGTTGGCGCTGTCGGCCAGCTTGGCCAGGTTCTCTTCCAGCAGTGCACTGCGCTGCGAGAGGCCCAGCATCTCGTCGCGCAGCACGCGGTTGGTGGCCGCCGCATCCTGCAGGCGCTGGCTGGTCGCGCGCTGGTCACGACGCAGCGCGTCCAGCGTGGCTTCCAGGCCCTGCAGCTGCACGGCGGTGGTCTGCGCCTGCGCGTGCTGTTCTTCCTGTTGCTGCTGCCAGAAGTACCAGCCGGCATAGCCGCCCGCACCAAGCACGACCACCCCGGCCAGCGGCAGCAGCCAGCGCACGGGTCGATGGGGTGGAGCAGCGGGCGGAGTGTCGTTCATCGGGCTTCCTTGTCGGCTGTGTTGCCAGTCGGTTCCGGCAGGCCGCGTTGTGCACAGCATCACTGTTGCCGACGGCAGCGGCAAGCGTGACGCACGTCCCTGTTCAGGTCGCTGCCGGGCCGGTGAGTGTGGCGTGTGCAGCGGCGACCAACTGTTCAGTGGTCGGACCGGCACTGCGCACGACCCGGTGCAGGCCCAGGTCGCGAGCCTGTTCGCCGAGCCGGTCGCTGGCGACCACGATGCTGGCGTGTGCCCGCAGACGCTGCTGCAAGGCAGCCGGAATCTGCCGCCAGAAATGCTGAAGCGCTTCGCCACTGCTGACCGCAAGCACCCAGGGAGACGCTGAACGCGCCAGTCGGGCCAACACGCGTGGCTGCAGGCCCAGCAGGCAGCGCTGGTAGACGTCTGCGCGTTCGAGGGTGGCGCCGGCCGCCTGCAGCTGCGCGGCAATCAGGCCGCGTCCACCGGGAGCGGTGACCAGGCCGATGTGCAGGCCCTGCACCTGCGCCAGAACCGGCAGGGCGAGCAGGCCTTCGCTGTCCATCCGCTGCGGTGCATGCACCTGGTCAATGCCCTGCGCCCGCAACGCGCGTGCGGTGCCTTCGCCCACCGTCAGCCAGGGACTGCGCTGCGCGTCGGCCAGCGGCAGCAGCGCGGCGGCTGCGGCCACCGCAGCCGGGCTGGTGAACACCACCCGATCGCAGTTCAGCGCGCGTTGCAGCTGGCGCACCACTGGCGTGCCCTGCAGGCGTTGCAAGCGCCAGGGCGGCAGGGCCACTACATGCCCGCCCAGCCCAGCAACGGCGCGGCGCAGCGCCGCATTCTGGCCCCGCGGGCGCAGCGAAATGAAGGTCCAGCCCGCCTCGGAACCGGCAGCGCCAGTGGGTATCGTATGGTCGGCCATTGCCTGCATTATGCGGGCCCTTCGTTGTCGTGGTCGCTGCTCCGATGTCCGTTGATGCCCTGACTTCCTCGTTGGCCGCCCTGCAGGACGTGCTGGACTGCATGCCGGCGGTCCGCGCCATGCAGATCCAGCTCGACGGCTATGCCGACGGCGTGCTGCGCATCACCGCGCCGCTGGCCGCCAACGTCAACGACAAGGGCAATGCCTTCGGTGGCAGCCTGGCCTCGGTGCTGACCCTGTCGGGCTGGGCACTGGTCAGCCTGCGCCTGCGCCTTGCCGGCCACGATGCCGAGGTCTACGTGGCCGACAGCAACCTGCGCTACCTGGCCCCGGTCTACGAAGACCTGCATGCCCATGCCGAAGCGGCCGAAGCCACCGGCTGGGATGCCTTCCTGAACACCTTCCGCCAGCGCCGCAAGGCCCGCATCAGCATCATCGCCACCCAGCCCGGCGCCGATGGCAAGCCGGCCGCCGAGTTCAGCGGTCGCTTTGTTGCCTTCGCCAAAGGGTAGGATGGCAGGCTGACGTTCTGGGGAAACCACCGATGCGCCGCCTGATCCAGTTCCTGATCTGCTCCCTGCTGCTGGCCAGCGCCGCAGCCTCGGCCGACGACCTCAGCCGCAAGCAGCGGAAGCTGCTGGAAGAGACCCAGATCGCTTACGGGGCGACCATCCGCTGGGGCAGCATGGACGATGCCATCGGCTACCTCGACCCCAAGCAGCGCAAGGAAAAGCCGCCCACCGAGTTCGAGCTCAACCGCTACGCGCAGCTGCGCGTGTCGTCCTACCGCGAGCGCAGCAGCGCGGCGCTGGAAGGCGGCCTGGTCGAGCGCCGGGTCGAAATCGGGGTGATCAACCAGAACACCCAGGCCGAACGCACCGTGATGGTGGTCGAGCGCTGGCGCTGGGATCCGGAGGCCAAGCGCTGGTGGCAGACCGCCGGCCTGCCGGACCTGTGGAAGGGGCAGTGACGGGCCGCGTCCGGCTTGTGCGACAATCGGCGCCCGCTTAATCGACCCGTGACCTGAGTGAATTACGAAGAGTTGCTGGCCTTTGCAGGCCGAAACCCGATGCTGTCCGCGGCCCTGGTCGGCCTGACCGTGGCCATCATCGTCACCGAGATCCGCCGCCTGTTCCGGGGCTTCAAGGGCATCAAGCCCGCCGAACTGACCCAGCTGATGAACGCGGGCGGCACGGTGGTGGTCGACCTGTCGGCCAGCGGTGACTTCGAGAAGGGTCACATTGCCGGCAGCCGCAACGCCCAGGCCAGTGCCTTCGGCCCGGACAACAAGCTGGTGGCCAATGCCAAGCAGTCGCCGGTGGTGCTGGTATGCCGCAGCGGCAACGCCTCGGAAACCGCCGCCAAGGCACTGAAGAAGGCCGGCTTCGAGAAGGTCTACGTGCTCGACGGCGGCATTCCCGCCTGGCAGCAGGCCGAGCTGCCGCTGGTCAAGGGCCGCAACTGATTGCCACAGGTGGCGGATCCGGCCTTGTATGGGCCTGATCCCGCCCCCATCGCAGTAGTTCGACCATCGTTTTCATTGCATTCATTGGAGTTACTGGAAATGTCCGAAGAGATCACCAACGGCGCCGCTGCGCCGGTCGATGCCGCTACCGGCCCTGCTTTCACCGTCGAGAAGATCTACGTCAAGGACGTCTCCTTCGAGTCGCCGAACGCTCCGACCATCTTCAACGACCAGGTGCAGCCGGAGCTGCAGCTGAACCTGAACCAGCAGGTGCAGCGCCTGGGTGAGAACGCCTTCGAAGTCGTGCTGGCCGTGACCCTGACCTGCCAGGCCGGTGAGCGCACCGCCTACGTGGCCGAAGTGAAGCAGGCCGGCGTGTTCGGCCTGGTCGGCCTGGACCCGCAGTCGATCGACGTGCTGCTCGGCACCCAGTGCCCGAACATCCTGTTCCCCTACGTGCGCCAGCTGGTCAGCGACCTGATCCAGGCCGGCGGCTTCCCGCCGTTCTTCCTGCAGCCGATCAACTTCGAAGGCCTGTACGCAGAAACCCTGCGCCAGCGCCAGGAGCAGGGCGACGCACCGTCGCTGGCTGACTCCGAGCCGGCTGGCAACGCCTGATTCCTGCCGCGACGTCACGGATGAGCACTACCGCTGACAAGATCGCCGTGCTGGGCGCCGGTTCCTGGGGGACCGCGCTGGCCAGCCTGCTCGCACGGCACGGTCATCCGACCGTGCTGTGGGGGCGCGATGCTGCCGTGGTCGAAGCCATCGACCAGCGCCACGAGAATCCGCGTTACCTGCCGGGCATCCCGCTGCCGGACAGCCTGCGTGCCACCACCGACCTGGCGTCGGCGGTGGAGGGCGCGGCCTGGATCCTGGTGGTGACCCCGTCGCATGCCTTCGGTGAAACCGTGCGTGCGCTGGCGCCGCTGCGTCCGGCCGGTGCCGGCGTGGCCTGGGCCACCAAGGGCTTCGAACCCGGTTCGGGCCGCTTCCTGCATGAAGTGGCGCGCGAAGTGCTGGGTGAGGACGTGCCGCTGGCCGTTGTCACCGGGCCGTCGTTCGCCAAGGAAGTGACCCAGGGCCTGCCGACTGCGATCACCGTGCACGGCGACGTGCCCGAGTTCGCGCAGACGGTGGCCGAGGCGATGCATGGCCCGGCGTTCCGCGCCTATACCGGCGACGACATGGTCGGCGCCGAGCTGGGCGGCGCGATGAAGAACGTGCTGGCCGTGGCCACCGGCGTGGCCGATGGCATGCAGCTGGGCCTCAACGCCCGCGCCGGCCTGATCACCCGTGGCCTCAACGAGATGCTGCGCTTGGCTGCTGCGATCGGTGCCAAGCCGGAAACGCTGATGGGCCTGGCGGGCCTGGGCGATCTGGTGCTGACCTGCACCGGCGACCTGTCGCGCAACCGCCGCCTGGGCCTGGCCCTGGGCCGCGGCCAGACGCTGCAGGATGCCGTGCGCGAAATCGGCCAGGTGGTCGAGTCGGTGCAGACCGCCGACGAAGTGATGCGACAGGCACGCCGTCATGGCATCGACCTGCCGATCTCCGACCGCGTGCGTGCCGTGCTGCACGGCGAGCAGACGCCGGAAGAAGGCCTGCGCGCATTGCTGGCGCGGGAACAGAAACCGGAATACCCGGACACGCTGTTCAAGTGAATCGAAAAACCCCGGCTACGTGCCGGGGTTTTTTGTGCGCGCCCCATCCACGGATGGCGTGGATCTACGACGGAACCCGCCTCTGGTAGTCGCCAACCTTGGTTGGCGCCCGGTAGCGCCGGGCCATGCCCGGCGGCATTCATCACCGCGCCCGCGGCGGCGCGTTGCCGTTGTCCATGTCCGAGAAGATCAGCCACGGCCCGTCACCCACGCGCTTCAACGTGAGCGTGAATTTGCCGGTATCGCCCGCGTTGTTACCGTAGCCGTAGGCACCGATGATGTAACCCGTATTCCGCTCCACCGCATACGCCAAGGCACGCAGCCGTAACGGGCTGCTGCCCTGGCCGGTATACGCGGCCTCGATCGCGCTGCGCCCGCGCACCGGCGGCTGGTTGCTCTGCAGTACAAAGCCATCCTCGGTGAACAGCGCCGCCAGTGCCTTGGCATCACCTGTGCGCCACGCCTGTTCGTAGTCGCGCAGTACACGGTCCAGCGGTGCGGGCAGGGCTGCATCCGGGAGAGGCTGTGCACGCTTCACGCCTTCTGCATCGTGGGCAATTGCCGGCGATGCCAGCAGCAGGGCACTGGAGAAAATCATGGCGAGTCGTGTGCGGCGCATGCGTCCAGGCCCTGGCGATGGTGGGAAGGCTTCAGACGCATCCTAGCGCGCCGCTGGTTAGAATCTCGCAGGCGCCCGCGCGGCTGCATGCACCGCAGATCAGACAAGGACACGGAATGAAGATTCGAATCACAGGGATGGCGATGATGGTCGCACTGCTGGCGGCCTGCGGACAGGCACCGGCACCGGATGCAGCACCGGCCGCACCGGCACCGGCCACCGAAGCACCGGCCGCCACAGCGACGGTGGTCGAAAAGGAACCGTCCATCGAAGACGGCGTGGACCCCTCGGTGTGGGACAACGAAGGCGAACCGGAAGACCCGAGCGCCGGCGGCGAACTCACCTGTGCGGACAACCCGCTGGCGACCCATTTCTTCACTCTGGTGGGCGGCAACACCGTGGACGACTGCGGCCGCAAGGACCCGAAGGTGCTGGCCGCGTTCAACGCCCTGATGAAGAACACGGCCGCGGCCGAATCCGCCGACAAGGAGATTCCGTCGCTGCGCGAACGCCTGTTGAGCGGGCCCAGCGGACCTGGCGAGCTGGTGGTGCTGCAGGGCGAGCCGTGGTGGTTCTACACCGCCTGCCAGGCCCACGACTGCCCCGGCACCGCGTTGGCGATGCTGTATTCGCCGACGGAAGCGAAGATGGTCGGCCGTCTTACCGCGCGCTGCCGTGTGTGGTGGCTGGGCGAGCCGACGGCGGAACAACGCGCGCAGATCGAACAGCGCCAGCCACTGCAGGATGCCGCGTTGACGGAAGACAGCGCGCTCTGCGAGTGATGTGGCGGGCGGGCTCTGTGCCGTTCGTCCTGTTCTTTCGCCCGGAAACCGGCTGCTAAGATTTCACACCAGCCCGTTGCCCATCGGCCTCCCTGCATGGCTTTCTGGACCGTCGTCTTCGCCATTGGCGCCGCACAGGCCGCGCTGCTGGCGTTGGCCCTGTGGCGCCGCCCGGTCAATGCCGGGGCGAACCGTGTGCTGGCGGTGTGGATCGCACTGATCGGCATCGATCTTGCGGTGAAGGCAGTCTACTGGGATCCGTCCTACCCCACGGCCGGCAAGGCGCTGCGGTTCGTCGGCCTGTTCCCATTCCTGTACGGCAGCCTGTTCTATGTCTACGTCAGTGTCCTCACCGAGGCGCGGACCGCACGCTGGCGCGACAGTGTGCATCTATCCGGGTTCATCATCGTGCTGGCCCTGCACGCAGGTTTCTTCCTGCGGGGGCTGGTATCGGCTGAAGGCATCCATGCGCGCTTGCTGACGGGCATCGCGGACCTGGAATGGATGCGGCTGAACATCGTGCTGTACGCGTACAGCCTTTCCTATGTGATTGCCGGTCTGCTGCGTGTCTGGCGTTACCGGCGCGGTTTGCTGCAGCGACGTTCGGATGCGGACCGGATGTCGCTGCACTGGATCGACGCGATGGCGATCTCGCAGATTGCCATCTGGTTCGTTGCCACCCTGCAGTGGCTGGTGCGGATCCCCTGGATCGACTATCCGCTGATCTACGGCCTGGTGGCGGCCTGGGTTTTCCTGATGGGGTATTTCAGCCTCACCCAGGTGGCCGTGGTGGTGGAGTCGGTCATTGAACCCCCGCCAGCGCAGCCCGACACGGCGTCGAGCGCTGACGCCCCGCGCTTTGTCGATGTCGAGGTGCGCCTGTCGCAGCTGATGACCGATCAGCAGCTGTACCGCGAACCGGCGCTCACCATCGGCCAGCTGGCCAAACGCTGCGGCTACCCCGAATACCTGGTCTCGGTGGTCATCAACCGCCGCTTCGGCGAGAACTTCTGCGACTACATCAACCGCCAGCGGATTGAAGCCGCCGCTGCCCATCTGGCCGATGGTGCTGACGCCCGGACCATTCTGGATATCGCCTATGCCTGCGGCTTTACCTCGAAATCGACGTTCAACGCGGCGTTCAAGCGCCGGCTGGATGAAACACCCAGCGTCTTCCGCAAGCGCCATGCGATGTCTGGCGCCCCGGAATCACCGAGCCGCTGACAACGCCGTGGCCGATGAGCGCCGCGGCCATCGCAATACCAGTTCGCAGACCGTCAGGTTGAACAACCAGCAGCCCCAGGCGGCGGCCAGATAGACCGGGGCGAAGGGTAGATGCAGCACGCCCAGCCCGATGCCCAGGATCAGCCGGAACGATATCGCCGACGCGGTAAGAGCGATGCTGCGCCACATCCATTGCCGGTGCCTGGCCAGGTTGCCGGCCAGCGCGTGGCCGACGCCGATGCCGGTTGTGGCCAACCATGCCACGGCAAGCAGGCCAAAGGCGATGCCGGTAGGCGCTCCACCTTCGGCGTGGAATGCCAGGGAGAGGCCGGCCAGCCCGGCAATCAGCACCCCGCCCGCATACAGTCCGCCACTCAGCCGATGCAGGCGGGGGACGTACCGCTGGATCCATCCGTTTATCTGCAACGGCGCCAGCAACAGGGCCAGCCCGCCGCCGAAGAGGTGGGCGGGAACATCCAGGCCGGATGCTGCGAACTTCATCTGCAGGGGATTGTCCGCGTGTGGCTGGCCGTACAGCACGGCGAAGGCGTAGGCCGCCACGGCGGCGCAGAGCAGGGTGAAGACCAGCCCGGCCGTCCAGCGGGCGGCCTTGGGAAAGCGGTGTGGCATCTCGGAACCTCCTTGGGGAAATGGAGGCCCGAGCATGGGTACGACGAGGCGGAAAATCGTCCAGATCGGCGGAGTCGTACATGGGACCGGTGGAGGAGTACGGCCAGGGTGACCCGTTGACAGTGGCAACGGTGGCTGGCTGTGCTCGTTCGCTGTTTCAGATGGTCAGGCCCGGGGACCGGTTGGAAGCTATGATCAGCCAACACCGGAGCATGGAAGGACTGTCGAGCCCATGAAGATCGAGTCCATCTCTCCCATCCTTTCAGTAGACCATCTCGCGGAGTCGATAGCGTTCTACCACAGCGTGCTCGGATTCGAACTGGCATGGTCGTGGGGCGATCCAGCGGACATTGCCGCCGTCTGCCGCGACGGGGTGGAGATCACCCTCACGCAACAGGCCGATAGCAAGCCTGCAGGCGCGGCACATGTCTATCTGGGCATATCCGGTATCGACGACTATTACGAAACGCTTGCGGGCTCGAACGTCACGATCATCGTCCCCATCGGGGACAGGCCCTACGGCATGCGCGATTTCCGCATAGCGGACCCAAGTGGCAATGAGCTCAGCATCGGGCAAGTCATGGAGAACAGGGACAACGCCCGTTAGCGTGCATTGCCCATTACTTGCTCGCGCGCCGTGCGCCTTTCTCGTCTTCGTCCTTTGCATCCCCACGGCTCTGCGCGAATTCCGGGAACGTCTTGGCGATCGAATCCTTGTCCGGCAGGATGTAGAACACACCGCCCTTCTCGAACGTGGACTGCACGATCTGCTCGTAGAACGCAGGTGTGACGTTGATGCAGCCGTGCGTAACGCGGTTGTCGTCCGGCGAAGGTGATGCCAGCCGTTCGGCGCGCTTCTCTTTCGGGGTGCCTGGCGGAAGCGGGTGCATCGAGACGGCGGAATCGTAGTCCACCCACAGCACGCGACCGGCATCGTCGGAGGGGCCGTAGCCACCAATGAAACGGCCCGCCGGGGTGGTGCGGTCATGGCCTGGAATCGCACTCAGCGCGAGCTTGGCAACGCCGGGGGCCGAGTGATCGCCGATGGCCGAACCGAACAGCGCCGGTGCCGCGCCACGCAGCTTGCCGTCTCCACCGAAGACCAGTACCTGCGCGGCCGCCTTGTCCATGATCGCGAACGGATAACCCTGGTTATCCTTGCTGGCGACCACCCAGCCGGCCAGCTCGATCACTGTCTCGGAGACGCCCTGGTCAGCGGGAAGTTCATCGACTGCGGCCACCGGAGGTGCAGGTGCGTCCTTGTCCCTGGCATTGGCTACGCCGCTGCACGCAACGACCAGTGCCATGGCCAGTGCGGCATGGAGGGCGCGGCGTGCAGGGGAGGAGGAAGTGCGAATGGGGCGGCTCCTTGCAATGCAATCTTGGTGGAAGGATGCCAGTGGCCGGCGAAGGCCACTGGTTCCCGATACAGAGGTGGATCAATTCAAACGGTGAGGGAGCGATTAACCGCGCGGCTTGCGGCCGGCAGGTGCCCTTTCAAGCTGCTGCACGCGGCCTTCGATCTGGTCCAGACGCTGGTTGGCCTGCTGCGCCGACTGGTTGGCGGACTCGGCACTCTGGGCGGCGCCCTGCACCTTTACATCGAGCTGGTCGAGACGCGAGTTGATCGTTGCAAACTCGTTCTTGTAAGAGGCGCAAGCGCCAAGGCTCACGGTGGCGATGAGCGCCACGCTGAGTGCACGGGCCATCTTCATGTGTTGCGAGGTCAGTTTCATTCCACTCCCTCCTTCGTCTGGGGAAGCTGGAATATAGCGGCGTTTGTTCCCGGCGCTACCAAGCGCTTTCAGCTGGAATTTGAGTACGTGGATGGGCTGTGAAGGCCTGTAAATCAACAAACCTTAACAAGCGGGATCAAGCGAGCTGATCTGCATCGGCGTATCGCCTTGTGCCTGTTAAACATCACCCATTCACCTGCATGAAGCCGGCATCACGGCATGCGCGTCTGCGTGCTTTCGCCTGCTCCGCACGCAGGTTGCCATCCACTTGCTTCCAACAGCGCTGCAGCGTTTCCAGGCTGGACATCCAGCAGTTCGGCGATGGCGTTGCGCGTGTCGGGCGCGCGCGCAACATAGGCATGGGCGATGCGGTAGCCGATCCAGTAGCCGAGATCTCCGCGGCGCGCGTCGTCGCCGGGGCCGTTGTACAGCCACCTCGAAAGATCGGTACCCATGCTGTCCTGCAGGAAGGCGCGCTCCAGCGCACACTCGCGACCCTGCGTCCAACGCTGCAGATGTGCGTTGGCCGGTTGCCCGGAGATCCGTTCGGCCACGTATTCGGCACCGCCTTCCAGCAGCGTCTGATAGAGCAGGGTGGGCTGCTCGACGTCCACACGTGCACCGGGCTGTTGCACGTGCACGTACTCATGGGCGATCAGGTGCACGAAGCGGTCACTTACATCGGCCTGCATCCAGTCGGCGTTGCACAGCGCTTCCAGTCCGATGACCACACCTGCTTCGGTGGTCACGCCACCACTGTTGCCGCGGC
The DNA here is from genome assembly GCF_006974125.1 of Stenotrophomonas maltophilia. NCBI lineage: Bacteria > Pseudomonadati > Pseudomonadota > Gammaproteobacteria > Lysobacterales > Lysobacteraceae > Stenotrophomonas > Stenotrophomonas maltophilia. The sequence goes on along the minus strand of NZ_CP037858.1, from coordinate 4,278,385 downwards.
CCACCAGTACGGTGACCGGGGGAAAGCGCGCAGATGGCAACAGGGCGCCCAGTTGATCGACGGCAACGGCGACGCGCGTGCGGATCGATGGCAATGCTCTCGCGCAGGTTCTCGCTTTCGCAAACAATGCCGGCTTGTCCTGGATGGCCCTGGCCAGCCGCTCCATCGAGCCGATACGGCTGTCGGTGAAGCTGCGCAGGGCATGCGTACCCGCATCCAGATAGCCGTGTTGCAGATCATCGGCGCTTGGGCGCCCGTGGTTGGCGTCCAACACCTTGAAGAAGCGCGTGACATCGTCTGTCTGTACGACGATGTGCCCGGCAGCAACGACGTGATCAGCTGCCTGTGCCTGCAGCAGCGCGACCGGCGAGGCGATCAGGATCAGTGCCCGCATCAGGCATCGAGCGTGGTGAGCGTTAGAAGCCGACAGCAATGCCATGCGGAGTTCCCTGAACGTCAGCCTTATTTATACACCAGTCAGTTCAATATTCAGGGTTGATTAGACCCCCTAACGGATAATTCACACCTGTCGACCGCCTCCTCTCTCTCCCCCTCCCGGGAGGCGGTCGACGAAACCAAAATAATTAAAGGTGTGTCCCGATGAACAAGAATTCGCTGCTTGCCCTGGGTCTTCTGGCTGCTCTGCCGTTCGCTGCATCGGCAACCGATGGCCTGTCGTACAACTACGTTGAAGGCGGCTACGTGAACACCGATGCCAAGGGCGGCGACGCCGATGGCTGGAAGGTGAAGGGTTCCGTGGCGGTGCACCCGAACTTCCACATCTTCGGCGACTACAGCGCGCAGGAGACCGACAAGTTCAAGAATGACGTCGACCAGTGGCGCATCGGCGCCGGCTACAACTACGGCATCGCACCGAACACCGACCTGGTGGCTCGCGTTGCGTACCAGAAGTACGACATGAAGCATGGCCTGGACTTCAACGGCTACTCCACCGAGGTTGGCGTGCGCACCGCGTTCAACCCGTACGTGGAAGGCTACGTGATGGCCGGCTACGAGGACTACACCAAGAAGCACGGCATCAACCCGGACGGCGAGTTCTACGGCCGTGTCGGCGCCACCGCCAAGTTCAACCAGAACTGGGGCCTGAGTGGCGAAGTGAAGCTGGCCAAGGCCGGCGACCGCGAGTGGTTCGTGGGCCCGCGCTTCACCTGGTAACAAACGCCTGTCGTTAGTGCGTGTTGTGCTGGCGTGTGACTCTCTCTCTCCCACACGCCAACCGAAGCCCGGCCTCGCGCCGGGCTTCACTTTTTCCGGGACCCCTGAGGCATCGGTAATGCGCGGGCATACTGTCAGCCCACCGGATGGCGGATCCCGCATGCAGACCTCCCTTTGCGCATACGTGCAGCAGGCCGATGGCAACACCGTGCAGGTGGTGCTTGTGGATACCGCCGCGCAGCCGGCGCTGGGTGCGCTTGGTTTTCAGGGCGTGCCGCCGATCCTGCATGCCTCTGTCGCCGACGATGCCGCCAAGGCCCGCATGTTCGTCGCATTGCGCGATCTGGGCGTGGCCTTCTCGGCGGGGCGCGAGTGGTGCCCGGGCGAGGTGTTTGCCTGGCTGCGCGAGCGCGGCCTGCTGGAAGGCACGTACCTGCGCATCGCCTGGACGGGCACGCAGCAGTTCCAGTTGACCCGGGCGTAGTGCGGCGCTGCTGGCAGCGGAACGAGAACCGCTCCGGCCGCGCGCGGGTGGTTCGGCTATGATCGCCCGCACATCGCCACGCGATGCGTCCGCCTCAAGCCAGCAGGAACCGCCGTGAACTCCCAGCCCGCACCGATCACCGCCGTCAACCACACGCTCGACAACGAGCCGCAGCAGATCACTGCGCCGCTCACCCATTCGGCGGCGTTCCTGGTGCTGAAGGTGAAGGATGACGAGGCGTCGATCGCCAAGGCACGCGAGGTACTGGCCAGCACCGACGACCTGATCAAGAACACCGCCATCCGCGAGATCGAGCGCACCTTTACCTGCAACGTGGCCATCGGCCACCGCGTGTGGCAGCCGCTGGTCGGCACCACGCCGCCGCGCGAGCTGAAGCCGTTCCGCGAGATCAAGGGTGCGACCCACACGGCCGTGTCCACACCCGGTGACCTGCTGTACCACGTCCGTGCACGCACGATGGACCTGATCGTGGCGTTCGAGCGCAACCTGCTGATGGCCTTTGGCGATGCGGTGGAAACGGTCGATGACGTGGCCGGCTTCCGCTACTTCGATGGCCGCGACCTGCTCGATTTCGTTGACGGCACCGCCAACCCGGAAGGGCTGTCGCTCCCGGAAGCCACCATCGTGGGCGATGAAGACCCGGAGCATGCCGGTGGCAGCTACGTGGTGGTGCAGAAGTACCTGCACAATCTTGATGCGTGGCGCGCACAGAAGACCGAAGCGCAGGAAGCGATCATCGGCCGCACCAAGCACGACAACATCGAGCTGGACGATGCGCCGGCCGATGCGCAGAAGTCGCACAAGACCCTGTGCACCATTGAAGACGCCGACGGCGAGCACGAGATCCTGCGCGACAACATGCCGTTCGCCAACCCGGGCCGTGGCGAGTACGGCACCTACTTCATTGGTTACACCCGCCGCCTGTGGGTGATCGAGAAGATGCTCGAGCGCATGTTCATCGGCAATCCCGCGCCGCTGCACGACCGCATCCTGGACTTCTCCACCGCCACCACCGGCGTGACCTTCTTCGCACCCTCGCGCAAGGCGCTGGCCGACCTGGGCGATTGATCGCGCCGGGCCATCACGGCCCGCCATCTGCCTGTCATCTATGGCGCCGACCATGGCGCGCTGGATGGGAGTGCAGGAGGCAGGCGATGGCCAAGACTGGGAACGGGACCGGCGTGCGGCGCTGGTGGCGGCCACTGGCCGCGTTGTTCGGCGCGTTGGCACTGGGGAGTGCCAGCGTTTCCGCGCAGGATGCCCCTGCGCACTGGATGGCCTACGCCGCCGCCGTGGGTGGCCAGCTGCAGCAGCGCCTGCAGCAGGAACAGGATCCTCAGGCGCAGCGCGTGCTGGAATGGCTGCAGGCACATCCGGATGCGCCGACGCCGTTGCCGGTGAGCGTGTGGATCGCGGCAGATGGTCGCATATCGAAGCTGGAGTTCGACAGCCTGGGTGATGCCCAGGTCGACGCCGACCTGCGCGCGACGCTGCAGGCCGCGCCGTTGCAGGCGGCCCCACCGGCCGACATGCGGCAGCCGCTGCGGCTGGGCCTGCTGCTTACCCAGTAGATCCACGCCATGCGTGGATGTGCATGGTAACCGACCGTGGTCGGTAGGCGCGCGCCAACCACGGTTGGCGACTACCGGTGTTCCTCAGCCACGCATGGCGTGGCTCTACTGCGTTGCCACCTGCGGCTCGCGCGCGGCGGCGCTCCATGCGCGCAGGCCGAACACGGCCAGGCCGAGGAAGAACACGTACAGCGCGGCGGTCACGTGCAGCGACTTGAACAGGTAGGCGCCGACGTAGACCACGTCCACCGCGATCCACACCCACCAGCAGGCCACGTGGCGGCGTGCCTGCCACCACTGGCCAACCAGGCTCAGTGCGGTCAGCATCGCGTCCAGCCACGGCAGCGCAGCGTCGGTGAAGGTGTGCATGCCGGCTCCCAACGCCACGCCACCGCACAGGCCGATGGCCAGGTCGCGCAGCAGCTTGCCGCGCGCCAACGGCACGATGCGGATGCTGCCTTCATCGGCAGCATGCTGGCGCCAGTTGAGCCAGCCATAGACCAGGAAGCCACCGAAGGCGACCTGCAGCAGGGTGTCCGAGTACAGCTTGGCCTCGGCGAACACCAGCCCGTACAGCGTCACCGACAGCAGGCCGACCGGCCACGCCACCAGCCGGCGCTTGGCCATCAGCCAAACGCCGAGGATGCTGCACAGCGCGGCGGTCCACTCCAGCATCACGCCGCTCACAGCGCGAACGTCACCGACAGGCGGGCCTGTCGCGGTGCGCCGGGGAGCAGGTAGTAGTCACCGCCGCTGCTGCCGGTATCGCGCCAGTAGAAGCGGTTGAACACGTTGTCCACCGACAGGTTCCAGGTCACCGCGCGCTCGTGCAGGCGATGCTGGAAACGCAGGCCCGCGTCGAACACCGAGTAGTCGGGCGCGCGCACGCCACCGTCGGCGCGGGCCACGTTGGCACCGGCATAGCGCCAGCCACCGGTCACATCCAGGCCCTGCACGAACGGCAGCGCATAGGCCACGTGCACGCTGGCGCGCACCTTCGGCACGTTCACCAGTTGATGGCCTTCATAGGCCGGTGTGCCGGTGTCGCGCGCGCGCGCCTGCAGCACGCTGGCGCTGGCCACGATCTGCAGCGCATCGGTCAGCTGGCCGTTGGCGGTCAGCTCCAGGCCGGTGTGGGTCTGCGTGCCTTCCTCAACGAAGGTGTAGCCGACGTCGCTGTTGTCGGGCTTGGCGTACTGGTACGGCTGCGAAATGCGGAACACCGCCGCGCCCAGCGTCAGTGCTTCGACCGGCACGTACTTCACGCCCACTTCCAGCTGCCGGGACTGCACCGATGGCAGGAAGGTATCGGCGTTGCTGGTCCAGAACGGCGCTTCCTGGCCCAGCGAAATGCCGCGCACGTAGCTGGCATAGGCGTTGAGCTGGTCGGTGGCCTTCCACACCACGGCGGTCTGCGGCAGGAAGCGCGACAGACGGCTGTGGCGCTGCGGGGTGCCGCGCTTGTCGTAGGCGCGCTCGTCCAGGCGCACGAAGCGGCCGCCGGCCAGCCACTGCCAGTCGTCACCGAAGCTCATCCGGTCCAGCGCGAAGAACGCGGTCTGGCGGCTGTCCAGGCGCCGTGCGGACGGCCCCGGCATCTTCGGCGACGGCACGAACACCTGCACCGGTGCGTCGTGGATGTTGCTGGTGCCGACGTACTCGTTGACGCTCGGGCGCTTGTCCACGGTGCGGCGGAAGTAGTCGGCACCGAGGGTCAGCTCATGGCCGACGTTGCCGGTCTCGAAGCGGCCACGCAGTTCGGCACGCGCCTGCTGGTTGCGGCGGGTGTCGTCCGGGCTGCGGTAGTCGTAGACGTCGTAGTCGCCATTGGGCGCGAAGTAGTTGCCCGGCACGCTGCCATCGGCGCACTGCGTGGCGTAGTAGCAGCCATAGGCGAAGGCGACGTTGTCATCGATCACCGACCGGCTGTGGCCCACCGACACGCGCGACTGCCAGGCGTCGTTGAAATCATAGGTGTGCAGGGCGGTGATGTTGGTGCTGGCGATATCCACCGGGCGCTGCCACGGCTGGTAGCCGAGCAGGTGCTCGCGGTCGACGCCGCGCGGCAGGTCGCGCGCGCCCAGCAGCTGGTAACCCGACACCGAACGCTGCGAGCTGGTCTGGTAGTTGGCATCCACTTCCAGCTTGCCGCGCTCGCCGATCAGCCAGTCGGCGGCCAACGAGTAGAAATTGCGGCGGCCATCGGCGTGCTCGACATAGGAGTTGCTGGAATCCCACGCGGCATTCAGGCGCAGGCCGAAACGCGGGGTGATCCAGTGGCCGACATCGACGGCGACGTAGCGCGAGCCTTCCGAATCGGTGCCGAGCGTGGCAGTGCGTACCTCGGCCGGGCGCTTGCCGATGTAGTTGATGATGCCGCCCGGTGCCATCACGCCTGCGGCCAGGCCGGCTTCGCCCTTGAGGATTTCCACCGACTGCACATTCTCCAGCGCCAGGCGCTGTTCGCCGGCGATGGACAGGCCGTTGAAGCGGTAGCCGGTGGCGGCGTCCAGGGCGAAGCCACGGATGGCGATGTTCTGGTAGTAGCCCACCGGCGCGTAGGCATCGCCCAGTGAGGCATCGTTGCTGGCCAGCTCGGACAGCGAACGCACCTGGCGGCGGTCGAGGTAGTCACGCTCGAGCACGTTCACCGAGGCCGGCATGTCCTTCCAGGAACCACCACCGAAGGCATTCACGCGCGAGGTATCGGCCTTCGGTTTGCCGGCCTGCACGCGCACTGCTGCCAGTTCGGTCGGCGAGCGTTCGGCGCTGGTGGCAGCCGCATCGGGGGACGCTTCGGCGTCGCTGGCGTGCAGCGGCAGCGCGGCGCAGAGGGCGAGGGAGAGCAGGGTGGGGCGCAGGCAGCGGTTCATTCGGTTCGTCTTCGGACAACAAGGGAGACGAAGCGACGGCGCGCAGGTGCACCGGCCCATGATGGGGGTGTGGCTGCGGCTCAAAGCTCCCTACGCCGGTGCAAACCGGATCAGGTTCCAAGGGACTCTCTCAGCCTGGCAGATCCAGGCACCCCCGCTTCAGGTGACCATTTCACTACAAATGGTACGGATTTGCGAGCCGGTGCCCTTCAGGCTGCCGCGTGCAGCGCCTGCAGCAGTGCCTGTCCCGGCGCGCTGTGGAACCATGCCGGATGCCCCAGCATGAAGGGCTGCCACGCTACGTCGGCATTGGCGGTCGAGCCGGTGACGCCCTCGAAGTACTCCACTTCGGACAGTGCGAAGTCGAAATGGACCATCGGCAGCAGGTCGGCCAGCAGGCGCACGCGTGCCGCCGACAGCGGCAGCACCTGGCGATAGCCGTCGAGCAGGGCCAGCGCGATATCGATGCGCACCGCTTCCATGCCGTGCTCCAGTTCCAGCCACGCCACCGCGTTGCGCTCGATCGCCGTGGCGAGGTCGAACAGCGCGCTGGTGGGTGAGGCCAGGCCGAAATCCAGCACGGTACTGATCTGCCCATCGCGCCACAGCAGGTTGGAGACATGCCAGTCGTTGTGCGCCCACAACCGTGGCTCGTCGCGCAGGCGCTGGGCCAGGCCGGCATGCCACGGCAGCACGTCGCGCCGCAGCTGCGCTTCCCATGGAATGCGCGCGAGATAGCGGGCCAGCCCGGGGCGCTCGTGCAGCCCTGCCTTGATGGCCGCGATCGGATCGTCGGCACGGATCAGATCGTCGCGCGCGACCAGCACATGGGTGCTGCGCTGGGGCGCGTGGTGGCTGGCCGCAGCACAGTGCAGCTGCGCGAGTGCACGCCCGGCCTCGCGGGCCTGCGCGACGTCGGTCAGCAGCGACCACGACACGGCATCGCGGTACAGGTCCTCGCCGACGCCGATCGCATGCAGCTCGAGGGTCCATTCGCCGTGTTCGACCGCAGTGCGGCCATCGGTCGCCGGCAGCACCTGCACCACCGGTACGCCCGCTGCGGCGAGATGGGCGATGAAGCGGTGCTCTTCTTCCAGGCAGGCCGCGCTGCGCACGCTGTGGTGATGGCGCTTGACGAACACCGCGCCGTCCACGCCGTCGACGATGGCGGCGGCCGACAGCGGTCGCGGGCTGTGCCAGCGGGGATGGCTGTGCTCGTCCAGCTGCGGGTAACGCGCACTCAGCCACGCAATGTCCGCCGCGCTGATCGGCGGCCAGTCGGCAGCGACCTCGTCGTTGTTGAGGCCCTGCACGCGGTGGGAGGAAGAAGTCATGCCGCAGCCCCAGTGGGGAAAGTCACATCCAAGGCTGCGCATTCAACGCCATGCGCGCGGCCAACGCAAACGGGCGGGTCATCGACCCGCCCGTGCCTGCATCAGCTGCGATGATGCCGTCGCGCCGCTTACCAGCCGCGATGGCGGCCGCGGTCGTTGTAGTAGCGGTTGTCGTAGTAGCGCTGGCGCTGCCAGCGACGGTCGTCGCCACGGTCGTAGTAGCCGCTGCGGTAATAGCCACGATCGTAGCGGCGGTCGTAGCGGTTGTCGTAGTAACGGTTGTCGTAATAGCGACGGTCGCGGCGGTCGGACGTGGTCAGGTTGCCGATCGCGCCGCCGGCCACGGCACCGCCGACAGTGGCAGCGGGATCACCGTTGGAGAGCAGGTTGCCGGCCACGCCACCGACCACGGCGCCGACCAGGGTGCGCTTGTCCTTCCTCGACATCGCGCTGGCATCGCTGACCACGGCAACACCGGCCACCAGTGCCAGGGCCATCGCCAGACCACGGAAGCTGAGTGTGGAAGTACTGAGCATGTTCGTTCTCCTGTGAGGTGCATGCCACGCTGGGCAGGGAGGGCGCGGGCGCCCCGGCTGCCGTGGAGACCACGCTGACGTTCCAACATTGCCGGAACATTGCCTGGCCCACCGTGCGGCTTGCGCATTCATCTAGCGGCAGGCGGCATGAAGCAAGGCTGAAAGCGGCCGCTGCCGCTCAGCTGGCAGAAAGGGAAAGGGCCGCGCATGGCGCGGCCCTTCCCTGGTCTGCAAGGCGCCGCGGGCTCAGACGCCCATGGCCTTCTGTGCCTGCCGGGCCTGCTCCTGCTGGGCGTCCTGCTGCTGATGCAGCACGTTCGGCGCGCCCTGCACGGCACCGCTGCTGAGCGCCAGGCTCTGCTCGCTGGCTGCACGGGTCTCCACCGCCACGCGGCTGGCGGCGGGGTCGCCGATCGTGCCCTGCACGGCAAACAGGCGCTCACCGTTCGGGCTCGGCACCACCGTGTCGATGCGCTGCAGGCCGGCGGCATGCGCCTCCTTGGTCAGGGCCGCGGCGGCGCTTTCCAGCGCGTGGCGATCCTTGAAGGTGCCTGCCGGCATCAGTTCCAGCCCCTTGCTTGCCTGGATGAAGAGCGGATTGCGCGGGTGCCGTTCGTCGTTCAGCAGCGGGCGCTCGCGGGCTTCCCTGATTGCCTCCAGCGTCTTGGCCCCGACAATGCCGTCGGCCACCAGGCCGTTGTCCTTCTGCAGCTGGCGCACCGCCGCGTCGGTGTTGCGGCCGAAGCGGCCATCCTCGATCAGCGGCTTGCCGTCGGCACCGACGTAGCCGAGGTGGCCCAGTTGCTCCTGCACTGTGCGCACGCCCTCGCTGTGCGCGCCCTGCTTGTACAGTTCGGCGTGCGGGGTGGCAGCGGCCTTGTGCTCGGCGGCCGGCTTGCCCTGGGTCTGCTCATGCGACTGGGTGCGGTTTTCCAGCAGGTCGCGCGCCTTGGACAGCGGGTCGGAGGCGTACAGCTTCCAGTTCGGGTGGTCCTTCACCTGCTTGAGGTAATCCTCGATGGGCATGGTGTGCACGCCCTTGCTGCCGGTGGACTGGCTGATCAGCAGCTTGTCGGTGTTGGGGTCGCGCACCACCATCACGATGTGGTCGATGCCGTTCCAATGCTCGTGGCGGGTCTTGGCCGTATCCAGGCCGATGATCATGCCTTCCTTCAGCGCATCGGGCTTCAGGATCGCGTCGCGGTCAAGCAGCACGCCGGACTGGTCGAATGCCTTGCGCACGATGCCACCGGAACCCAGGTTGCCCAGGTCGATGCGATCGGCCTTGCTGAAGACCGCATGCCCGGCCTTCTGGTTGATCTCATCCATGGTCCGGTTCTGCAGCGTGCCGACCCAACCGGAACAGTCGATGTAACCCTGTTCCACGTTCTTGCCGCTCTTGCCCGGCACATGCAGCGCGTGGCCCGGAATATTGATGGCGTATTTGACGTGGTCGTACTTCACGCCGGCCTCGTAGGCGGCCTGCAGTTCGATGCCCGGCTTCGGCGCGGCGGCGGCCGAAGCGGTCGCCGCCAGCGCGGCTGCACCGGCTGCCACGGCGGCGCTGGCCTGCACCGGCGCTGCCGGGGTCTGACCCTGGCTCTGGCCTGGGGCCACCGTCTGCGGGGCGATGTTCTTTTCCGGAATGCTGATCGCCGCGTACTTGTGGATGTAGTAGCTGGAGAAGGTGCGCGCCAGGTCGCCATCGTTCATGCCACGCATCTCGGCCAGAGTGTGGCCGGTGAGCGCTTTGGCATCGGAGCCGATCTGGTTGAGTACGTTGCGGCGCATGTTGATCTCTTCACCATGGCCGTTGCGGACCACGCCGAAGGTGCCGGTGGCGATCGCGGTCTGCACCGAACCATAGCCGGCGCTGCCCTGCTGGTGGGCCAGGTACAGGTCCAGGCCGGTCGGCGTACTGCCGCCGGACAGGTACGGGTGGCCGGTGCGTTCGTTGCGGCGTGCCATCGAGTCCAGGTTGTCCTGGTACATCTGTGCGGCCGCTTCGGTGTTGCGGGTCGGGTCGAACTCGTGGCCGGTCAGGTGATACTGGCGTGCGGAGCCGGGCACGAACTGGAACAGGCCCTTGGCGCCGGACGAGGTGTTGTGGGCGCGCTCGTTGAAGGTGCCGCCGGTCTCGATGTGCGCGAAGCGCATGAAGTCATCGACCGGAATGCCCTTGTGCCGGGCGACCTGCTCGACGATGTCCAGGACTTCCTTTCTGCTGTAGTCATGCTGTGCCATGACGTCTTCCTCGGGGTTGATGGAGCGGCGCGTGCCGCGAATCGCCAACCGGACTCATCCATGAGTCAAGAACATGTCGGTCAACAGGGAACCCGCGTGTGGCGGGTGCTATCAGGGCGCGATGTACTGCTGGGTCGCGCTGTCGAAGGTGTAGTGCACGGCATCGCTGGCAGCCAGCGCACGGGTCTTGCCCGGGGCGTCGATGGTGGTGCCCTTGAAGGTCACGGTCAGTCGCGGCAGGCCATTGCCGTCGGCAGCGAACGCCAGTTCGCCATCGCTGTCGGTGCAGGGCATCACGTTGCCCTCGTCGCAGGCGGCGCTGTTGTCCTCGCCGGTGCGCACCGAACCGACATAGCGCCAGACCTTGCTGTCCACGTCGTCTTCGCTGCGCTTGGGGTTGAACAGCAGCAGTGCATAGCCGGTGCTGCTGATGCCGCGGTCGAAGCTGCTGGTCGGCACCGCCAGCAGCAGGCGGCCGTCTGCGGTGCGATGTTCAAGCGGCTTGCGCCGGGTATCCACATCGTCGGCCTTGTCATAGGCGCCCAGTGCGCCGATGGTCCATTCCTGGCCACGGAACTTCCAGGGCTTGTTCGCATCGCTGCCGGCCAGCACGAAGGTGGCCTCGGCGAGATTGGCGCGGTCATCCGGGCCGGCCGGCGACTGCTCGCCCGGCTTGCCGTAGTGCTCGCGGGTATCCCAGGAGAAACCCGTGTAATACGTGGTGCCGTCGAGGGTGAAGGTGTGGCCGAACCAGAAGGTCGCCACACTGCCGTTCTGGACCTCGTAGGAGGTCGCGCCATCACCGTCCACCTGGTAGGTGAAATACATCACGGTCGGCGCGTCGGGCGGGGTGACGGCGGTGTCGGGAGGGGTGTTCTGCATCGGGGCAACATCCTGTCGGGGCGCATCGGCAGCCTGCACGGGGGCACCAGGCTGGGAGGACGAGGGGGCCGGATCGGCGGCGCTGCAGGCCGCAGCGGAAAGAGAGACGAGCAGGCACGCCGCGAATGCGCGCAGGGGCCGCAACGGCAGGGTCCAACGTAGCTCGGGGGGGTGATGCATGCGCCTCTCCATGGTCAGCGTTGCCGGGCCAGACGGCCGGCAGGAAACCGCACCCCATCCACCAGGGACGGGAGCGAGGACATGAGCCGGCCGATTCCTTCGACCTCGCATTGAAAACCCATGCCGGGTCATCTTGGCACAGAACGGCGGTCGGTCAAAGAGGGCGGTGACAGATGCCCTTGCAGTGTGATCTGGTTCTCAGATCTTGCCGTCGCGCAGGTAGTCGAACAGCTCGGCGTCGCCCTTCAGGCCCAGCTTGAGCATGGCGTCGCCCTTCTGCCGGCTGATGGTGCTGACGCTCTTGTGCAGCTGCAGCGAGATCTCCTTCACCGTCATGCCGGTGCCGAGCAGCCGCAGCACTTCCACCTCGCGTGGCGACAACGGCTTGCCGTCGCCCTCGCGCATGCGCCAGCTGCCCGCAGCCTCGACCCGCTCACGCAGGCTGCGGCTGATGTAGGGCTGGCCCCGGTAGACCGCCTGGATGGCCTGCGGCAGTTCGTCCATCGACGAGCTCTTGTCGACCAGACCGAGCACACCGCTGTCGAGCACCATGCGCAGGATCGCCAGGTTGTTGGAGACGCTGAGCATCAGCACCGGCAGGTCGGGGTAGCGGCGGCGGATCATGCCGATCATGGCGAAGCCGTCTGCCTGTGGGCTGCCCGGCATGGAATAGTCGGTCACCAGCAGGTCGCAGGGGTGGCTGCCGAGCAGGGCCATCAGCGCCTGCGCGCTGTCGGCTTCACCGACCACACGACCGACCCCGCTCGATTCGATGACGGCGCGGGTACCGATACGGACCACCGGGTGGTCGTCTGCGATGATGATGCGCAAGCTCATGCTCTAGTATGACCACCGGGCAGGCCGGACCGCGACCATCGCGGACCCTGGCAGGATTCTAGGAGATCGACGCCGATGCGTAGCTGGGCTGTTCGCGGGCTGGTCCTGCTGCTGGCCGCACTGGTGCTGCCGGTGGCGCTGGCACAGGCGGTGCCTGGGCTGTTGCCGCTCAGTCCCCTGCAGCGCGAGTACCTCGCCGCCCATCCAAGCATCGTCGTGGGCCAGTATGACAGCGGCTGGCCGCCGTTCGAGTCCCTCCGTGATGGCCAGCAGGTTGGCCTGGGGCCGGATTATCTGTCGCTTCTTGCCCGTCAGTTGGGCGTGAAGGTCGAGGCCCGGCGATATGCCGACTGGACTTCCGTACTGGATGCGGCCTGTCGTGGCGAGATCGACGTGGTAATGAATGTCGGTCTCAGCGCCGACCGCACCCGGTGCATGGTCTACACCGCTGCCTATGGCGAGGCGCCGTTGGCGCTGGTGGGGAGGCCAGGCGATCTGCGTGCTTCGAACATGCCCGACCTGGACGGATTGCGGGTGGTCATCGAGCAGGATTTCCTGACCGGCCCGCAGGTGCGGGCACGTTTCCCACGTGCGGTGCAGCTTGTCGCAAACAGCTCGTTGGCAGCGCTGCAGATGGTCAGAGACGACAAAGCTGATGTCTACATAGGCAATGCCTACGTTGCCACCGAACTGATCGCTCGCCAGCACCTGCAGGGTGTCGTCCTGCTGCGTCCGAGCGACCTGCCCCCCGAACGGCTGCACTTCGGCGTTCCCAACAGCAAGCAACCGCTGGCCGAAGCGCTGGACCTGGCGCTGGCCGCGACCAGCCAGGCCCAGCGCGATGCACTGGCACAACGCTGGCTGCCCCCGCCGCAGTGGTCGGCATCGGCACAGCTGGCGCTGAGCCAGGCCGAGAAGCGGGTTCTGGAACAGCCGTTGAAGATCGGTTTCGCGCCGAACGCCGCCCCACTGTCGTTCGCCGACGAGGATGGCAAGCCCAGCGGCCTGGCCAGCGAGTACCTGGGGCGGCTGATGCAGGCCGGTGCCAACCTGCAGGCGCAGAACAGCCATGACTGGTACGAGGTGCGCGAGAAGGCGCGTCGCGGCGAGCTGCAGGCGGTGATGGGCATTCCGGTCGATTCGCATTACCTGGGCCCGGACTGGGTGTTCAGCCAACCCTTCATCAGCGTGCCGAACGTGATCATCAGCCGCCACGACAGCCCGGCCCTCCTAGGTCTGTCCGACCTCCAGGACAAGCGTGTACTGCTGTCCGATCCGGAGCGCGTTCGTGGCTATGTGCTGCAGCAGGCGCCGCAGGCCAGGATCGTCGCCGCGCGCAGTGCCGAACAGGCCATGCAACGCCTGATCGATGGCGAGGCCGACGCCTACGTGGGTAATCTTGCGCTGGTCGACCACCTGCTGCGCACGCGTTTCCCGGGGCGCCTGCAGGTTGCCGCGCCCGCGGGCTTCAACGACCAGCTGGCACTGGCCGTGGAGCGCCGGCATGCGGCGCTCGCCACGACCTTCGATCGCTTGCTGCTGCAGATGACGCCACGCGAGCGCGAAGCGCTGCGCGACGACTGGCTGGCGGTGGAGTACCGTAACGGCATCGACTGGCGAAGCACGCTGCGCTGGGGTGTACCGCTGCTGCTGGTGCTGCTGACCGCGCTGCTGGTGCATGGCATCGGCTACTGGCGCCTGCGCCGTGAGGTGGCCGGGCGCCGCCAGCTGGAGCAGCGCCTGGCCGAAGTGACCGACAACCTGCCTGCCGTGGTCTACCAGGCCCGTCGCGAGGTTGATGGCACGCTCAGCTTCCCGTTCATTGCCGGCGACCTGCAGGCGCTGTTCGGGATCACCCGGCAGCAGGCCGAGCAGGACGCCAGGACATTGCTGGAACGCGTCGAAGAGGACGATCGCGCGCGCATCCTGCAGGCGGTCGAACAGGCCGCGCACCAGTTCGCACCGCTCATGCTGGAATTCCGCCTGCGCGGCAATGGAACAGGCCCGCGTTGGGTGCGCACCCAGGCGCAACCCTATGCCGCCGAAGCCGGTGTAGTGACCTGGAGTGGCTACTGGGTGGATGCCAGCGAGGCCCGTGCACAGGCGGATGCCCTGACCGCAGCCAAGGCCGAGGCCGAGCAGGCGGCCGAGGCCAAATCCCGCTTCCTGGCCACCATGAGCCATGAGATCCGCACGCCGATGAGTGGCGTGCTGGGCATGCTGGAGGTGCTGGCGCATTCGCCGCTGGATGCCGAGCAGCAGCGCATTCTCGGGGTTATCGAGGACGCGGCGCAGATGCTGCGGCAGATCCTCGACGACATCCTCGACTACTCGCGGCTGGAGGCCGGCGCGCTGCGCCTGGAACCGGTGCCGCAGCGGCTGCGGCCATTGCTGGAAAGCGTGTGCCGGTTGTTGTCGGCGCAGGCCAGTGCACGTGGACTGGACCTGCAGGTGCAGATCGACCCGCAGCTGGCGGCGGCGCACGAAGTGGATGGCGTGCGCCTGCGCCAGATCGTGTTCAACCTGCTCAGCAACGCCATCAAGTTCACCGTGCACGGCGAAGTGCGGCTGCAGCTGGAGGTGCTGGGGCCGACCGCCGAAGACGGTAGCCAGCCGCTTCGCCTGAGCGTCACCGATACCGGCATGGGTATCGCGCCGGAAGAATTGCAGCACCTGTTCGCGCCGTTCACCCAGGCCGGCGCTTACATCCAGCGTGACCACGGTGGCACCGGCCTCGGCCTGAGCATCTGCCATCGCCTGGTGCAGATGATGGAGGGCGAGCTGGAGCTGCACAGCACGCTGGGCGAGGGCACCTGTGCCGAGGTGCGGCTATCGCTGGTGGAAGCGGGCATTGCCGATGCTGAAGCGCTGGTTGCCGAACAGGCACAGGCTGCCCTGCTGCCGTTGGCGCTGCGGCAGGCGCGCGTGCTGGTGATCGAGGATCATCCGACCAACCAGGCGATGATGGCCTGGCGGCTGCAGCAGTTGGGCGTGCCGCATGTGCTGGTCGGTGATGGCCAGCAGGGCCTGGATCATCTGGCATCAAAGTCCTTCGATCTGGTCATTACCGATTGCCGGATGCCGGTGCTGGATGGTTTCGCCTTCACCCGCCTTCTGCGTGAGCGCGAGGGACGCACCGGGCAACCGCGGCTGGCCGTGCTGGCGCTGACCGCCAGCGTGCTGGACGACGATGCGCGTCGCTGCCGTGAAGCCGGGATGGACGAGGTGCTGGCCAAGCCGTTGTCATTGGCCACTCTGCGCGCGGCATTGCTGCGCTGGTTACCGCAGGCGCAGGGGCATTCGTTCGAGGAGCCGGTGCCGGAGTCCGCCGCCGCCGGCGCGATGCTGCCTGATCTGGCCACGTTGCAACAGCGTTTCGGTTCGCAGGCCGTGGCCGAGCAGTTGCGCGACAGCCTGCTGCAGGCCAGTGAAGGTGACCTGGCCGCTGTGCAGTGCGCGCTGCAGGCCGGCGACCGTGAGGCTGCCGCGCTGCACCTGCATCGCCAGGCGGGCGGATTGGGTGCAGTGGGGGCGACGGCACTGGCCGGGCAGGCCAATGCACTGGTCGAGCGCCTGCAGGATGCGGCCGAGACCGATCCGGTGCCATTGTTCGCCGCGGTGGCGGCATTCGTGGCGCGGCTGCAGCAACAACTGCAGCGCCTGGCTCACTGAGCCGACTGCTGCTGCAGGTAGGCGATCACCAGCGCGCGGCGTTCGGCGCTGGGGAAGGCGTTGTACATGCGCGTGCCGGGCACCACGTGGGTGGGCGACTGCAGGAACGCATCCAGCGTCTGCGCGGTCCAGGTGATGTCGGCGCGGCGCATGCCATCGGAGTAGCCGTAGTCGGGCAGGCTGCCGGCGCGACGACCGATCACGCCGTGCAGATTCGGCCCGAAGCGGTGGATGCCCCCGGCTTGCACGGTGTGGCAGCCGGCACACAACTCGAACGCGCGCTGCATGGCCTGTTGGTGCGCCTGTTCCGGCGTGGCCGGTGCCGCAGGCGGACGCTGGCAGGCCGTGGCGACCAGGGCCACGGCAACGGCGATGAGCGGGAGTGATGCACGCATGGGCGGGCAGGATAGCGACGCAGCGGGGCAGGCGGGCTGCGACACGCGGTCGCAGCCCGGTGCGATCACATGCCCGAGTAGTTCGGGCCGCCGCCGCCCTGCGGGGTCACCCAGACGATGTTCTGGGTGGGGTCCTTGATGTCGCAGGTCTTGCAGTGCACGCAGTTCTGCGCGTTGATCTGCAGCCGCGCGTTGTCGGCGTCGCCGACGAACTCGTACACGCCGGCCGGGCAGTAGCGCGCTTCCGGACCGGCGTACTCGGCCAGGTTCACCTTCACTGGAATGCTCGGGTCCTTCAGCGTCAAGTGGCTGGGCTGGTTTTCGTCGTGGTTGGTGCTGCTCAGGAACACCGAACTGAGGCGATCGAAGGTCAGCACGCCATCCGGCTTCGGGTAGGCGATGCGGGTGTGCCTGGACGCCGGTTCCAGGCAGGCGTGGTCGGGCTGGGTGCGATGCAGGGTCCACGGTGGGTTGCGCACACCCAGCTTGGGAAGCAGCCACTGCTCTACGCCGGTCATCAGCGTGGCCACGGTCTGGCCCTTCTTGAACCACTGCTTGAAGTTCTTGGCCTGCTGCAGTTCGGTGAACAGCCAGCTGGCTTCGAATGCCTTCGGATAGGCGCTCAGTTCATCGTGCTGGCGGTCGGCGGCCAGCGCGTCGAACGCGGCGTCGGCGCACAGCATGCCGGTCTTGATCGCGGCATGGCTGCCCTTGATGCGGCTGGCGTTGAGGTAGCCGGCCTCGCAGCCGACCAGCGCGCCACCGGGGAACACGGTCTTCGGCAGCGACAGCAGGCCGCCGGCGGTGATCGCACGCGCGCCGTAGCCGATGCGGGTGCCGCCTTCCAGGTGCTTGCGGATGGACGGGTGGGTCTTGAAGCGCTGGAATTCCTCGAACGGGCTCAGCCACGGGTTCCTGTAGTCCAGGCCGACCACGTAGCCGATGGCGACCTTGCCGCCGTCGGCGTGGTACAGGAACGCGCCGCCATAGGTATCGCTGTCCAGCGGCCAACCGGCGGCGTGCACCACCAGGCCCGGCTCATGCTTGGCCGGGTCGATCTGCCACAGTTCCTTGATGCCGATGCCGTAGGCCTGCGGGTCCTTGCCTTCGTCCAGTTTGTAGCGGGCGATCAGCTGGCGGCCGAGGTGGCCGCGCGCGCCTTCGGCGAAGATCGTGTACTTGGCCTGCAGCGCCATGCCGCGCTCGAAGGCCGGGCCGATGCTGCCGTCCTTCTCGATGCCCATGTCGCCGGTGGCCACGCCGATCACTTCACCGTTGTCGCCGAACAGCACTTCGGCGGCGGCGAAGCCGGGGAAGATCGCCACTTCCAGCGCCTCGGCCTGCTGCGCCAGCCAGCGGGTCACTTCCCCCAGGCTGATGATGTAGTTGCCTTCGTTGTGGAAGCACTCCGGCAGCAGCGCGTTGGGCGTGCTGCGTGCGCCGGTTTCGCTGAGGAACAGGAATTCGTCGCGGGTGACCTTCTGCTTCAGCGGTGCGCCACGCTCGGCCCAGTCCGGGAACAGTTCGGTCAGCGCGCGCGGATCCATCACCGCGCCGGACAGCACGTGCGCGCCCGGTTCGGAACCCTTCTCCAGCACGCACACCGACAATTCGCGGCCGGCTTCGATCGCGCGCTGGCGCAGGCGGATCGCGGTGGCCAGGCCGGCGGGGCCGGCACCGACGATCACCACGTCGAATTCCATTACTTCACGCGGGGGCAGGGCGTTGGCTTCAGCGCTCATCGATTGCATGACTCGTGGGTAGGGCCGGCATCGGGGCCACCGGCGGTGCCTGGGAATCGCGCGTGCGGCCACGGGCGAAACGGTTGTTTGAATGTGTCAGGGTACCGGGACGCGCCGGATCCAGCTAGATCGGCGCCGTTCACGCCACGATTGCTGCATTGCAGCGTAGTGCCGCAGCTCTGGTGGGTGCCGACCCTGGTCGGCACGCTCTGCCCGGATGACCGACAATGGCCGGGTCCTGACTGCGTGTGAGTGCCATGGCTTTGCATCCGTACGATCTGTTTGATGTCCGTTCCCTGCTCAACGAGGAAGAGCGCGCCGTACAGGAGAGCGTCGCCCGTTTCACCAACGAGCGTGTGCTGCCGATCATCGGTGATGCCTTCGACCAGGCCCGCTTCCCCGATGAACTGGTGCCGGAGATCGCGTCACTGGGCCTGCTCGGTGCGACTCTGCCGACCGAGTACGGCGGTGGTGGCCTGGGCGCGGTCAGCTACGGCCTGATCTGCCAGGAGCTGGAGCGCGGCGATTCCGGCCTGCGCAGTTTCGTCTCGGTGCAGAGCTCGCTGTGCATGTATCCGATCTACGCCTATGGCAGCGAGGAACAGCGCCAGCAGTGGCTGCCGGCGATGGCGCGCGGCGAGCTGATCGGCTGCTTCGGCCTGACCGAGGCGCACGGCGGTTCCGATCCGGCCAGCATGAAGACCCGCGCGGTGCGCGACGGCACTGACTGGCGCATCAGCGGCAGCAAGATGTGGATCACCAGCGGTCCGGTGGCCGATCTGGCCATCGTCTGGGCGCAGACCGAGGACGGCATCCAGGGCTTCGTGCTGGAAAAGGGCATGGCCGGTTTCACCACGCAGGAGATCAAGCACAAGATGAGCCTGCGCGCGTCGCTGACCGGCGCGTTGTTCTTCGATGACGTGCGCGTGCCTGACAGCCATCGGCTGCCGAACGTGAAGGGCCTGAAGGGGCCACTGGGCTGCCTGACCCAGGCGCGCTTCGGCATCAGCTGGGGCCCGATCGGCGCGGCGATTGCCTGCCTGGATGAAGCACTGGGCTATGCCAAGGAGCGCGTTCTGTTCGGTCGCCCGCTGGCGGCCACGCAGAGCGCGCAGATCAAGCTGGCCGAGATGGCCCGCCGCATCACCACCGCGCAGCTGCTGGCCCTGCAGCTGGGCCGCCTGAAGGAAGCCGGCCAGCTGCAGCCGCAGCAGGTCAGCCTGGCCAAGTGGAACAACTGCCGCATGGCCATCGACATTGCCCGCGAATGCCGCGATCTGCTGGGTGGGGCCGGCATCACCACCGAACACGTGGCGATCCGCCACGCGCTGAACCTGGAATCGGTGATCACCTATGAAGGCACCGAGACCGTGCACCAGCTGGTGATCGGCCGCGAACTGACCGGCATCAACGCGTTCTGAGTGCACCGGTAGTGCCGGCCGCTGGCCGGCGTTGCGATTGGCACGCTGAAAGCGGCGCGTTTCTTTGGTTACTTTCTTTGCGCGAGCAAAGAAAGTGACACACGTGAGCTACGCCCCGCCGGCAAACCCATGCTGCCGCCACGCTTCGTACATCACCACGGCAACGGTGTTGGAAAGATTGAGGCTGCGGTTGTCCGGCCGCATCGGCAGGCGCAGGCGGTGGCCATCGGGCAAAGCATCGAGCACGTCCTGCGGCAGGCCGCGGCTTTCCGGGCCGAACAGGAACGCATCACCGTCTTCGAACGCCACGCTGTCATAGCGGACGCTGGCACGCGTACTCAGGGCGAACAACCGCTTCGGTGCGATCCGCGCCAGTGCAGTGTCAAGGTCGGGGTGCACCTGCAGGCGCGAATACTCGTGGTAGTCCAGGCCGGCGCGCTTGAGCTGCTTGTCTTCCAGTGCGAAGCCGAGCGGCTCGACCAGGTGCAGCTGCGCGCCGGTGTTGGCGCAGAGCCGGATCACATTGCCCGTGTTGGGCGGGATTTCCGGTTGGAACAGGATCACGTGGAACTGGGGCGCGGCATTCATCGGCGCAGTGTACCTGCGACGGCGGCCGCCTTTACGGCGCACGCCCTGCGCTGGGCAGGGCGGCACCGGTTACGGGCGCAGCAGAACCTGGGCGGTTTCGGTGGCCAGGGCCTGCAGGTCGGCGGCGCTCGGACGCACCTGCAGGGCCGGCAGGTTGACGATGACCGAGTTGGCGACGTTGGTGGCGGCAGCAGCCAGGGTCGCGGCGTAGCGCTGGGCTTCCAGTTCGGCGGCCAGGGCGACGCGCTGCTCCAGGCTCGGACGCACTTCCACCGAGGCCAGGGTGGTGATCGGCATCGCGGCGGCGACCGGGGCGGCGACGTAGCCGCTGCGCTCGGCCAGCTGGTCGGCGCTGGGGCGAACTTCCACGGTGGCCAGGGTCGGAATGCCGCTGGCCTGTTCCCAGGCCTGCTGGGCCAGCTGGTCGGCGGCCGGGCGGACCTGCACGGTGGACAGGGTCTTGATGGATTCGGAGGCCTGCACCGACGAAACAACCGCGGTGCCGGCGATCAGGGCGATGGCGATGGCAATGGTCTTGGCGTTCATGACGGGGCCTGTTTAGTGTTGGTGATCAGTGGTGTGGTAGTAAGGTAGTACACCGATTCTGGGCATGCAAGGAAAATTTTCGATTTCCTGCATTTGTTCAGTCTTCAGTCAGCTTTCGTCTGAAGCCCTTCCTGGCGCAGGAAGTACCAAGCAATCCCCGTGCCAACTTTTAGTCGTTGATTTACAAGGGTTTTGTTTGGATCGAAAAGTGTCCGGTGGGCGGACACCTGTCCATTCGATGCGCCGCGGACACTGTCCGGACGCCTGCTGCGGGTGCATGTGACTTCCCACGCCAGCTTGGGAGGGCCGGGCGGATGGCGCACTGGGGCAAACACCCCCAGTGACTGGCGACCGATTCCTGCCGCTGCGTGCGCACGCTAGGATCGGGGTTCACCTATGTGACCAAGGATCCGGATATGTCTCTCGCCCTTCGCCCGCGCGCTGCACTGCTGGCTGTCGCCCTCAGCACCGCCCTGGGCACGCTTGTGCCTTCCCATGCGTTGGCGGCAAAGCCGGCCGCACCGGCCAAGGTCGATATCCCGTATGAGCAGTTCACCCTGCCCAACGGCCTGCGCGTGATCGTGCATACCGATCGCAAGGCGCCGATCGTCGCGGTCAACGTCTGGTATCACGTGGGCAGCAAGGACGAACCGGCCGGCCGTACCGGCTTTGCGCACCTGTTCGAACACCTGATGTTCCAGGGCAGCGAAAACCACGACGGCGAATTCTTCGAACCGTTCAAGCAGGTGGGTGCCACCAACCAGAACGGCACCACCAATACCGACCGCACCAACTACTTCGAGAACGTGCCCACCACCGCACTGGACATGGCGCTGTGGATGGAATCGGACCGCATGGGCCATCTGGTCGGTGCGATCGACCAGGCGGCGCTGGACGAGCAGCGCGGCGTGGTGCAGAACGAGAAGCGCCAGGGCGAGAACCAGCCCTACGGACAGGCCTGGGACCAGCTCAACAAGGCGATGTACCCGGTGGGCCACCCGTACCACCACAGCGTGATCGGTTCGATGAACGATCTGAACGCGGCGTCGCTGGATGACGTGAAGACCTGGTTCCGCACCTGGTACGGCCCGAACAACGCGGTGCTGGTGCTGGCCGGCGACATCGACCTGGCCACCGCCAAGGAAAAGGTCGGCAAGTACTTCGGCAGCATTCCGGCCGGCCCGACCATGGCGCAGCCGGCCGTGAACGTGGCCAAGCGCAGCGCCGACACGCGCGAGACGATGACCGACAAGGTGCCGCAGGCGCGCATCTACCGCGCCTGGAACGTGCCGCAGGTCGGCACCGCCGATGTCGATCAGCTGCAGCTGTTCGCGCAGATCCTGGGCGGTGCCAAGTCCTCGCGCCTGAGCCAGCGCCTGCAGCACCAGGACAAGCTGGTGGACAGCATCGCGTCGGGCCTGTCGACGTCGCAGCTGGGTTCGAACTTCGTGATCATGGCGACGGTCAAGCAGGGCCAGGACCCGGCCAAGGTCGAGAAGATCATCGACGAGGAACTGGATCGGCTGATCAAGCAGGGCCCGACCGCGGCCGAGCTGGAGCGCGCCAAGACCGGTGCCCGCGCCGGCTTCATCCGCGGCATCGAGCGCATCGGTGGCTTCGGCGGCAAGGCTGACGCGCTGGCCGAGTGCGCGGTGTTCACCGGCGACCCGGGCTGCTTCCGCACCTCGCTGGCCAACATCGAGAAGGCCAGTGCCGCCGATCTGAGCCGTCTGGGCACGCAGTGGCTGGACAAGGGCAGCCACACCCTGGTGATCGCACCGGGTGAGCGCGTGGCGCTGAAGGAAGACCCGAGCCAGGCGCCGAAGCCGTTCAATGTGCCGGCAGTGGACCCCAAGTACAGCACGCTGCCGGAGCAGGTCGACCGCAAGGCCGGCGTGCCGCAGACCCGCGAGTTCCCGCAGCTGAAGTTCCCGGCGCTGCAGCGCGCCACGCTGAAGAACGGCACCCAGGTGATCCTGGCCGAGCGCCACGAGATTCCGGTGGTGCAGTTCAGCTACCAGTTCCCGGGCGGCTTCAGCGCCGACCAGGGCCGCAAGCCGGGCACCGCCAACTTCACCATGAGCCTGATGACCGAAGGCGCCGGCAAGCTCGGCTCGCTGGCCTTCGCCGATGCCGCTGACGCACTGGGTGCCAGCCTGGATGCCTCGGCCGGCCTGGACTCGATGAGCGTGGACCTGTCGGCGCTGAAGGAAAACCTGGCGCCGTCGTTGGCGCTGTATCGCGATCTGCTGCGCGAACCGCGCTTCGAGCAGGGCGAGATCGACCGGGTCAAGGCGAGCTGGATCGCCGGCATCCAGCAGGAGAAGGTCAACCCGGGTGCGGTGGCGATGCGCGTGCTGCCGCCGCTGCTGTACGGCAAGGGCCATCCGTATGCCATTCCGTTCACCGGCAGCGGTGACGAAGCAGCGATCAACGGCCTGACCCGCGAAGACCTGGTCGACTTCCACCACGATTGGCTGCGCCCGCAGAACGGCACCCTGATCGTGGTCGGTGACACCACCCTGGCCGAGATCGTGCCGCTGCTGGACAAGCAGCTGGGTGACTGGAAGGCTGCCGGCGATGCCCCGCAGGTGAAGGCCGCCACCGACGTGGCGTTGCCGAAGGGCCCGCGCGTGTTCCTGATCGACCAGCCGGGCGCAGTGCAGGCCAATCTGTTCGCCGGCCAGGTGGTCGCGCCGTCCAGCGCCACCAGCTCGACCCGCTTCGATATCGCCAACGGCGTGATCGGCGGCGACTTCACCTCGCGTCTGAACATGAACCTGCGTGAAGACAAGCACTGGTCGTACGGTGCACGCAGCAGCGCGGTCAATTCGGTCGGCCAGCGTCCGTGGATGGCCAGCGCGCCGGTGCAGATCGACAAGACGGGTCCGGCGATGGCGGAAATGCGCAAGGAAATCGCCGCGTTCGCCGATGGCAGCAAGCCGGCCACCGCCGGCGAGGTGAACCGCATCCGCAACATCCAGACGCTGAGCCTGCCGGGTGCCTACGAGACCGCCAGCGCGGTGGCATCGACCATCGGCTCGATCGTCCAGTTCAAGCGTCCGGACGACTACGTGCTGCGTCGCAAGGCCGAGATCGAAGCGATGACCCCGGCGCAGGTGCAGCAGGCCGCCGCCGAGATCAAGCCGCAGGCGCTGACCTGGGTGGTGGTGGGTGACCTCAAGCAGACCGAAGCGGCCGTGCGCGCGCTGAACCTGGGCGAGGTGACGGTGATCGACGCAGAAGGCAACCCGGTCAAGAAGTAAGGCACTACCCGGCCCGCCATGTGGCGGGCCGGCTCCCCCCGGTAGTGCCGGCCGCTGGCCGGCAACCCCGTCATGCATCCGGGGTCAGAGCCCCTGCGAGGGATCCGACCCCCACCGGCTACCCCCGATTCAGGCTGTTCAGGCAGAATCCCTCCATACCCTTCCAGGATCTGCCCATGCGCGTTCTGCTGCTTTCCTCCCTGCTGCTCACCGTCACCGCCTGTACCTGGGTGCCGATCGAACCGGCCGGCAAGGCGACCCGCGTGCTGCCGGCAGGTCCGGTCCCGGCCGGCTGCATCGCCAAGGGCGAGGTGGTGGTGACCGTGAAGAGCAAGGTCGGTTTCTACAACCGCAACCCTCTGCGCGTGCAGGAAGAGCTGGAAACCCTGGCCCGCAACGAGGCCCCGAGTGCCGGCGCCAATGCCGTGCAGGCCGCTGCGGCGCCCGCTGATGGCAGCCAGCGCTTCGCCGCGTTCCAGTGCCCGCCGCGCTGAACGCTTCACCATACGGCCAAGGCTGAATTCGTAAAGATGCGGTGAAGGCCCCGGGGGTTATAGAATAGCGCCCCCTTTTGCCTGAGCCTTGGCGCTAACCTCGATGCTCTTCAAGAATGTCTCGATCGCCGGCCTGGCACACGTCGACGCGCCGCATACGCTGACCACCAAGGAAATCAACGAACGCCTGCAGCCGACGTTGGATCGCCTGGGTATCCGCACCGACGTGCTCGGCGACATCGCCGGCATCCACGCGCGCCGCCTGTGGGACAACGGCGTGCTGGCGTCCGACGCTGCCACCATGGCAGGCCGCAAGGCACTGGAAGACGCAGGCATCAATGCGACGCAGGTTGGCCTGCTGGTCAACACCTCGGTCAGCCGCGACTACCTGGAGCCGTCCACCGCCTCCATCGTCTCGGGCAATCTCGGCGTCAGCGATGAGTGCATGACCTTCGACGTCGCCAATGCCTGCCTGGCCTTCATCAACGGCATGGATATCGCCGCGCGCATGATCGAGCGCGGTGACATCGACTACGCGCTGGTGGTGGACGGCGAGACCGCCAACCTGGTGTACGAGAAGACCCTGGAGCGCATGACCGCCCCGGACGTCACCGCCGACGATTTCCGCAACGAGCTGGCGGCGCTGACCACCGGTTCGGGTGCCGCGGCGATGGTGATGGCGCGCTCGGAGCTGGTGCCGGACGCGCCGCGCTACAAGGGCGGCGTGACACGCTCGGCCACCGAGTGGAACCAGCTGTGCCTGGGCAACCTGGACCGCATGGTCACCGACACCCGCCTGCTGCTGATCGAAGGCATCAAGCTGGCGCAGAAGACCTTCACCGCCGCCAAGATCGCCCTGGGCTGGGCCGTGGAAGAGCTGGACCAGTTCGTGATCCACCAGGTCAGCCAGCCGCACACCGCCGCGTTCATCAAGAACTTCGGCATCGACCCGAAGAAGGTCATGACCATCTTCGGCGAGCACGGCAACATCGGCCCGGCCTCGGTGCCGATCGTGCTGAGCAAGCTCAAGCAGCTGGGCAAGCTGAAGAAGGGCGATCGCATCGCGCTGCTCGGCATCGGCTCGGGCCTGAACTGTTCGATGGCGGAAGTGGTCTGGTAAAAAAGGTCACCGCTGACCTGCTGCACGATGGGCAGCGATGATTTTTCCAAGTGTCCAGGGGCCGGTTCTACCGGCCCTTTCTACAGGTGCGATCCGATGTCCAAGCTCCCCGGTTACCCCGCCCACCCGCAGCGCTTCGAAGTGCGCCCCGGCCTGTCGATGAACTATCTCGACGAAGGCCCGCGCGACGGCGAGGTGGTGGTGATGGTGCACGGCAACCCGTCGTGGAGCTATTACTGGCGCACGCTGGTGGCCGGCCTGTCGGACACGTACCGCTGCATCGTGCCGGACCACATCGGCATGGGCCTGTCGGACAAGCCCGATGACAGCCGCTACGAGTACACGCTGCAGTCGCGCGTGGATGATCTTGATGCGTTGCTGAAGCACCTGGGCATCACCGGCCCGGTGACCCTGGCGGTGCACGACTGGGGCGGCATGATCGGTTTCGGCTGGGCGCTGTCGCACCACGACCAGGTGAAGCGCCTGGTGGTGCTCAACACCGCCGCGTTCCCGATGCCGGCGGCGAAGAAGATGCCGTGGCAGATCGTGCTGGGCCGCCACTGGAAGATCGGCGAGTGGATCATCCGCACCTTCAATGCGTTCTCGTCCGGTGCCTCGTGGCTGGGCGTGGAGCGGAAGATGCCGGCCGACGTGCGCCGCGCCTACGTGTCGCCGTACAACAACTACGCCAACCGCATCAGCACCATCCGCTTCATGCAGGATATCCCGCTGTCGCCGGCCGACAAGGCCTGGTCGCTGCTGGAGCGGGCCGGCAAGGCGCTGCCGTCGTTCGCCGACCGCCCGGCCTTCCTCGGCTGGGGCCTGCGCGACTTCGTGTTCGATCATCATTTCCTGAAGGGCTTCCAGGCCGCGCTGCCGCAGGCCCAGGTACATGCCTTCGAGGACGCCGGCCACTACGTGCTGGAAGACAAGCACGAGGTGCTGGTGCCGGAGATCCGCGCGTTCCTGGACAAGAACCCGATCTGATCGGTTCCCGGGGCGGATCCCGGTAGTGCCGGCCGCTGGCCGGCAAGGGCGCAATGTGCGCCGGGTTCAAGAGGTTGCCGGCCAGCGGCCGGCACTGCCGCTACGCGGCGACCGGCGCCTGCGGCGGCGAGGACGGGCTGTTGCCGTTGTCGTCCGGATGGTCGTCGTCGTTGTCGGCCGCGTCGCGCCAGCGCCAGTCGGCCAGCGTCAACGGATCCAGGCCATAGGCGATGCGCGCCTTGTCGCACTGCGGGCTGGCCTTGCCGTACTCCCACGATGCATCCACCTCGCGGCACACGCTGGGGCGGTTGGGGTGGATGGTGCAGCGTGAATACACGCCGATCTGCGCATCCAGCGCCACGCAGCGCACCGGTTTGGAGTGGGTGCCGCGCATGCACAGGCGATGCGGGTCGAGAACCTCGGTCAGCTGGTGCGGCACACCGCCGGGGGTGACCTCGTCCGATTCCATCCAGTGGAAGGCCACGCGGTACTGGGTGCAGCAGGCGCCGCAGGTCATGCAGGGATGTTGCATGGGCAAGCCGCCTCGGGCGGCAGTCGGAATCAGGAACGAGGGTGCGGATTTTCCACGAAGTGGGCCGCCGCGCAAGAAATTCCGTAAGCGGCGACAATGAACGGATGAACCGACCCTGCAATATTGCCGCCCGCTTGCCTGAACTGGCGCGTGAACGGCCTGATCAGATCGCCATCCGCTGCCCTGGCCGCCGTGGCGCCGGCAACGGCATGGCCGCCTACGACGTGACCCTGGATTACCGCCAGCTGGACGCCCGCAGCGATGCCATGGCGGCCGGCCTGGCCGGCTACGGGATCGGCCGTGGGGTGCGCACGGTGGTGATGGTACGGCCGTCGCCGGACTTCTTCCTGCTGATGTTTGCCCTGTTCAAGCTGGGCGCGGTGCCGGTGCTGGTCGACCCGGGCATCGACAGGCGCGCGCTGAAGCAGTGCCTGGACGAGGCGCAGCCGGAGGCCTTCATCGGCATTCCTCTGGCGCATGTGGCGCGGCTGGTGCTGCGCTGGGCACCGTCGGCGACCCGCCTGGTGACCGTCGGCCGCCGCCTCGGCTGGGGCGGGACCACGCTGGCCGCGCTGGAGCGCGCCGGCGCCAGCGGCGGGCCGATGCTGGCGGCCACTGACGGCGAGGACATGGCCGCGATCCTGTTCACCAGCGGCTCCACCGGCGTGCCGAAGGGCGTGGTCTACCGCCATCGCCACTTCGTCGGCCAGATCCAGCTGCTGGGCAGCGCCTTCGGCATGGAAGCGGGCGGGGTGGACCTGCCGACCTTCCCGCCGTTCGCCCTGTTCGATCCTGCGCTGGGCCTGACCTCGGTCATCCCGGACATGGACCCGACCCGGCCGGCGCAGGCCGACCCGGCGCGCCTGCACGACGCCATCCAGCGTTTCGGTGTGACCCAGCTGTTCGGTTCTCCGGCATTGATGCGGGTGCTGGCGAAGCATGGCCGTCCGCTGCCGACGGTGACCCGGGTGACCTCGGCGGGGGCACCGGTGCCGCCGGACGTGGTCGCCACCATCCGTAGCCTGTTGCCCGCCGATGCGCAGTTCTGGACGCCATATGGCGCCACCGAGTGCCTGCCGGTGGCGGTGGTCGAAGGCCGCGAGCTGGAACGCACGCGCGCCGCCACCGAGGCCGGTGCCGGTACCTGCGTGGGCAGCGTCGTGGCGCCGAACGAGGTGCGCATCATCGCCATCGATGACGCACCGCTGCCGGACTGGTCGCAGGCGCGCGTGCTGGCTACCGGCGAGGTGGGCGAGATCACCGTGGCCGGACCAACCGCCACTGACAGCTACTTCAACCGCCCGCAGGCCACCGCGGCGGCGAAGATCAGCGAGACGCTGGCCGATGGCAGCACGCGCGTGGTCCATCGCATGGGCGACGTCGGTTACTTCGATGCGCAGGGCCGCCTGTGGTTCTGCGGCCGCAAGACGCAGCGCGTGGAGACCGCGCGCGGGCCGCTGTACACCGAACAGGTCGAGCCGGTGTTCAACACCGTGGCAGGCGTGGCGCGCACCGCGCTGGTCGGCGTTGGCGTGGCCGGTGCGCAGGTGCCGGTGCTGTGCGTGGAACTGCTGCGCGGCCAGTCCGACAGCCCGGCACTGCAGGAAGCGCTGCGTGCGCATGCCGCAGCGCGCACGCCTGAGGCCGGCCTGCAGCACTTCCTGGTGCATCCGGCCTTCCCCGTCGATATCCGTCACAACGCCAAGATCGGCCGCGAGAAGCTCGCCGTCTGGGCCAGCGCCGAACTGGAGAAGCGCGCATGAAGATCCTGGTCACCGGTGGTGGTGGTTTCCTCGGCCAGGCGCTGTGCCGCGGGCTGGTCGAACGTGGCCACCAGGTGCTGGCGTTCAACCGCAGCCACTACCCGGAACTGCAGGCGATGGGTGTGGGCCAGATCCGCGGCGACCTGGCCGATGCGCAGGCGGTGCTGCACGCGGTGGCCGGCGTCGACGCGGTGTTCCACAACGGCGCCAAGGCTGGCGCCTGGGGCAGCTATGACAGCTACCACCAGGCCAACGTGGTCGGCACTGACAACGTGATCGCCGCATGCCGCGCGCACGGCATCAGCCGGCTGGTCTACACCTCCACGCCCAGCGTGACGCACCGTGCCACCCACCCGGTGGAAGGCCTCGGCGCCGACGAAGTGCCTTACGGCGAGGACTTCCAGGCGCCGTATGCGGCGACCAAGGCGATTGCCGAACAGCGTGTGCTGGCGGCCAATGACGCCTCGTTGGCGACGGTGGCGCTGCGCCCGCGCCTGATCTGGGGCCCGGGCGACCAGCAGCTGGTGCCGCGCCTGGCCGAACGTGCGCGGCAGGGCCGCCTGCGCCTGGTGGGCGATGGCAACAACAAGGTCGATACCACCTACATCGACAACGCCGCGCTCGCCCACTTCCTCGCCTTCGAGGCATTGGCGCCGGGCGCTGCATGTGCAGGCAAGGCCTACTTCATTTCCAACGGCGAACCGCTGCCGATGCGCGAGCTGGTCAACAAGCTGCTGGCCGCTGTGGGTGCACCGACGGTGGACAAGGCGATCAGCTTCAAGACCGCTTATCGCATTGGCGCCATCTGCGAGCGGCTGTGGCCGTTGCTGCGCCTGCGCGGCGAACCGCCGTTGACCCGCTTCCTGGCCGAGCAGCTGTGCACGCCGCACTGGTACAGCATGGAACCGGCGCGCCGCGACTTCGGCTACGTGCCGCAGGTCAGCATCGAGGAAGGGCTGCGCAGGCTGAAGGCTTCATCTGCCGCATAGGTCGCCATCACTGGTTGCACACCGCCAGATCGGGAGGATGGACCCACGCCATCCAACGGCCCGGACATCTGCGAGGAGCGCCATGCTGCATTACGCCGTCATCTTTTTCGTCATCGCCATCATCGCCGCCGTGCTCGGCTTCTCCGGCATCGCCGGTGCCGCCAGCAACATCGCCTGGATCCTGTTCGTGATCTTCCTGGTGCTGGCGGTTATCTCGATGTTCCGCAAGCGCGGATAGAACCTGCAGGACGTGCCGGTCACCGACCGGTACGCCGCTTCCCGGTGGGTGCCGACCGTTGGTCGGCACGTCTTCTGTAGAGCCGAGCCATGCTCGGCTGCTTCTCATGAGGCGAGCATGGCTCGACGTTACAGCAGCGCCTGGTCCGCAGCATGGCGCTCCAGCGCCAGCTCGATCAACCGCGTGATCAGCGTGGTGTAGTCCACACCGCTGGCGCCCCACAGCTTCGGGTACATGCTGATGCGGGTGAAGCCCGGCAGCGTGTTGACCTCGTTGATGACGATCTCGCCGTCTGCGGTGAGGAACACATCCACGCGGGCCATGCCCGCACACTCCAGCGCCTGGTAGGCCCGCAGCGCGATCTGCTGGACGCGCGCCTGGGTTGCAGCATCGATATCCGCCGGCACCACCACCTCGGCGCCATCCTCGTTGATGTACTTGGTGTCGTAGGCGTAGAACTCGTCGTGCACCACCACCTCGCCGCACAGGCTGGCCTGCGGATGTTCGTTGCCCAGCACCGCGCACTCGATCTCGCGGCCGACCACCGCCGATTCCACCAGCACCTTGTGGTCGTAGCGCAGAGCCAATGCCAGTGCCTCGGTGAAGCCCGCCGCATCCTTGACCTTGCTCACGCCCACCGACGAACCCTGGTTGGCCGGTTTCACGAACAGCGGCAGGCCGAGCTGCGCGATCACCGCATTGGCATCGACCTCCGCGACCTGATGGCGACGGATGCACAGCCACGGCGCGACCTGCAGGCCGGCGTCGCGCAGCAGGCGCTTGGTCACGTCCTTGTCCATCGCCACTGCCGAGCCCAGTACCGGCGAACCGACGAAGGGCAGGTTGGCCATGCGCAGCAGCCCCTGCAGCGCACCGTCTTCGCCGAGTGGCCCGTGCACGATCGGCAACACCACGTCGATCTGGCCGAGCGCGCTGGCCGCATCGCACGGCTGCAGCTGCCCGTGTTCCACACCCGGGTGCACCGCCAGCGACGTGCCGGACCGATGCAGCGCGATGCGCGACGGATCATCGGCATTGATCAGGAAGGTATCCGGCTGGCTCAGATGCCACTGGCCCTGCTTGTCGATACCGACCAGCACCGGCTCGAAGCGCTCGCGATCAAGCGCATCGAGGATGTTCTTCGCCGACTGCAGCGAAACTTCGTGCTCGGAGGACTTGCCCCCGAAGATGATGCCGACCCGGGTCCGTGCCATGGGGGATGCGATGTCCTGTGCGTTGCGTGGCCGTACAGCATGAACCTTCCATCGCCGCTCATGTGAGGCACAGATGAACCAGAAATCCATCCACGCATGGCGTGGATCTACTGTGTCGACCAAGGTCGACACCCACCAACAGCGCGGAAATCTGTCGAAGGCGGGGTGGGGCCGGTTGCGGGGGTGTCCGCGGCATGGATGCCGCGGCCAAGCCCCCACGGACGGGTTTACGGCGTCCCCCGCAACCGGACCCATCCCGCCAACCCACGGAATGCCCGCTGTTGCTTTGGCCGTTGCCGTTGCGTCTGCGGGTGCCGGGCGGCAGCCCGGCCCAAGCCCCCCACCCACGCAGGTAGAATGCGCACATGGCTCTCTCCCTGCTCAAGTCCCTCAAGCCGGTCGCTGGCCGCGCCCTGCAGATCGCCCTGAACCGCGCACTGGCGCTGGATCCGGATACCCGCCATGCACTGGCCAGCCTCGACGGCCGGCATATCGACCTGACCCTGGAAGCGCCTTCGCTGGCGATGCGCATCAGCGTCGACGGCGACCAGCTGCGGGTCGGCCCTGTGGACGCGCAGGAAGCCGACCTGGCCGTGCGCAGCAGCCTGGCCGGCGTGCTGGCGCAGCTGCCGCTGCTGGCCAACGCACGACGCGGCGACAACAGCGGCAAGGGCCGCGTGCGCGTGGCCGGCGACGCCGAACTGGCGCGCCGCCTGCAGCAGCTGGCCAAGGGCTTCGACCCGGACTGGCAGCAGCCCTTCGTCAGCGTGTTCGGCGAAGTACTGGGCGTGCAGGTGGCCAACACCCTGCGCAGCGCCCTGCAGCATGCACGCCAGGGTGCGATCGACCTGGCCCACAGCGCCGCCGAGTTCATCACCGAAGAATCGCGCGACGTAGTGCCGCGCGCTGAACTGGATGCCTTCCACGATGATGTGGACGTGCTGCGCGACGACGTCGAGCGCCTGGGTGCACGCGTGCAGCGCCTGCGGGGTGCCGCATGAAGGCCGTGCTGCGGGCCAGCCGCATTGGCCGGGTGATCCTGCGTTATCGTCTCGACGACCTGCTGCAGGGCACGCCGGCCGAGCGCTGGCTGCGCCTGGCCAAGCCCTTCGTGCCGCGCGCCTCGGCCAGCATTGCTTCGCAGTCGCGCGGCGCCCGCCTGCGTCTGGCGCTGCAGGACCTCGGCCCGATCTTCGTCAAGTTCGGCCAGATCCTGTCCACCCGCCGCGACCTGGTACCGCCGGACGTGGCCAATGAACTGACCCTGCTGCAGGACCGGGTCAAGCCGTTCGATGGCGAGACCGCGCGTCGCATCGTCGAGGACGCGCTCGGACTGCCGGTGAGCGAGGCCTTCGCCAGCTTCGATACCGAACCGCTGGCTTCGGCCTCGATCGCGCAGGTGCACGCGGCCACCCTGGCAGATGGCCGCCAGGTGGTGGTCAAGGTGCTGCGCCCGGGCATCGAGAAGCAGATCGACGCTGACATCGCCCTGCTCAACTCGCTGGCGGCGCTGGTCGAGCGCACCCACCCACGCGCCGACAAGATCCGCCCGCGCGAAGTGGTGGCCGAGGTCGAGAACACCCTGGCCGCCGAGCTGGACCTGCAGCGCGAAGGCGCCAATGCCAGCGTGCTGCGCCGCTTCTGGGAAAATTCCGACGACCTGTACGTGCCGGAAGTGATCTGGAGCCACACCGCAGAGCGCGCGCTGACCCTGGAGCGCGTGTGGGGTATTCCGTCCGACGACATCGAGGCGCTGGACAAGGCCGGCATCGACCGCAAGGCGCTGGCCGCCAAGGGCGTGCGGGTGTTCTACACCCAGGTGTTCCGCGACAACTTCTTCCACGCCGATGCGCACGCTGGCAACATCTGGGTCGATACCGATCCGGCGCGCCGTGCCAACCCGCGATTCATCGCGCTGGACTTCGGCATCATGGGCCAGCTCTCGCAGGAAGATCAGTACTACCTGGCCGAGAACTTCATGGCCA
This sequence comes from Stenotrophomonas maltophilia, assembly GCF_006974125.1. NCBI lineage: Bacteria > Pseudomonadati > Pseudomonadota > Gammaproteobacteria > Lysobacterales > Lysobacteraceae > Stenotrophomonas > Stenotrophomonas maltophilia. The sequence continues at coordinate 4,245,295 of NZ_CP037858.1, read as the reverse complement.
TCTTCAACCGCGATTACCGCCGCATCGCCGAACTGCACGTGCAGGCACGCTGGATGCCGGACCACGTACGCATCGACGATCTGGAAGCGGCCGTGCGTTCGGTATGCGAGCCGTACTTCACACGTCCGCTGTCGCAGATCTCGCTGGCCGAAGTGCTGATGAAGCTGTTCCGCGTGGCGCAGCGTTACCAGCTGACCCTGCAGCCGCAGCTGATCCTGCTGCAGAAGACCCTGCTGAACATCGAAGGCGTCGGCCGCCAGCTGGATCCGCAGATCGACATCTGGGCGGTGGCCAAGCCGGTGCTGGCGAAGATCCTGCGCGAGCGCTACAGCCCGCGCCGGGTGGTACGCGAGATCGGCAAGCGCCTGCCGGAAATCATGACCCACGCGCCGGACATGCCGCGCCTGGTACATGCCTGGCTGACCCAGCAGGTGGAAGGCCGACACGAGTTGGCAATGCGGTCGCGCGATCTGGTTGCGCTCGACGCCAGCCTGCAGCGCCTGCAGAAGCGCGCCGTGGGGGCGATCACCGGTGTCGGCCTGCTCGCCATCGCTGCATTGATGTACGTGGTGCAGCCGCCGGGCTGGTACTGGGGCGACCTGCCGATGTGGAGCTGGCTGTCCGGTGCGGTCGGCGTGGTGGCACTGGCACGCGCGTGGTGGCGCTGACCCCAGCGGATTGAAGATCGGCGGCAATGCATGCCGCCGATCGACCACAGGCTTACCAGTGGTAGCCCAGGCCCAGGTGCGACTGCATGCTCTGGAAGCTGTCCAGGCGCGTCTTGTGCCAGGTCTTGCCGATACCCACGTCCAGCACCAGGTGTTCACCCAATGGCTGGCTGCGGCGCAGGAAGGCACGCCGTGCGTCGTGCTCGCGCAGCAGCAGCGGATCGGACTCGGCGGTGTAGCCGGCCGTGCCGCTGCCCAGCCACAGTTGGGTCGAGCCACGGCCTTGCCCATCCTTCAGCCGCAGCGACAGTGTGGTGCCATGCCCATCCGGTCCATTGGACTGGCGGTGCCGTTCGTGGCGCAGTGAGGTGGTCACGCGCGGGAAGTAATGCGAGGCACCCACCGACCAGCCGCTCACATAGGCGCCGGCATGGTACTGGGCGTATTTGCCGCCCACGCTCAGTACGGTCTGCGGTGTCACTTTCCACTGGATGTCCTGGTTCACCTGGCGGTTGACGAACACTGGATCATCGTTGGATGCCGTGACGGCGGTGCGGGTGGACAGGCGGGGGCTCCAGCGATGGTGCAGCGAGCCCTGTACGCGGTTGCCGCTGAATCGCCTGCTGCCGTAGTCACGCTCGCCATGGGCCAACCCCAGGTGCCATCGGCTGTCACCACTGCGGCCGGCCACGTCCACGGTCTGTACGTCGCGCTTGCCGAAGCCATCGCTGTAGTCGGCATGGTCCAGCTGCACCGTGACACGGTCGACGCCGGCGTGGGCGCTGGAAACAGCCAGCAGCAGGGCGCACGGCAGTGCGCCGCGGATGATCAATCGCATGGGGTTACTCCAGGGGTTGGGAATGCAGTGACTGCAGCAGGCGATAGCGGCCGGGCGGCAGGTTTCGTTCCACGGTGATGCGTGGGCCGAACTGGCTCCCCGGCGCGACGATGCGGCCGGGCAGGATGATCACGCCGACGCCCAGCGCGGCACCTTCACCGATCCAGGCACCGAGCTTGTCGCGTTGGCTGTCGATGGCGGTGCCTTCGATGTGTACGCTGACCGTGGCGCCATCGAGGCGGTGGTTGCTGGTGCGCACAAGGGCGCCGAGATAGACCTGGTCATCGATACGGCTGTCGGCGATGAAGCATTGCGGACCGACGCTGACCTGGTTGCCCAACCGCGCGTTCTTCAGTTCGCTGGCAAACCCGATACGCGTGCCGTCACCGATGCACAGCGGGCCGCGCAGCAGCGCGTTGTTGCCGATCAGGCAGTCGCGGCCGATCGACACCGGACCCTGGACATGGGCACCGTCGCAGATGCGACTGCCGGCACCGATCCGTACGGCGCCCCGCAGGGTGGCCAGTGGCGAGACCCGTGCGCTGGGATCAGTGTGGGGCGCCAGTGTCGACAGCGTCTCGGCCATGGCGGCGAGGTCATTCCACCACATGCGGATACCTCGTCGGTTTGTCGCGCACGGGCTCACGACCTGTGAACAGTCCCGCGAGGCCGTGCAGCAGCCAGATCGCATAGGCGAGCAGTACATACAGCATCGAGAAGGCCGCCGCGGGCACCAGCCACGCGCGCCGGTGGTGGATGGCGCTGATCACTGCCAGCAGCATGACGATGCCGATCCAGAACAGCGGCATCACCGACAGTGCAAGGCCACCGGGTCCGTGCAGCCGGGCCGCACCGAACCATACCTGCAGCGACAGCACGATGCCGGCCAGGGCGAGCAGCATCATCGGCAGGATGCTGAAAAGGCCGAAGCGGGTCAGCAGCAGGCGGCGATGCAGGCGCATGCATACCGCATAGCCGACGATCCAGCGTCGCCAGCGCCGCCACTCTTCGACCAGCGTGTTGCATTCCTGCGGGTAGACCACGCAGCGGACGCTCTGGCGAACCCGATAGCCCTGCGCAACCAGCGACCAGGACATGTCCAGGTCTTCCACGCGGGTGCGATCGGAGAACCCGACCTTGCGCAGCACCGAAGTGCGGAACAGGCCACACGAACCGGAGACGATGAACGGTGCGCCGCCCAGCCATTGCTGGAAGCTGCGCTTGATAACGATCATCGGCAGTTTCAGGCTGGCGCGCACATGGGGGAGGAAGCCGGCGCCCTGCAGGCTGGAAGAGGGAACGCCGCCAACTGCATCGGCGCCGCGTTCGATCTCGTCCAGCAGATGGCCCAGGCCATGGCTGCGTGGATCGATATGGGTATCTGCATCGGTCAGGAACACCTGCTCGGCGGTCGCGTGCTGCAGCCCGTGCATCAGTGCACCGCCCTTGCCGGTGTTGGCCTGGTGCACGGCCACCAGCCGCCCGGGCCAGCGTGCCTGCAGCGCATCAAGTACTTGAGCCGTGTTGTCGGTGGAGCCATCATTGACGCAGATCACCCGCGCCACGTACGGGTTTTCCAGCAGGCTGGCCAGCGAGCGCTCAAGGCACGGGGCTTCGTTGTAGGCCGGCACGATCGCGTCGATGCTGTACAGGCGGGTGCTGGGCCGGCGCGAGGCCTGCACACAGATGCGCACCAGGATGAAGGCGCACATGGCCAGGAACAACAGTGTCTTCATCACAGCACCAACCGGTATGGCAGGAAGCCCTCGCTGGGACCGATGCCGATCTGCTGGCCACGGAACTGCGCATGGCAGCGGAGGTGGCTTTCCTGCATGTAGTGGCGATCGCCCTGGCTGGCATGCTCGCGCAGCGCGTGGATCTTCAGCTCCAGCTGCGCACTGATGTCCTCGAACACCTGCGGCGCGAACTGCGGCAGGGTGCTGGGGCTCTCATAACAGAGGATCTGCGGAATGTGGCGGCAGGCGATGATCGACGCTTCATGAACAGTGCGATGGTCCTGGTGATGATCCTCGCCACACATCGTGTAGATGCGGCCTGGTTCTATCACGGCGCAGACCTGTTCGATCGACGCGATGATGTCGTTGCGGCAGGCGGGGAATCGCGTGTCCGGGAAATCCTGCTGGATCACCTCGGCCACCCCGAGTCGGCGCAGGGCGCGATGCGATTCATCGCTGCGATCGATGCCGGCGTGGCAGCCGCGGCCGCCGCGGCTGAGTACCAGTGCATGGATGCGTGAGCCGGCGCGGGCGAGCTTTGCCAGGCTGCCACCGCAACCGAGTTCGATGTCATCTGGATGGGCACCGATTGCCAGAATGTTCAATGTCATGGCTGTGTCCTAGCGGAAGCCGGGTGCGCGGCGGCCAGGCATGCTGTCCCCGCGTGAAGGAGGCGGGAACTATCTCAGCGTGAAAATGCAGCGGCTTTAGGATTAATACGAAAATCCGGGATTCGGGTAAGAATGGACGCTGCCTCATGGCGAGCTCAGCGGAAAATGGCCCTGGAACTGTCGGAACTGAAGGATGAACTGACCCGGCTTGGTGTCGAAAACGACGCCAGTGAAGTCGAACGCGGCCGTCGCATGCTCAACATCACACCGGATACGGGCGAGTTCCTGGCGGTGCTGGTGCGATTCGGGGTAGCGCGCCGGGTGCTGGAGATCGGCACCTCCAACGGCTACTCCACGCTGTGGCTGGCCGAGGCTGCCGCTGCCATCGACGGCCACGTGACCACGCTGGAGTTCGCCGGGGACAAGGTGGCGATGGCACGTGCGAACTTCGCACGCAGCGGTCTGGCCGAGCACATCACGCTGGTGCACGGCGATGCCGGGCCGTGGTTGGTGCAGGCCGCTGAGGACAGCATCGACCTGCTGTTCCTCGATTCGGACCGTGGTCAGTACGCCGGCTGGTGGCCGCAGCTGCGGCGCGTGCTGCGCCCGGGCGGCCTGCTGGTGGTGGACAACGCCACCTCGCACGCGGAAGAGATGGAACCGCTGCGGGCGCTGCTGGAGGCCGACGTGAACTTCAGCACCAGTCTGGTGCCGGTGGGCAACGGCGAGCTGCTGGCCGTGCGCAGCGCCTGACCCCGCATTGCCCGCGCCTGATCCGGTAGTGCCGGCCGCTGGCCGGCAACCGCAACAATCCAACGGCCCGGAGGCAGCCGGCCAGCGGCCGGCTCTACCCCATTCAGTGCCCAGCCCCGATAATCCCGCGGTGAGCACCGAACCCGATACCCTCGCCGCGGTCGAGACCGACACCGCGCCCCTGCAGATGCTGCACCTGGATGAACGCCTGGCCGTGGTCAACAAGCCTGCCGGGCTGATGGTCCACGACAGCAAGCTGGCCCGCGGCGAAGATGACTTCCTGGCCGACCGCCTGCGCGAGCAGCTGGGCCGCCCGATCTTCCTCGTGCATCGCCTGGACCGGGCGACCAGCGGCTGCCTGCTGCTGGCCTTCGACCGCGAGACCGCCAGCGCGCTGGGCAAGGCGCTGATGGGCGGCGAAGTGTTGAAGGACTACCTGACGGTCTGCCGGGGCTGGCCGGCCGAACTTTCCTGGCAGGTCGACCATGATCTGGATGGCGGCCCGGGCAAGCCGGTGAAGAAGCCGGCCATCACCGACTTCCAGCGGCTGGCGACCGGCGAGCTGTCGGTGCCGGTCGGTGAGTTCACCAGCTCGCGTTACGCGCTGCTGCGCTGCCAGCCGCAGACCGGGCGTTTCCGGCAGATCCGCCGGCACCTCAAGCACCTGTCGCATCACATGATCGGCGACACCAGCCACGGTGATGGCCGCCACAACCGCATCTTCCGCATGCAGGGCGTGCACCGCATGCTGCTGCACGCCGAGCGCCTGCGCTTCCCGCATCCCGATGGTGGCGTGGTGGATGTACGTGCGCCGCTGGACCGCGAGTTCCAGAAGGCGCTGGACCTGTTCGACTGGCAGGTAGAAACCGCCTGACGGTAGTGCCGGCCGCTGGCCGGCAGCTGCCTGATTCCCGTTGTCCTGGGATTGCCGGCCAGCGGCCGGCACTACCTCACTTCTTTTCCGGCTCGTTGACGATTGCTTCCAGGTCCTTCTGCAGGTCCGCGAACAGCGGCTGCATGCGCGCCTGGATGGCCACCATCACGTTCTGCATCAGGGCCGGGGTCTTGTCCAGCAGGCTCTGTCCGGCCGCGCTCTCGTAGAACTCGGCCATCGCCAGCACGTCTTCCTTGCTGAAGGTCTTCTTGTACAGGTCCACGTACATCGGCCGCAGCTGCTGCCACGACAGGGCCTGGCGCAGGGTCTGGCTGGTCCGTGCCTGGATCCGCTTCAGCTGTTCCTGCTGCTGGGCGTTGAGCTGGCGCTGGGCGGCCACCTGCTGGAACTGCTGCTGCTGCATCGCCTCGATCTGCGGCAGCATGGTGTCGATCATGCTCTGCGCGCGCGAGGCCGACAGCAGGCGGTTGATGTCGCCGTCGGTCGGTGGTGCGGCCAGGGCCGGGACACTGGCCACGGCCAGCGCCAGCAACAGGGCGGCACGGCGCAGCAGGGACGGCAGGGACGGCAGGGCGGGTGCGGAGCGGGTCATGCGAAGCTTCCTGCGGTACATGGGACGGCCAGCATACCCGCAGCCAAGGCGAAGGCGGCGTGTTCGGTACCTGATCGGCGGCATACGGCGCGCGATGCGCACTCCGATACGTGGCTGCCGCTACAATGCGCGGATGGGCAGTGGACCGGTCACCATCAGCGCGCAGCTTGAAATCCCCGACGGCGAGATCGTCGAGCGGTTCGTGCGTGCCAGTGGTGCCGGTGGCCAGAACGTCAACAAGGTCTCCACCGCGGTGGAACTGCGTTTCGATGTGGCCAACTCGCCCTCGTTGCCCGAACCGTTGCGCACGCGCCTGCTGGCGCGGCGCGACCGGCGCATGACCGGCGAAGGCGTGCTGGTCATCGACGCGCAACGTTTCCGCACCCAGGATCGCAATCGCGAGGATGCGCGCGAGCGGCTGGCGGCCTTCATCCAGGCCGGGCTGAGCGTGCCCAAACCACGCAAGGCCACCAAGCCGACCCTCGGGTCGAAACTGCGTCGTCTGGACGCCAAACGCGGGCGCGCGCAGATCAAGCGCGGGCGCTCATCACGTGACTGGGAGTGATTGCTTGAACAAGCCGACTTCGTTGCTGCCGGCCGTGCCGCCGCAGATGCCGCAGGTCAAACCCAACGCCTTCCTGCGCTGGCTGGCGCGCTGCACCCTGCGCATGGGCGGCTGGAAGGTGACCGGCACCCTGCCTGACATCCCGCGCCTGGTGTTCATCATCGCGCCGCATTCGTCCAACTGGGATGGCCTGTGGGGCATGGCGGCCAAGATCGCGCTGGGCATGAAGGTGAAGGTGCTGGGCAAGGCCTCGCTGTTCTGGTGGCCGCTGGGCCCGCTGCTGCACAAGCTGGGCGTGATCCCGCTGGACCGCAGCTCGCCGCAGGGCACGGTGGGCCAGGCGGTGGACCTGCTGCGCAACAACGAGAAGATGTGGTTCGCCATCACCCCCGAGGGCACCCGCAAGGCGGTGAAGGACTGGAAGGCCGGCTTCCTGAAGATCGCCCGGATGGCCGACGTGCCGATCCTGGCCGCCTATTTCCATTACCCGGAAAAAACCATCGGCATCGGCCCGCTGTTCCGGCCGACCGGCGATGACGCCGCCGACATGGCCGCCATCCGCGAGTTCTACCGGCCGTGGATGGGCAAGACCCGCGGCACGGTCTGAGCCGGTCACAGGCCGCCGCATAGACGCCACGTCCGGCACATGCCGGGCGAGCGCGACAGGAGTAGGGTGGAGGGCTGGTATTCCATACCGTCTGCCCAAGGAGCGTTTTACATGTCGCGTACCGTAGTCCTGGCCGCCGCCATCAGCCTGGCGCTGGCGGCCTGTTCCGGCAAGGAGTCCACCCCCGTGTCCGATGCCCAGAAAGCCCCGGCCCAGCAGCCGGCCGAAGCCTCCACCAATCCGCTGCTGAGCGCCAGCACGCTGCCGTTCCAGGCGCCGCAGTTCGACAAGATCAAGGACAGCGACTACCTGCCGGCGTTCGAGGAAGGCATGCGCCAGCACCTGGCCGATGTCCGCAAGATCGCCGACAGCAGTGAGCCGGCCACCTTCGACAACACCATCGTGGCGATGGAGCGCAGCGGCGAGACCCTGACCCGCGTGTCGCGCATCTTCTTCGGCCTGGTCCAGGCCGATACCAACGATGCACGCCAGAAGATCCAGGAAGAAGTGGCGCCGAAGCTGGCCGCGCACCAGGACGAGATCAATCTCGACCCGAAGCTGTTCGCGCGCGTGAAGTCGCTGTACGACCAGCGTGACACGCTGGAACTGGACCCGGTGCAGAAGCGCCTGGTCGAGCATTACTACGACGGCCTGGTGCGCGCCGGCGCGCAGCTGTCCGACGCCGACAAGGCGAGCCTGCGCAAGCTCAACGTGGAAGAAACCACCCTTTCCACCCAGTTCCATACCCGCCTGGTGGCCGCCACTGCCGCTGCGGCCGTCGTTGTCGACGACAAGGCCAAGCTGGCCGGCCTGGACGAGAATGCGATCAACAACGCCGCCAATGCAGCCAAGGATCGCAAGCTGGATGGCAAGTTCCTGCTGCCGTTGCAGAACACCACCCAGCAGCCGGTGCTCGGTTCGCTGAGTGACCGCGACCAGCGCGCCGCCGTGCTGAAGGCCTCGGAAACCCGTGCCGAGCGCGGCGATGCCAACGACACCCGGCAGACCGTGCAGCGCCTGGCCCAGCTGCGCGCGCAGAAGGCCAAGCTGCTCGGCTTCGACACCTTCGCCGACTACCAGCTGGGCGACCAGATGGCCAAGACCCCGGCCGCCGCGCTGAAGCTGCTGACCGACACCGTGCCGGCTGCCACCGCCAAGGCGCGCGCCGAAGCCGGCGAGATCCAGAAGGTGATCGACGCGCAGAAGGGTGGTTTCCAGGTCGCCGCTTCGGACTGGGATTTCTACGCCGAGCAGGTGCGCAAGGCCAAGTACGATCTGGACGAATCGCAGATCAAGCCGTACTTCGAACTGGACAACGTGCTGCAGAACGGCGTCTTCTACGCCGCCACCCAGCTGTACGGCATCACCTTCAAGCCGCGTACCGACATTCCGACCTACAACCCGGACATGAAGGTGTACGAAGTGTTTGACAAGGACGGCACCTCGCTGGCTCTGTTCTACACCGACTACTTCAAGCGTGACAGCAAGTCCGGCGGCGCCTGGATGGACGTGTTCGTCGAGCAGGATGGCCTGACCGGTGCCAAGCCGGTGGTCTACAACGTCTGCAACTTCACCAAGCCGGCCGCCGGCCAGCCTGCGCTGATCAGCTTCGACGACGTCACCACCATGTTCCATGAGTTCGGCCATGCGCTGCACGGCATGTTCTCGAACGTGAAGTACCCGTCGATCGCCGGCACCGCCACCTCGCGCGACTTTGTCGAGTTCCCGTCGCAGTTCAACGAGCACTGGGCGCTGGATCCGAAGGTGTTCGCCAACTACGCCAAGCACTACAAGACTGGCGAAGCGATGCCGCAGGAACTGGTCGACAAGATCCTCAAGGCACGCAGCTTCAACCAGGGTTATGCGACCACCGAATACCTGTCGGCCGCACTGCTCGACCTGGCCTGGCACACGCAGAAGGCTGATGCGCCGCTGCAGGATGTTGGCGCCTTTGAAGCCAGCGCGCTGAAGAAGTTCAAGGTCGACCTGCCGCAGGTGCCGCCGCGCTACCGCACCACCTACTTCGACCACATCTGGGGGGGTGGTTACTCGGCCGGTTACTACGCTTACTTCTGGGCGGAAGTGCTGGACCATGACGCCTACCAGTGGTTCACCGAACACGGTGGCCTGACCGCGGCCAATGGACAGGAGTTCCGCGACAAGATTCTCTCGCGCGGCAACAGCGTGGAACTGTCGACCCTGTACCGCGATTTCCGCGGCAAGGATCCGTCGGTGGAACCGCTGCTGAAGTTCCGCGGGCTGAAATAAGCGCGACCTGAAGTACGAAAGAAATAACGGCGGGGGAAACCCCGCCGTTATTCGTTGAATCGATGCCATCGACAGATTCCGCAGTTTGCCGCTCATCCACGCATGGCGTGGATCCATGTATCGACCAAGGTCGACACCCACCAGAAGCAGGCCATGCCATTCCGACAGTTCGCGGAGATCTGTCGAAGGCGGGGTGGGTCCGGTTGCGGGGGTGTCTGCGGCATGGATGCCGCGGCCAAGCTTACAGGGACGTACTTGCAGCGTCCCCCGCAACCGGACCCACCCCGCCATCCCCCAGGAAACCGGCTGTTGCTGTTGAGGTTGCCGGCCAGCGGCCGGCACTACCGGGTGCCGGGCGCAGCCCGGCCATCACGTCCCCACATGCACCCGGTTTGCCTGTTCGGCCAATCCCAGGTGATCCAGCGCGATATCCAGCGCCAGCACATAGCTCTGTGCGCCATACCCGGCGGCGATGCCCAGGCGCTGGCCGACACCGGCCGGCAGGCACGGCTCGGCGACCGCGCCGTCGTCATGCACTTCCACGTAGGCGTTGTGCAGGTAGGGCAGCAGCCGCTGCAGGCGCAGGCTGTTGGCACAGGCACCCGGGTCAAGCAGCGTCACCTCGCCACGGCTGTGGTCGGCCACGCGCAGCGCATCCAGCAGTTCCTGCTCCGAACCGCAGGCACGGATCGCCACACTGGTGCCGGCGTCGATCGCGCGATGCACCAGCGACTTCAGTACCGGCGCCGGCAGTGGCATGGCGGTGCGGATCAAGGCGCCGGCCGCTTCCGGGCCGCGGATGATGAAGATCGACATGGCTCAGCCCTCCTGTGCCAGGCGGTGGCCAACGATGGCCAGCGACAACGGGTAACCGGCCTGCTGGCTGCGCTGGTCCACCACCACCGCGGCGGGGCCATGCTGCAGGCGCAGGCGCGCCTCCAGGCCGGGCTCGCTGGGTGCCTGCAGTTCGATGTACTGCGCCGGCAGTCGTTCCAATGCCGCCTGCAGCGCGCCACCCTCGGCCTGCCATTGCGCATCATCGGCCACGCCGACATCCAGCAGTACCCAGTCGGCCGAGCGCGCGTGCGGCTGGCACAGGCACTGGCGTACTTCGGACAGGCTGGCGCAGTCGCTGCACAGCACGCGATGGCCGGCCAGCTGCGTCGGCAATTGCGGGCGCGGTGCCGACGAAGATGCGTGGCGGATCACCAGGAGGGTCATACAACACCTTGCGGAATGCGCCCTGTGGCGCGGTGGGCACACGATGCGCGCGCTGGCCGTAAAGGTGCGATGCCCGTGGCCGGTCCAGCGCGTAAAACCTGCGTAACCCTGCATCGGTAGCGCCGGGCCATGCCCGGTGAACGCGCCGCATCCCCGTTTCCATCGGCCGTCGGGCACGGCCCGGCGCTACCGGGAACCTCTCCCCCCATGTGTGGTCTGATGCAGCTACCACCTACCCGGAGCCTGCCATGGATGCCGTTGCCCGCCCTCCCTTTTCCGAACGTGCGCTGGCCTGGCTGAAGAAGGAGGCGTTGCCCCTGCTGGTGATGCTCGGCTTGCTCGCCGCCGCCCGCGATACCCTGGCCAACCACTACGTAGTGCCCAGCGGCTCGATGCAGCCGACCCTGCAGCCTGGTGACCGGGTGGTGGTGGACATGCGTGCCTACGGCCTGCGCCTGCCGTTCACCAGCAAGGAACTGATGGCGACCGGTACCCCGCAGCGCGGCGAAGTGGCGGTGTTCGATTCGCCGGCCGATGGCACCCGCCTGATCAAGCGCGTGGCCGCAGTGGCCGGTGACCATGTGCGGCTGCACGAAGGGCACCTGAGCATCAACGGCCAGCCGCTGCAGACCGCGGACCTGCAGGATGTGGAAGCCTTCGGTGAACGCCGTGCCCGCCTCGATCTGGACATGGGGGGCGGCCCGGACATCGCCGACCTGGTGGTGCCGGACGGCAAGCTGCTGGTGCTGGGCGACCACCGCGGCAACAGCTTCGATGGCCGTTTCTTCGGCTTCGTCGATGCGGACAAGGTCTACGGCCGTGCGGTGGCGGTGTACTACCGCCGTGGCGACGGCTTCGAGTGGCAGCGCCTCTAAGCTGAATCAATACGCCAGGCGTATCAATCATGACCTATCAGGTTATGGATCGACTGGATGGGTGGGCCTAGTCTAGGCCCGTTCCCTCCCATGCCCGGCCGACCCCACCGGCCCACCGATCCGATGACTGGCGAAACCGCGGCGGCTGTCGAACGCCGTCCCCACACTGCCGATTCCGGCGCCGAGACCCGCATCCAGCAGGGCACGCCGGCCTTCCGCCGCACCGCGTTGGCGCTGTTCCTGGCCGGATTCTCCACCTTCGGCCTGCTGTACACGGTGCAACCGCTGCTGCCCGAGTTCAGCCGCCACTTCGGCGTGTCCGCCGCCGGGAGCGCGATGTCGCTGTCGCTGACCACTGGCACGCTGGCGGTGGCGATGCTGCTGGCCGGCCTGTTGTCCGATGCGGTCGGCCGTCGTCCGTTGATGATCGTCGCGTTGCTGGCCTCGGCCATGCTGTCGCTGAGCACGGCGCTGGTGGACGACTGGACCACGCTGCTGGTGCTGCGCACCCTGCTCGGCCTGGCGCTGAGCGGCGTGCCGGCAGTGGCGATGACCTACCTGGTCGAGGAAATGGACAGCCGCGCGCTGGGCCTGGCGATGGGCCTGTATATCGGCGGCAATGCCATTGGTGGCATGAGCGGGCGCCTGCTGGCCGGCATCATCGCCGACCACTGGGGCTGGCGCTGGGGTATCGGCGTGGTCTCGATCATCGCCATCGCCAGCACCATGCTGCTGTGGCTGCAGCTGCCGCCGTCGCGCCATTTCAGCGCGCGCCGCGATGGCCTGCGCCAGTTGCCGTCGCGCTGGCGCACGCTGTTCGCCGACCCGGGCCTGCCGTGGCTGTTCGCTACCTCGTTCGTGCTGATGGGCGTGTTCGTCACCCTCTACAACTACCTGGGCTATCACCTGCTGGCGCCGCCCTACCACCTCAGCCAGACCGTGGTCGGGCTGATCTTCAGCGTCTATCTGGTGGGCACCTTCAGTTCGGCGTGGATGGGCCAGCAGGCCACGCGCTACGGCCGCGGCCGCATCCTGTCGGTCTCGTTCGCGCTGATCGGCGTCGGCATCGCGCTGCTGGCGATGCCGTGGCTGAGCACGATGGCGCTGGGTATCGCACTGGTGACCTTCGGCTTCTTCGGTGGCCATTCGGTGGCCAGCAGCTGGGTCGGCAGCCGCGCCGGCACGATGCGCGCGGAAGCGTCGGCGCTGTACCTGTTTGCCTACTACCTGGGGTCCAGTGTGCTGGGTGGTGTCGGTGGCCTGGCCTATGCAGCCTGGGACTGGCTGGGCGTGTGCCTGTTTGCCGCCGTACTGACGCTGATCGGTGGTGGCATCGTCTGGGCCCTGCAGCAGCGCGCCCCGCAGCCGGTTGCTGCCTGACGCCTGCCTCGCGTTCCGCACGGGCGCGGCGTTGCTCTGGTAGATGCCGACCTTGGTCGGCGCTCTGGCACAGCAGCCAACCAAGGTTGGCGTCTACCAAACCTGATTGGTCGGCGCCTCACTCTTCGGCAAACGCGCCGCGCAACAATCCGGCGAAGTTGCGGATCAACGGCGTCACCCCTTCGCGGCGCCAGGCCAGCTGTACTTCCGAATGCGCGCCAGCATCGGCCAGTGCCACGAAGCGCGCGCCTTCGACCCGGATGTGATCGCACGACGACGGCAGGATTGCCGCACCCAGGCCGGCAGCAGCAAGACTGATCAGCGTCGAGGCTTCACCCGCTTCCTGCACGATGCGCGGCGTGAATCCGGCAGCCGCACACAACGCGATCATGTGGTCGTGGATGCCCGCGCCCGCGCTGCGCCGGAATGCCACGAACGGTTCCTGCGCGAAGTCGCGCAGCGACAGCGCGCCCTGCTTCGACAGTCTGCGCAGAGCAGGATGGTCGGCATGCACGATCAACGCCAGCGGATCGACGAACAGGCTGTGCGCCGCCAGTTCCGGCGGCAACGCGCGCTTGCGGATGATGCCCACGTCCAGCGAACCGTCGAGCAGCGCATCGATCTGCTGCAGCGTGTTCATCTCGCTCAGCTGCAGCCGTACCTGCGGGTACTGCTGGCGGTAATGCAGGATCGAACGCGGAATCTGCGGCGACAGTGGCGTGGCGCGGGTCAGGCCGATATGCAGCTCACCCTGCTCGCCGCGCTGCGCACGCTGCACCTCGTCCACCGCCGCTTCCACCTGCTGCACGATGGCGCGTGCACGTTCCTGCAGCAGCTCGCCCGCAGGCGTCAGCTGCACGCGACGATGGCTGCGCACGAACAGGCGCGCACCGATCAGATCTTCCAGCTGGCGGATCTGCTGGCTGAGCGGCGGCTGCGACATACCCAACCGCTCCGCCGCCTGGCCGAAGTGCAGCGTATCGGCGACAGCGAGGAAGTAACGCAGGTGGCGGAGTTCGATGGACATGCAGCAGCGGCAGATGACGCGCCCGGTCGGCCCGCCTATCTTACGGTCAGGAATCCACCGTGACCGGAACCCCATGCCCTTCGACCCGCCAATCCATCGCGAATGGTTGAACGCCTTCCTGGCCTGGGCTGCACCCCATGGCATCGCCACGCGCTGTCTCCCCACCGCCAACCCGGCTGGCAGGCTCGACATCGACACCGCGCAGGTCATCGCCCGCATCACCTACTGGAGTTCCGGTGAATGCGATGCTGAGATTCTTGATGTTGAATCAGAGCAGCGGATCTACCAATGCAGCTGGACCAACCTGCAGCCCGAACATTTCGACACCGCGTTCGCGCAATGGCTCGCCATCGTGGACGGCCCCACGGGGCAATCGCTCCCGCCGTGAGCTGCACATAGGGTCAGAGCCCGTTGCAAGGCAACGGGATCCGAGCCGCGGATCCAACAGTTCGATCATTTGTACGTCATCCACGCATGGCGTGGATCTACCGTGTCGACCAAGGTCGACACCCACCAACAGCAGCAATCTGTCGAAGGCGGGGTGGGTCCGGTTGCGGGGGCGTGAGCCGCATGGATGCGGCGACCGAGCTTACAGGGACGTACTTGCAGCGTCCCCCGCAACCGGACCCACCCCGCCAACTCACGGAAGCCCGGCTTTTGACGTTGCAGTTGCCGTTGACGTTGATTCGGCAGGTGCAGGGCGCAGCCCTGCCGAACACCCCTTACCGCTCCGAATGCCCGCTCTGGTCGTAATCGCGCGGACTGAACAACTCCGGCTGGATCAGCTCCACAAACGCCCGCGCCTGCGCCGACAACGCCTTGCCGCGCCGCACGATCACCCCGTAGCTGCGCTCCGGGAACCAGCGCTTCATCGACCGCGCCGCCAGCCGCTCGCGGTCGGCATCGTTCAGGCAAAGCGCCGGCACGATGGAAATACCCATGCCCATCGCCACGTACTGCTTGATCACCTCCCAGCCACCGACCTCCAGCGCCACCGTGTACGCGATGCGGTGGCGCTGGAACACCTGGTCCACCAGCCGGTAGGTGATCTGCCGCTTCGGCGGCAGCACCAGCGGGTAGCGCGCGATGTCGGCCAGTTCCAGCTCGCCGCCACTGGCCAGCGGATGGTCGTGCGGAGCAATCAGGACCTGCTCGAAGCGATAGGCCGGTGCGTAGCTCAGGTCGGCCGGCACATCGGTCATCGAACCGATGGCCAGGTCGGCCGCGTCCTCGCGCAGCAGGTCGGTGCCATCGGCGCTGATCGCGTTGTGCAGGGTCAGGCGCACGTCCGGGTGGTGCAGGCGGAAGCGTTCGACGATCTTCGGCAGCAGGTACAGGATGGTGGAACTGTTGGCGGCGATGTTCAGTTCGCCTGCGTCCAGGCCGCGCACCTTGTCGCGGAAGCGCGCCTCCAGCCCATCCAGGTTCTCCACCAGTGGCTGTGCCATTTCGTACAGCAGCTGGCCCTCGCGACTGGGCACCAGGCGCCGCCCGCTGCGCTCGAACAACGGCACACCCAGCTCCCGTTCCAACGCCTGCAACTGCAGGCTGATGGCCGGCTGGCTGACGAAAAGTGCCTCAGCCGCCCGTGAGACCGAACCCAGGCGCACCGTCTGGCAGAACGCGCGCAGCGGCTTCAACCGGTCGGATTTGTAGGAAAAACGCGGACTTGGCGAGGGGCGCGTGGTCATGGCGTCACAAGTATTAGCACAATTTATGTAAAGCATTGCAAAAACTGTTTTGCCAAATACCAAGGCCCAGCGGCACCGTGGAGACGTTCCCCCACCGCTGGAGTCGCCCCATGTCCGCCGTCGCTTCCGCTGTTCCCACCCCTGCCAGCAAGGCTACCCCCGGCATCGCCCTGGCGACCCGCGTGGCCGGCCAGGAGACCGTGCTGCCGGCACCGCTGCTGGCCCTGCTGGTCTCGCTGCACCGGGCGGTGGAACCGGGCCGGCAGGCGCGGCTGCAGGACCGCCGCAAGCGCCAGGCATTCTTCGACCAGGGCGGCCTGCCGGACTTCCGCGAAGACACCGCCGCGATCCGCAGCGGCGAGTGGCGCGTGGCCCCGCTGCCGACCGCGCTGCAGGACCGCCGCGTCGAGATCACCGGCCCGACCGATCCGAAGATGGTCATCAACGCGCTGAACTCCGGCGCCAAGGTGTTCATGGCCGACTTCGAGGATTCGACCTCGCCGACCTGGCGCAACCTGCTGGCCGGCCAGCAGTCGCTGGCGGCCGCCGTGCGCGGCGATCTGGAATTCACCGCACCGGCCGCCAACGGCAAGCCGGGCAAGCACTACACCCTGCGCCCCTACGACGAACAGGCGGTGCTGATCGTGCGCCCGCGTGGCTGGCACCTGGACGAGAAGCACGTGCGCATCGATGGCCAGTTCATTGCCGGTGGCCTGTTCGATGCGGCGGTGTTCGCCTTCCACAACGCCCGCACCTTGCAGGCGAAGGATCGTGGCCCGTACTTCTACCTGCCCAAGCTGCAGAGCATGGAAGAAGCGGCGCTGTGGGAGACCGCGCTGTCGCACATCGAAGGCATGCTGGGCCTGCCGCACGGCCAGATCAAGGTGACCGTGCTGATCGAAACGCTGCCGGCGGTGTTCGAGATGGACGAGATCCTGCACGCGCTGCGCGAGCGCATCGTCGGCCTCAACTGCGGCCGCTGGGATTACATCTTCTCCTACCTGAAGACCTTCCGCCGCCACGCTGACCGTGTGCTGCCCGAGCGCGGCCAGGTGACCATGACCCAGCCGTTCCTGAAGGCGTATTCGGAACTGCTGATCCAGACCTGTCACCGCCGCGGTGCGCATGCGATGGGCGGCATGGCCGCGCAGATCCCGATCAACAACGATGCCGCTGCCAACGAGCAGGCGATGGCCCGCGTGCGCGCCGACAAGCTGCGCGAGGTCACTGCCGGCCACGACGGTACCTGGGTCGCGCACCCCGCGCTGATTCCGGTGGCGATGGCGATCTTCGACGAGCACATGCCCGGTGCGAACCAGCACAGCGTGCTGCGCCACGATGTGCGCGTCGGTCGCGACGAGCTGATCGCACGGCCGCCGGGCACCATCACCCGCGCCGGCTTCGACGGCAACGTGGAAGTCTGCGTGCGCTATCTGGCCGCCTGGCTGGATGGCAACGGCTGCGTGCCGATCCATCACTTGATGGAGGACGCGGCCACCGCCGAGATCAGCCGCAGCCAGCTGTGGCAGTGGCTGCACACGCCGGGCCAGCAGCTGGACGATGGCACCGCGATCGACCTGGCTCTGCTCGACGCCACGCTGGCGCAGCTGCCGGCACGGCTGGGTGATACCGCCGCGCTGCCCGGTGGCGCACGCATCAGCGAAGCCATCGCCCTGCTCGGTGAACTGAGCCGCAGCGAAGAACTGACCGATTTCCTGACCCTGCCGGCCTACGCGCGCATCGATTGACCGACTGCCCGCAAACCCGTCGTTTCCCTCCCCGCTGCACGCACGAACCGAACTGGAGAAAGACATGAGCAAGCTGCCCACTGCCGAACAGATCCAGCACGACTGGGACACCAACCCGCGCTGGGAAGGCATCCAGCGCAACTACAGCGCCGCCGACGTGGTGCGCCTGCGCGGCACCGTGCACATCGAGCACTCGCTGGCCCGCCTGGGCGCGGAGAAGCTGTGGGCGTCGCTGCACGAGCGCGAGTTCGTCAACGCGCTGGGTGCGCTGACCGGCAACCAGGCCATGCAGCAGGTCAAGGCCGGCCTGAAGGCGATCTACCTGTCCGGTTGGCAGGTGGCGGCCGACGCCAATCTGGCCGGCCAGATGTATCCGGACCAGTCGCTGTACCCGGCCGATTCGGTGCCGGCGGTGGTCAAGCGCATCAACAACACCCTGCTGCGCGCCGACCAGCTGCACCACGCCGAAGGCAAGGATGACATCGACTTCCTGCAGCCGATCGTGGCCGACGCCGAAGCCGGTTTTGGCGGCGTGCTCAACGCGTTCGAGCTGATGAAGGCGATGATCGAGGCCGGCGCCGCCGGCGTGCATTTCGAGGACCAGCTGGCCTCGGTGAAGAAGTGTGGCCACATGGGAGGCAAGGTGCTGGTGCCGACCCGCGAGGCGATCGAGAAGCTCAACGCCGCGCGCCTGGCTGCCGACGTGCTGGGTGTGCCGACCCTGCTGGTGGCGCGCACCGACGCCGAAGCCGCCGACCTGCTGACCAGCGACATCGACGGCAACGACAAGCCGTTCGCCACCGGCGAGCGCACCGTCGAGGGCTTCTACAAGACCCGCAATGGTCTGGACCAGGCGATCAGCCGTGGCCTGGCCTATGCACCGTATGCCGACCTGGTGTGGTGCGAGACCGGCAAGCCGGATCTGGAATTCGCACGCAAGTTCGCCGAGGCAATCCATGCGAAGTTCCCGGGCAAGCTGCTGGCCTACAACTGCTCGCCCAGCTTCAACTGGAAGAAGAACCTGGACGACGCCACCATCGCCAGGTTCCAGCGCGAGCTGGGCAGCTACGGCTACAAGTTCCAGTTCATCACCCTGGCCGGTTTCCATGCGCTGAACTACGGCATGTTCAACCTGGCCCACGGCTATGCACGCCGCCAGATGAGCGCCTTCGTGGAACTGCAGGAGGCCGAGTTCGAAGCAGCCGAGCGTGGCTTCACCGCGGTCAAGCACCAGCGCGAGGTCGGCACCGGTTACTTCGATGCCGTGACCCAGGCGATCCAGCAGGGCCAGTCCTCGACCACCGCGTTGACCGGTTCGACGGAAGAAGAACAGTTCCACGGCGGGCGCAGCGAACGCGCCGCGTGATGCGGTAGTGCCGGCCGCTGGCCGGCGACCATGTGATCTTCCGGGCATTGCAGGGAAGCCGGCCAGCGGCCGGCTCTACCGAAGCCTCGAAATCCGATCAGGGTGGCCAGGGAAGGGCCAGGCAACGCCGGTGGGTCGGGGGACCTGCCGGCGTTGTTGTGTCGATGGGAAACAGATGGAGGCCGCCAGCGTCAATCCGGCGCACCCCACGGCCCGGCAACTTGGCCGAAACCCTGTGAAGGTGGCCATCAGATTGATCCGGAACGACTTTTCCCTCGATCGTGGCGGGCAGAACGGCCACCGCGCGCCTTCACATCGGGAAAGCGGACCTCAAGGCTCAAAATGAGATAGGGCGCACATTTTAAAGCGGTGCTATGCTCCGCGGCTCACCAGGGGACGCTGGCGGCGGGTGCAGGGAATGACCGGCAGGGGTGCGGCCGAGAACAGTGATGTGACGTCAGGTATCGCCCGGGTGGCGATGGCCGAGATCGTGCATGCGTTGCTGTCCGATGCCGAAGTCGCATTGTTCGCCAGATTTGCCCGTCCATGCAAGCTTCATGCCGGACAGTGGCTGTTCCAGCGTGGGCATCGTGGCGAGCGCATGTACGTGATCCTGGAAGGCCAGATCGAACTGGACTTCGGCGAGGACCTGGTGATCAAGACTCTCGGGCAGCAGGAGTTCTTCGGTGAGCTGGGCCTGCTGGTGGGTGACCACCCGCGCAGCGCCAGTGCGCGCGCCCTGGTGGACTGCGAGGTGCTTGAGCTGGGGCCCGCCGACTTCCATCGCCTGGTCGAATCCGATCCGGGCCTGGTCGCCTACTTCCTGCGCCGCACGATCATGCGCGTGCTGACCAACGAACAGGCCCTGATCAGCCAGCTGCGCCGGCGCAACCATGACCTGGAAACCGCGCTGGACAACCTCTACATCACCACCCACCAGCTGACCCACACCCGTGAGCTGGTGCGTACCGATGAACTGACCGGACTGCACAACCGCCGTGGCCTCACTCTGTACCTGCAGGAATGCCGTGCCGATGGCAGTGGGCTGCCGCAGGCGCTGCTGCTGATCGACTGCGACCGCTTCAAGCAGATCAATGACCGCCATGGCCATCAGGCCGGCGATCGCGTGCTGCAGAGCATGGGCAACATCCTGCGCTCGATGGCCGGCGAGCAGGACCTGACCTGCCGGCTCGGCGGTGACGAGTTCTGCCTGATCCTGCGTCGTGGCAACCACGAGATCGTGCAGCACGCGGCCGAGTTCATCCTCAGCGCGGTACATGGTCTGCTCGAACGCAGCCACGGCACGCCGCACGTCAGCCTGGTCAGCATCGGCGCCAGCCTGCTGGACCCGGATGCGGGCTGGAGCGAGTGGTACGCCAGCGCGGACCGTGCGCTGTACCAGGCCAAGCGCGATGGTGGCAACTGCCTGCGTTGGGCAGACGCAGTGGACTCACCCTAGATCGGGAGACAGAGGCGATGAATGGCGACAACGGAACGTCGGCGCCGCACAACCAGCAACTGCGCGCCCTGCTGTTCACCGACCTGTGTGACTCGCTGCTGCTGGTCGAGCGCATCGGCGATGTCGCCGCCGCCGAACTGTTCCAGGAACACGACCGGCTGGTGCTGGCGCTGCAGCAGCGCTGGAACGGCCAGCTGATCGATCGCTCCGACGGGTTGTTCATGCTGTTCGAGCGCCCGATCGACGCGCTTGGCTTCGCATTGGATTACCAGCGTGGACTGCAGCCGCTGGGGCAGAGACACGAGATCCATCTGCAGGCGCGGGCCGGTCTGCATGTGGGCGATGTGCTCACCTGGGAGAACAGCGCCGAGGCAGTGCGGGCTGGCGCCAAGGCGATTGAAGTCGAAGGCCTGGCCAAGCCGACGGCGGCGCGCCTGATGCAGTTGGCGCGGCCGGGCCAGATCCTGCTTTCGGCGGTGGCCGAATCCATCGTGCGTCGCTCCAGTGGGTCGCTGGGCGCGATGGCTGAAGGCCTGCAATGGCGATCGTTCGGGCGATGGCGTTTCAAGGGCGTGAGCCAGCCAGCCGAAGTCTACGGCGTGCAGGCGGCGGGCATGCCCACGCCGGGGCGGCTGCGGCACACGGCCAAGGCCCGGCGTGACCTGCCGTTGTGGCGCCGTCCACTGGCGATGGCGGCGCAGGCTGCCGTACTGCTGGCCGCGGTGCTTGGCGTCTGGTTGCTGACCCGGCCACAGCCGGCCATCGCGTTCGCCGAACGCGATTGGGTGGTGCTCGGCGGGCTGCATAACTTCACCGGCAATCGCCTGCTCGATGACGCCCTGGACCAGGCGTTCCGGATCAGTCTCGAGCAGTCCCGCTACGTCAACGTCGTCAGTGACGACCGCGTCGGCCGCACCCTTGAGATGATGCGGAAACCGCTGGATGGTGGCGTCCGCGAACGCGGCGATGCCGCCGCTGTGGCGGTACGCACGGGCGCCCGCCTGGTGTTCGTGCCATCGGCTACCGATGTCGGCGGCCGCACCCGCTTCAGCGTGGAGGTGATCGAGCCGTCGACGCTGCGCACCCTGGCTGTGGTATCCGCCGATGCGAAGGCGGGTGCGGTACTGGCGGCGGTGGACGATGTTTCGCGCCAGCTGCGCGATCGCCTGGGCGAAGAGCCCGCATTGATCCAGCGCGACAGCCAATCCCTGCCTGAGGTGACCACGGGCAGCATGGATGCGCTGCGTGCGTTTGCCTTGGGCCAGAAGCGCTACGTGCGCGGTGACTACAAGGGAGCATTGGCGTTTTACCAGCAGGCCACGGAAATCGATCCAGAATTCGCACTGGCATGGCTGGGACAGACTCGGAGCCATTTCGCGGATGCGGATTTCTCCCGTGCCGCCAGCGTGTTGAAGAAGGCACAGCGATGGTCCCGGCATCTGACCACACGTGAAGCGCTCTACGTACGCAACTGGACCCTTCATCTGGGCGACCCGGACCGCGCAACCGATGGATGGATGCAGATGGCCGAGTTGTATCCGGACTATCTGCCGGCTGCGAACAATGCTGCGATCAGCCTCTATTGCGAGAACCGTTTCAGCGAAGCACTGCCGCTGGCGCAACGCGTTGCGATGAGCCAGGTCGATCTATTGGGCGTTGGCC